>JBBQAC010000003.1:0-41691 GCA_038315915.1 Phormidesmidales cyanobacterium
GCCTGTGATAGCCAACATCTTCCTGGATTACGTGTTGGACAAATGGTTTACCGAAGTGGTGAGCAATCACTGCCGAGGCTACTGTGCCATTATCCGATATGCCGATGATGCCATTTTGATGTTTGAACGAGAAGACGATGCTCACCGCTTCATGCGGGTGCTGCCACGACGGCTGGAGAAATACGGCCTTCGTCTCAATGAGCATAAAACCCACCTGCTGGCCTGTGGTAAGCGCTATGCCCGGTACTGTTTTCAGACCGGACAGCGTCCACCAACCTTTGATTTCCTAGGGTTGACCCATTACTGGGGCCACAGCCGCAAGGGCTATGTTCGCTTGAAACGAAAGACCTCAAAGAAACGGTTTCGTCGTGCCTTGGTAGAGCTGAATGACTGGCTCCGTCAGGCTCGTAGTATGTATCGGTTACCCTTGATATGGAAGGTCGTAGGGCAAAAGCTGCAAGGCCACTTCAATTACTTTGGAGTGACTGACAACAGTCAATCCCTGTCTAACTTTGAACAGAAGGCCCATGTGATTCTGTTCAAGTGGCTGAATCGCCGTAGTCAAAGGCGTAGCTTTACATGGGCAACGTTTATTCGGTATCGAGAAAAGTATCCTCTACCGCGTCCCAGACGGTTGGTGTCGCTCTATCCGAACTGAGGAAAGACTGTATGAAGAGGCTTGTGCGGGAAAACCGCAGGCAGGCTTCTGTGGGGGGGAGGCTCTCAACGGTATAAGGTCGAATCTTGTGACACTCTCCAACCGAAAGGGGAGAGCAACAGGGAACACAAAGCAGACCTAAGTATTGGAGGAGTCCTCTCTACCCGACAACCCCCCGAAAAGGTAAATTCCAGATTGAGACAGTCGAGACTCACTGCTGAAGCCAAGTTTGATAGTACATTTGTTCTTTGTCATATTTTCAGGGCTATTTCATTCTAAAGAGAGATTTGAGCAAATGAAGTCCCTGCCCAGCTTTGCGTTGAGCTTGAGCCATATTGTCAAAGCCATGGTCACGGTACAAATTGAGGGATAGATTACGAGCCTAGCGCAAAGGTGTTGGGCAAAGGCTGCACTCGAATTCTGGAGGCATCTTCCCCCTGTGTCACATCACGCACATAATGAACTTTGTTCTCTATATGCCAGTACTCGCGAATCCGCCTGGCAAAGGATTCAACCGATTCTTCTAACGAGCTGATGTAATAGCGGATGGCAGGTTTCTTGATAAGGATATGTTGGCCTTTGAGAATGTGCCGATAGCTCGTGACCTTGATAATTGTCTTCAGCCCAGCCCACTAATGGGCATCAGGTAACGATTCGATGTCACGACACAGGCAGACGGTGCGTCGTTCCACCCGACCATGACCTGTTTCTACCGAGTTGATGTGAGCTTCAGCCTGAAAGTTTTGCTTGAGTGCTTTGAAGAAGTTGCCATGATTGCCTTTGAGCGCGCCTAAGTAGTGATTGCCAGAGTCAATAATTTGCTGACACGTTTTTTTGGGTGTTGAGGGCATCAAAGGCAAAGACCACTCCCCGATGGGCTAATGTCTTGAGTACCGGTGGCAAGGCAGTAATCTCATTACTCTTTTTGTCTACCGGTTGAATCGGAAGAATCAAGCCCCTTTCTATGACATAGACAGTGACCAACTGGATGGCTCGATGAGATTTTGTCGTTGTTGGAGTATCTAGCAAGTATGAACCCCTCAGAACCTTGCCATCTAGTGCAATCGTTTCACCTGCCAACGGCTCAATCTCAAAGAACTTGGCCAGACACTGGCTGCAGGCTTCGTAGTCTAAGTTCAGCAAGACCCGCCGTATCGTGCTGTAGGACGGCAACCGGTTTTTGGCCGGTGCAAATAAATCTAAGAGATCCTCTTGATAGCTATCAAGCCAGTCACTGATAGCTAGTCGTCCCTGAAGAACTGCTCTAAGCGGAGCTATATAAGTGTTTCAGTCAATAGATGGCACGATAGGATTGCCAGATAAGTCGCTACTGCCGAAAAAAGCTTGCAAAATGAAGCCATCCTCATCGACCTCAAAAAATGACGCTCCGCTTTCAGCGCTGGCTCGTCAGTTGAACCTGAGTCACCCGCTGGTGCAACTCACCGAATCGATAGACTGGCAGTCGTTTGAGGACAAGTTCGGTCGTGTCGCCAAGCCCCAGGGCGGGCGACCGGCACTGCCGACTCGGCTGATGGTGGGGTTGCACTACCTGAAAGCTTTGTATGACGAAAGCGACGAGAGTGTGGTGGCTAAGTGGGTAGAGAATCCATACTGGCAGCACTTCTGCGGCGAGGCGGTATTTCAACATGAGGTGCCCTGTCATCCGACCAGTTTAGTAAAATGGCGCAAGCAAGTGGGGCCAGAAGGAATAGACCTCTGGCCGAGATACATGTAATTTCGCTCACAGTAGCCTGTAACGCCTATTCTACTGTAGTCAGTTCGTTCAGATTTCTGCTAAATCACTAATTTCCGATCTCTCTGAAATTCTTTATCTACAATGGTTTGAGCGAGATGTGGTCGTTTTTGCACGTATCTCGGCTAGGGGTCAACGAAGACCTCGAAAGTCTTTACACTCACCTATCGCAGCTTTTGGTAGAGCCTGGTGAACGGGTGAAGCAAGGAGATGTGATCGGATTAGTCGGTAGCACCGGTAACTCTACTGGCCCCCACCTGCACTTTGAGCTGCGCCAGCTAACAGCAGATGGCTGGGTCGCGATAAACGCCGACGCCCTAGTAAGACAAAACTTGGGAGTGCTTGTGCAAATGCTCAACAATCCTCTGCTAGCATTAAGCACACAAGCTGACACAGGTGACGCTAGCTCAATAGCGTCAGAAGTCCTGAAAATATTTTCCTTTCGTCCGGCGCAGCCTGGCGCTAACTGACACTCTAGTCTGATTTAAATTGTGAGAGCCAATCTGGGAGCGGAGAAACGGCAGACGGAGGCTCCAACCATTTTCATAGAAAACATGCCGTCTTTGGTCTTCTATGCAAGCATTTTTTCGGAATACTGCCACTGGCTGACGAAGTTTTTCTAGATTTCGTCAGTTGCTGAATTAGCTATTGCACGGAGTCACGAATATCATGGTGGTGTCAATCGGACTAATTGTTCTCGTCTCTATCCAATATCTTTTATCTTGAAATCAGCTTTTTCTGAATCTCGTTTTTGGCCCTGTCGCATAGTAGCGTTATTCACCAAGCGCTGTAGCCCCGTTTTGCCCGCCGTTTCTCAACTGCCTCAAAGACCTGTAAACCTTCCTCGTAGTGATCGCACAAATGTTCGCGTGACTGCCCCTGCTTCGTACTCACCCGCCCCCAGCGACGCAGCACGACCCATTGCCCAAACAGGTTCTGCCTGACCTCGCAGGAATAATGTCTAGTTCCTTTGTGCCAGTCTTGTCGCTTCCACTTATCTATCTGATACTCCATACTCAATCCTCACCTGCACCCACTCACCCAAACTTCCTGAGTTTGATAAAAGCTACCTCGCTGCTCCAGCGAGAACCCTCCTAGCAAAGCAGCGATCCACACCTCAATCAGCGGCATCTGCAACTGCTGCTGAAGCTCGACCAATCGCTGCGGCGACTCGGACTGCTTATCGGCCAAAGCCTTCACCCAGTCCGATACGTTCTCAGCATGAGAGACAGCCAGTGCCTGACTTTTGAGATCGTCATCCTCTAGCGCGTCAATCATATCTAAAACCGATAGCTTCTCGACATTGCCTGCGATGGAATCCTCATCCGCCTTGTTTTCATTCGGGAGATCGCCCGAACGGTAAGAGCGCTGCACCAGCTCCGAAAAATCCAGCTCCTGCGTTTGGCGGGTCACGCCTTGCAGCCAGCCCTCACCCATCACCGGCCCCTCGGCATTATGTGCATCCTGCCAATCTTCCCAAAGCACGTTAGACTTCGTCTCGCAGAGTTCTGCCAGCTTCACCAAGATATCGCCTGCCACTCTGAGATGCTCCCGCTGCGGCAACCCTGCCAGCTCGCCCTCAAACTGTGCCCAAAGGCTCAGTAAGTCCGCTTCCTCAGGCACCTCAGAAGCTTCGTCAAAAGCGACTTCCAGGTTCAACTCTAGCTGGCGCACATCAACCATTGCTGACCTCGCTTTGCTCCAGCCGATCACCCCACGGACATCCCGCAATCGGACACTCAATCGGCTCCAAGCGAATCTCGTCGGCAAAGAAGGTAATCCCGAACCGGGCCTTTAGATAGCCCATCACATCTTTCTGGACATACTGCTCTAGCTGCCGCTTGCGATAACCCGCACAGTGAATTGGCTCCACTTCCAGCACTTTTGAACCATTTTGAAACACAGACACCCCGATCGCATGAACCGGCGCGTCCTTCCGCTTCTCCCGCCAGATGTAGAGGTTGGCGTAAGGTGCTGATTCTTCGGCAACTGGGAGCGATACGGTTTCTACCTGCTCACCGGCAGATTCCTCAGTGGATACCTGCTGCCGATAGAGCGATCGCCGGTTCTCGTTCACTTCACGCCGATTGCGGTAATAGGATCGCCTGCGGGGACAGCGCTTTTCATTCCAGCAGCCATCGCCTTCTTTCCCGTGCAGCTGTTGAGCTTGAGCTGCACTGAGCTGAGCGCAGTCTACGCACTTTTTGTTAACCCGACGAGGCATCCTATCAACTCCCGTTCTCAAAACATCCCAGCAGCGCCTTACTCAAGATTTCGTTTTAAAATCCGATCAGTCAATTCTGGATAGCGAAAGATGAGGCCATCAACACTCGCTAGCTTTGCGCCATAAACTAGCGTTGTCGCAATGATCAATCGATCAAACGGATCGTTGTGAATGGATGCCAAAGCAACCGCACGGCTGGCTATTTGGGGCGTTAAAGAAAACAGCTCAATGCCCACTGGCGCTAGTGCACTCGCAAACCATTCTTGAGCGCTGCCAGGTAACGCTAGTCTGCCTCGGCTATGAGCCAGCGCGATTTCGTAGCAAGAAACAGAGCAAACGCCTACGCGACTAGCCGATTCAATCTGAGATCGCCAAGGGCCAGGAAGATTGTCAAAGTTGCCATTAACTAGCCAAAGCCAAACGTGGGTATCAAGCACGATCACTTCAGACATTCCCAGTCTTCCTCATCCACAATAGGGCTAACGATATCGCCCAAGATTCTGACTTGTCCTGCCATTGGGCCTGGGAAACGCCGCTTCGGTTGGGCAAGTGTCACCTCTTCCACCACGGTTACGATTACCCGAGCAGAATGGGCGGATGGCTGCTCTGCCACCCAAGTTAGCTGCCCGTTTTCGTAAACTGCCTCATAGCTTTTGAGCATCGACCCACCTCCAAATAGATAGTAAAGACATTACTGATCCCTAGCACGCTCCACTAAGCCAATTCTTCGTAGGCGAAGCGGCGATTCTCTATCGCGCCTTGGAAGACCTGGATAAACTCAGACGCAATCGGTTGCTCAGCAGACGGCAGTTGCACTACCAGAGATTGACCCACCACGGTGACCTCTACCTGCCTGCCTGATTGCAGCCTCATTGCTGCCTGCGGATACGCAGGCAGCGGGAGCAGGGTTTCCCTATCGACGATTCTGATTTTCTCAATCATGGGCGCGGCTCTAGTCAGTTTTTCTGGGTTCAGCCATATGCAGCTATCTCAAGCCACTTCAATTTTATACAAGCGCGTCGTCGCTGAAAGGCTGATGACGACAGGCTTTATTGTACCTCAATCAATTCAGTTACATTTGTAGTGTAACTTTTAGTGTAACCCATATAAGGGAACTTATTTAGGGTAGGATTCAAGGGGAAGCGGGGGTGGCTAGGGGCAGTATGGCTTTACCGCTCGGTGGTGTTTCAAAAATAGGGACTGCTTTTGCAGGCTTTTGCAACGATGGCTCGCGAAAATCCTCAGCCTAGATTTATCGAAATTGGTGAGCCGGTGGCCCCTGCGCCGGTCACCGCAGATTTGCAGTGGCAGCGTGTCGTCGAGTTCTTGCGATCGCGCGAGCTATCGGTCAATACCTGCAAAGCCTATGAGCGGCAGCTACGGCAGTTCTATGAGTGGGCTCAGAAGCCCTGGCAGGCGGTAGCTCACCGCGATATCGACCGCTATAAGCAGTATCTGAAGGCGCTGCCCAGTAAGCGCGGGGGGGCGCTGTCGCCGGGGACGATTAATCAGGCGATCGCGACGCTGAAGAGCTTCTTTAAGTGGCTAACAGTCAAAGATTACATTGAGCGCAACCCGACGCTGACCATAGAGATGGTGAAGGAACCGGCCAAGCTTCCTAGTGACCTAGCAGACGACCAGGTGAGTGCGCTCTTTGAGGCGCTGCACTATCGAGGTGAGTCAGAAGTGCGTGACCGCGCGATCTTGCAGGTGCTCAGCCATGGGTTGAGAGCAAATGAGGTCTGTAAGCTCAACGTTGAGGATTACGATGGACGGCGGCTGACGGTACGGGGCGCGAAGTGGGGCAGCGATGGGCAGGTGCCGCTGAAGCCAGAGGCGGCGATATCACTCGATAGCTATTTAGGATGGATGGTGCGTACTGGATTGCCGACGGTTCCAGAAGCACCGCTGTTCGTTAGCTTGTCGAACAACAGCAAAGGGCAGCGCTTGGGCTACAGCGGGGTGTATGAGCTGATAAAGGATTTGGCCGCTGTGAGCGAACTAGAAGGCATCCATCCCCATCGGTTGCGGCACACCTTTGCAACCTCCTTGGTAGCAGCGGGGATGAACCCTATTTTGGCTAAGCGAGCGGTGCGCATCAGTTCTGACAAAATCTTTGCTCGCTATAGTGACCGGGCGCTCGATATGAAGATGGAGGAGGCGTTTGATGAGCTGTATGGGCAGCCGATAGATACGCAGTAGCTTACTTCCATGTCTCGCCTGATGAGAGTAGCGGGCTACATCTGGGACTGTAGGCGGCTAATAAAATGCTTATTTACTTACGAACCTTCTTCTTTTCGACTGCGCTGTTTGTCAAATGGAAGTCCTGCTCCCATTGGCTGCGCCTGCGTTCGAATCGTTCTTTAGTTTGTAAGTAAATGAGTGGTTTTGGGTGGATATTTGCGGAGATAAGCTAAAATAAGCCTACACGTATATACAGAAACACGTAACAAGGCTCAGCCAGTGCCTAAACTCAAACCTGCTACTCTCCATACTAGAATTAATGCCCTAACTGCCGAACTGAGAGAGCTTCAGCGTCAGCGCCAGCAGTTAATAGACAGCGCCGCGCCGCTCGTCGGCCAGTACATCGCGACTAAAAAGTCGGGCGGGACGGCTTTCTCGGGCAAGTCTGAAAAACAGGCGATGCATGATTATTACGCGCTCGTAGACGCTGCCGGGGGATTCATCCGCTATGTCAGTAAGCAGGAGGTTTCTACCTATCGCGAGCGCATTCGTGTAGGGAAGGAGGTCGCTAAGCTGAATCGGGCGATCTCGCATCGTGCCAAACGGATTGGCGAGTACGAAAGGAAGCTGTCACCGGTAGAGGAAGTAACGTCTCCGGAGATCACTTCCCCCAGCCCACGACCTGGGTCACCAGACAATCCGGTTGGTGATTATGCGGGAGATGGGCAGGAGAATAAGCCTTACACCGTCGAATCTACCAGGTGGGTAGTGTCTGAAGCAGCCTAGCGTTCTGCTGGAGAAATGCCCTAACATCTAAAACTGAAACGATTAGTTGGGATGGCTTCGAAAGCCTAGATTGGGTTCGTAAGTATTTTTGGATTTTGCTACATTCAACGGCTTTGGCGAATAGCGGCAGGCTAAACAGTTAAGCTATGGAGACAGGGCGACGTACTATCTTTCTGAAGAGTGCGATCTCCTTGTCCTCTAAAATTCATCAGCATTCAGACATGGTAGAGAAGCAAACGAACGTCAGCAGAGAGCAGAGCGGCATATCCAACGTGTCAACGTCTCCTACAGCTTCTCCGACTACGGGCAGGAAGTTTGTAAGCACGGCTGAACGGCGCGGCTCTCCACAGCCAGCAGGCAAGCCACACCGCATCACCTACGACTGCACGGCTACCCGCTACCGGCAGCTCAAGCTAGCCAGCATGAATACCGGCGACAGCATGAACGCGATCATCTCTCTAGCGATTGATGACTGGCTAGCAGCTCACCCAGAAGTGCTAGAAATTTAACAAAAACGCATTTTACTTACGAACTGCCGAACAGTATAGAGCGACCCGAAGAAGGGGTTACAAAGTAGCTTTTGTCTTGACAAACAGATGGCTCATGCTGGCTACGGCATACGTTCGGCACACATTTGGTGATGGGAGCTGTGCAGCCAGAATATGCTCGCAAACTGATGTGCATCGAGTCGCCGGTTACTTGAGCGTTATACCCGACAAGCGGTTGAGCAGAAGGCAGAAGATGCTTTCAATGAACTACTTGAAAGCGCTGACGCTGACGATAGTTTGTTCTAGAAACTGCCTACGAAGTTTTGCTGCTCTAGAGGAGTCAAGTCAGCTTGCAGGTACTGAGCTGGTTGGCCAGGCCTAATCGTTGCTCCAAGAGAGCGTATCTACAAGGGATTGGATATTGCCTCCTCAGCACCGCTACCAAAAGCCTGTTTAGGCTAAGAATTCTGGAATTCTCAATTTTGGTTGCATTTTTGAAAATTCCTAGAATTCTTAGCGAGTCTGCTGTAGTATGTGCTCGCAGGCTTCGAAGATGCGCTACGAAAAAGATGCCACAAAAAATAATTTCGATCATGTCTAACAGTGGCGGCGTTGGAAAAACGACGCTGACCGTTAATCTTGCTTATCAGCTTGCTCGCAAGGGAAAAAAGGTCGCGATGTTCGGCTGCGATCCCAATGGTTCGCTGACTCTTTTCTGCGGCCTTGACGATCCGCCGAATGAAAAAACGATGGACTGGGTACTGCGCTCGGACTTTGAAGGAGACTATCCTTTTTTTCCAGTCTGGCGCGATCGCATTGACGGGATAGATGCCTGCTTGGGGGGACTACCGCTGACCGAAACAAGCCAGCGTCTCGTGCTTGATAAGCGGGGTGCCTATCTGCTTGCTGATGCCCTGGAAGACCATCCTATTTCCCATGATGTCTTGCTGATTGACTGCCCTGGCACGATTGAGCAGCTACACGTCTCCGCGTTGTCTGCCAGCACCGACGTGCTGATTACGCTCAAGCCAGAAGACAAAGACATGGACGCGATGGCTAAGCTGCTGGAATGGATTAGCGCGACCCGAACGGAGCTGCGTTTGAAACCCGCTCCCAAGGTGTTTGGAGTCGTTCCTAATGGCGCTAAAAACCGGGCTATGCACCGGGATAACTTAGGACTGTCCGATATTGAAGGGCTACCTGATATCATGCGGCAAATGGAAATTCGCATGTTTCCAACGATCAAAGATAATGCTTACATCGCGAATGCCGCTGCTGCCGGGTTACCACTGGGTCTATATAGAGCAGGTGACCCTAATAACCAGCTCTATGAAAAGATTGCTGTCGAAGTTATCAAGGAGATGAGTTAGGACGATGGCTCGCATTAGTAAACGACCGATGACGAAGATGTTTAGCGGAGCCGTACTCGCCCAGGAGGGTGAAACCATCTCTCAGCTCAAAGAAGAAATCGAGAGCCTCAAATCACTCTCAGGGCAATCGTTTCAGCTACCCGTTGCAGATATTCAGCCGCTCCAGCTTCCTAGGAAACTAAAGCAACCCAGACTGTACTTTGATCCTCAAAAGATGGAAAGGCTGAAAGCGTCCATTGAAAAGCATGGGGTTCTAGAGCCCATCCTGGTAAGGCCTGGGACGCATGGCCGGTATGAAATTATTAGCGGAGAGCGTCGATGGCGTTCATGCTGTGAGCTTGAGCTTGAATCTATTCCCGCAATTGTTCGCGATATGACCGATGCGATCGCACTAGAGGCAGCGCTGATTGCCCATCTGCTCAATGAAGAAATTACGCCTATTGAGCAAACCGAAAGTATTTTGAGCTTGCTATCGCTACATCTAGAAATGTCTATCGAAGAGGTGAAGACCGGTCTTTATAAAGTGAAGAACGCTCACTCGCGAGGAAGTGAGAATTCTAGAATTTTCAGCGAGGAAGAACTCTCCTTAGTCTCTGAGATCTTAGGCGAGTTTGGCATGAAGATGGCCAGCTTTGTGTCCAATCGATTGCCAATGCTAAACCTTTCTCCTGAAATTTTGGAAGCCGTCCGAGACGGTAAGCTATCACCGACAAATGCTGTTCTCTTAAACCGGCAGCAGCCAGAGCTACACAGTGAACTAGTTGAGCAGGCTATTGGGTTAACGAAGCAAGATGTCATGGTTTTAGTAAAGGAGCTAGCTCAGGAGCATTCCTCTGAAACAACTGCCTCTCAACCAGAATCGATTGCAGACCAGGTTTTTGCAAGATTCAAAACTATTCGCAAGCGGCAGAGCAGTGCTAAATCAGATACGACCCAGAAGCTGTGGGAAAAAATAGACGCACTTCTGCAAGAGATTGAGCAAGCCTCTAGCTGAGAATTCTAGAATTCTCAGATGGGAAAATGTCCGAAGTAATCTAAAAGGCGGTCAAAATTATCTTCCGATATCAGCGGACAGGTCATTCACCAAGAGGGTGATCCAAAAAAGTAACCACCATACCTGTAAGCCCGACATAGCGAAGGCTAGAGGGTGATCCAAAAAGGCTCCCCGTATGGCGCACACCTGACTGGGCTAGGTTATCTGCTGAGCCTGCACTGTGCAGACTGGTAGCCCAATGACAATTTAATTCTCTGAGTGAAGCTACTCATACTCTACGAACTATGCTCGAATCTGGACAGGTCATTCCTATCAAATTCAAAGACCGCGAATTCAGGGCAGTCGTTATCGACCCTGACGGGTTCGGACATAATCGTCCCACGATTGGCGTAGGGTATCGTGCCATGAGTCGTCATACGGATGTCCCTGTCAATACGCTGGTACAAAGAGTCGTCGAAATAGCGCCCGAAGAGGGTGATCCAAATAAAGCCGGTAAGTTCCTGAAGCTTCCTTCTGGCAGGCTTTTTAGGGTGATCCAAATCTCCGGAAATGACGGCAATACCTATCAGGTCATTGAAGCAGCTGATTGGGTTGATTTGGCTAGCGACTGGGCTAAAAACCCCGGAAAGCTAAGGGCAAAAGCAAGGAACGGCCTGATCGACTTTTTAGCTTGGTTCGCGGCTGAAGGTCTCTATGCAGAGGCTTACACCTTTCTTAAACAGACCTATACCCGAGAAGACAGCGAGCGCATTCAGCAATGGCTGGTGGCGAGGCAGGCAGGTAAACCTGCCAGGAGGGACTGGGCATATGCGATCGCAGAGCAAGGTGGAAACAGCCCTTTTAAGTTTGGTAAGTGGACAAACTACGTTTACAAAGGGCTTTTCGGCATGGACGCCGCAGCGATCAAGAAGATCTGGGAAGCCCCAATATCTGGCTCTCGCCACATTGCACGAAACTACATTCCTGAGTCAGTAGGGCTTGAAATGGTCGAGTACTGCGAAAAGCTGGTTGCGGTCTTTGACTTAGACGATTTGGAGAAAGCCCACGATGAGGCAATCAGAATGACACAGATGAAATTCAGACAGCGCTTAGATGCTGAAAAGCTAGGTAGGTGACTTAAGAGTTTGCAAGTTTCTCAAATCTAATTTTGAGGCCATCGCGGGGTTTGGGCGTGGGCACTACTTTTATGCTTAGGTCCTGGTTTGGTAAGAGTGCCCACTGATACTCGCGCAGCAGTAGGGCTGCGAAGAGCTTCATCTCTAACCGGGCAAATTCTTTGCCTAAGCACTCACGCAAGCCACCGCCAAAAGGAAGATGACTAAACGGTTCAAGCTTGGGTGCATCAGGGGCAAACCGTTCTGGGTCGAAGTCTTTAGGGTTGGGGAAAACGGTGCTGTCGGTGTGGGTTGAGTTGATTTGGTAGAGAGCCGACCAGCCTTTGGGAATGCTGAATCCGCCGTATTCGTTGTCGCATAACACTTCCCTAAAGCCACCGCCTACCGGCGGAACCAGCCGCATGACTTCTTTTATGACCTGGTCGAGATAGGTCATTTGTTTAAGCTCCTCTAGGCTCAGCGGCTGACTGGCAAACTGTAATTGTTCGGCGCGAGCTTTTGCCATCACCTCGGGGTTTTGAGCGGTGAGTAAGCAGAAGCTGGCGATCGCTGATGTCAATGTTTCGTGCCCGGCAAATAGCAGCAGCAGCACCTGATCCTTTAGTTCTTCAATGCTCAAGCCTTCTCCGGTTTCTTCATCTCGCGCCTTGAGCATGATGTCTAGCGCATCTGTTTCTGGCCGGTTGGGATTGGCCTGAAGTAGCGTTTGGCGATCGCGCACAAGCTGCTCAATTTCGTTCAGCAGCTTAGTTCGACTGCGCCATGCTTGCCCAAATGCCGTCCAGGGTAGGTTGATTGGCAGGCTGAATAAACCGGCGCACCAGGTTTCAAATAGCTCTCCCAGCTGGGTTTTCGACCCGTGGTCAAGTCCAATCAGCAGCTTACAGGCGATATCGAGGGTGTAGTTGCGGAGTTGAGGATACCAGGTGAATTCCTTTTGGTTGAGCCAAGATTGGCAGTAGCGATCGCTAATTGACTCCATAGCAGGAATGTATTCTGCTATGGCTCGGGGTTGAAAAGCCTGTACGAGCAGCTTGCGTCTGGCTAAGTGGGTGTGGCCGGACTGTAGGGCTAGCGATAGGGGGCCGAGTAGTTTTTTGACACTGGGCGGCCAGCTGACCTGAAAGTATTCGTTTTCGTGGGAGAGGATGAAGCGATTACCCTCGGGCCCTTTGATGAAAATAGTGGGGCTGCCGAGCAGGTTGGTTTTGAAGACAGGGCCAAATTTGGCGTGGCGTTTGTTAGCAAAGTCAGCATCTGTCAAAAACTTGAGGGTCTCGCCGATGAGGGGCGGTCCGAAGTTGCCAGGGGGAAGAGGCAATTTGCTAGCGGCGCTCATGGAGGGTGTTTGCTCGTTTAACAGCTTCCAAAGTATAGCTATAACGCAGCTAAATCCCTGCTCGCTTCTAGACGGTGTGCTATGTGTCGAGAAACCTGAGCGTGGTTCACGCGAGGATAACACTTTTGGAAAATCGATACAGCTTCGAAGCGTGGTTGAATATGGTCTGAAGGAATCTAACCACGACTTAGAGTGCTACCCTGACGAGGGCAATTTTGAACCACCTTGTTTTTGGGACCAGGCCATATCGACATGGCATCCGGTCAGGGTCCGATCCACGACTTTTGGTAGTGACCGTTTTGGCCCTAGAAATAGCCAGGGTTTGAGACAGCAAGTAGGAGCCCTATACGGATCAAGGCATCGCTTCTAGCATCTTAGAATGAGGATGGAACCTGGCAGGTAGTTGGGCAAGTAGCTGAGTAACATCGACAGAACATATTCGACGAGGGATGTTTGATGGGTGATCACAAGCCTGATTACGATTTGGTTGTTTTTGGCGCAACGGGATTTGTGGGTCGTATTCTTTGCGATTACCTGCTCAATCAAGTGGGGGTGAGCGACTCAGGTAGATGGGCCATTGCCGGTCGCTCTAAGGCGAAGCTAGAGACCCTCGTTGCGGAACTAGGGTCTAGGGCAGACGGACTGCCCTACATAACTGCTGACGCTACCGACGAGACTAGTTTAAGGAAGCTTTGTGCTCAAACTCGGGTGGTTATTTCCACCGTTGGCCCCTACGCCCTGTATGGGGAGCCCCTGGTAAAAGTTTGTGCTGACACCGGCACTGACTACTGCGATCTTACCGGGGAACCTCAGTGGGTTCGCCAGATGATTGAGCGTTACAGCGCTGCGGCCCAATCATCTGGGGCCCGCATTGTTCACTGCTGTGGGTTTGATTCTATTCCTTCAGATCTAGGGGTTTACTACCTACAACAACAGGCACAGCAGCGGTTCGGACAGCCTTGCAATCGCATCAAAATGAGAGTCAAATCAGCCCAGGGAGGCGTCTCTGGGGGCACTGTCGCCAGCGGCATCAACCTGGTTCAAGCGGCCAGACTCGACCCTGAACTGCGCCAGGAATTAGACAATCCCTACTCACTATGCTCAGAGGCTCCCCAGGCTTCGGCGCATCCCTCGACCCTGATTCCTGTGCAGTATGACTCAGACTTTCAGGAGTGGGTGTCTCCGTTTGTGATGGCAGCCGTTAACACCCGTATCGTGCTGCGCTCCAATGCCCTGATGGATTATCCCTATGGTAAAAGTTTTCAGTATGAGGAGGCGGTATTGACCGGTTCCAACACCGCTGGCTGGCTGAAGGCCCAAGGACTCAGTGTGGCCCTCAGCGGTCTGGCGGTGGCCATGGCGTTCTCGCCCACCCGCTGGCTCCTGGAGAATACGATTATCCCTAAGCAGGGTGAAGGCCCGAGTCAGGCGTCCCAAAGGGAGGGGTTTTATGATTTGCGCTTTCGGGGTGTAACGGGCAATGGAGAGACCCTTGAGGTAAAGGTTGTGGGAGATCAAGATCCTGGCTATGGATCTACCGCAAAGATGTTGGGGCAGACGGGTCTATGTATCGCTGAGAATTTTGCCGAGGCTGATAAACCAGGAGGGTTTTGGACACCCGCGTCGATGTTTGGAAACGTTTTGATAGAGCGACTGGGGAAGTCTGCTGGATTGACGTTTGAGGTGTGTTGAATTTGGAGGCTCTAATGACTGACTCGGACGTAGCGAAGGTGGTGAAGCCGGTAACGGGGTTGGGGAGTGGTGCTGGCGTGTCGTATATTTTTTGGCTTACCTCACGACAAAGATGGGGCGGGGGTTAAATCGTTCAGAAACGCTCCGTATTTTTAAAGCGATCGCCCAGCGGTAAAGGTGCAGCGGGTGGCCATCGCCCTGTCTGAGGCGGTTTAAAGTCAAAATAAATACTCTTATATGAGTTACACTAAAAATTACACTACAAATGAAAGCAGGCAACCTAGGTTATACTAAAGCCCGTAGCAGCAAGCCTTACAGCGATCACGCCAACCGCCCACTGCTTCGGCTACATCCGGTCAATGAAGGCACTGAAATACAGGAGGGAATCGCGCGATGGGGTTAGTTATTTCTGACGATGTCCTGGCAGCTAGCGGGCTGGAAGCCAGTGAGCTTTTTTTGGAAGTCATTCTGCTGCTTTTTCAGAAGGATAGACTGAGCCTGGGCAAAGCAGCTGAGCTGCTAGAGATGTCTCAGGTGCGTTTTCAACGGCTGATGGCGGAACGTGGCCTCTGTGTCCACTATGACGTGGCCGAGTTTCAAGAGGACATAGTGAATTTGAAGGCTCAGGGTTTGCTGTGATTGTTGTCAGCGATACGTCACCACTAAGCGGCTTAGCCATTGTCGGTCAGCTATCTTTGCTACGCGGTCTGTACGGTCAGATTGTGATTCCCGCTGCGGTGGCCGAGGAGCTAGCGCGAGGCGGACAAGACGATGCTCGAATTTCTCAAGTTTTGACTTTGAGCTGGTTGGAGATTAGACAACCTCATGACCTGTCGCTGATTAGCGAGCTACGGGAGACGTATCAGTTAGATAGAGGCGAGTCAGAGGCGATCTCTCTGGCCCTGGAACTGAAAGCGGATGCGCTGCTGATCGACGAGCGATTGGGGCGGCGGCAAGCCAGCCGTTTAGGACTATCGATTACCGGATTGCTGGGCGTTTTGCTAGCTGCTAAGAAAAAGGAGCTGGTCAGCGCTGTTCGTCCCATCGTAGAGGCATTGGTCAGCGAGGCCAATTTTCGAATCAGCGATCAGCTTTATCTAGAAGTGCTGGTGGCAGCGGGGGAGCAGACTGAATGAGTCGTCGTTCTATGAAGATTGGGTCAAACCGACGGTGGAGGAGGAAGGATGCCTCGGCGAATCGATAAAAAGTGTGTGGAATGTGCTCAGCTCAGTGCCGCTCAGGCTCAGCAACTGCATGGAAAGGAAGGCGACGGCTGCTGGAATGAAAAGCGCTGTCCCCGCAGGCGATCCCACTACCGCAATCGTCGTGAGGTGAATGAGAACCGGCGATCGCTCTATCGGCAGCAGGTATCCACTGAGGAACCGGCTGGGGAGCCAGTAGAAACGGTATCGCTCTCGGTGGCCGAAGAATCTGTGCCCTACGCCAACCTCTACATCTGGCGGGAGAAGCGGAAGGATGCGCCGGTTCATGCGATCGCTGCCTCTGTATTTAAGGATGGTTCTAAAGTGCTGGAAGTGGAGCCGATCCACTGTGCGGGCTACCGCAAGCGCCAGCTAGAGCAGTATGTCCAGAAAGATGTGATGGGCTATCTGAAGGCGCGGTTCGGGATTACCTTTTTTGCGGATGAGATTCGCCTGGAGCCGATTGAATGTCCGATTGCGGGGTGTCCGTGGGGCGATCGTTTTGAGCAGGTTGAGATGGACAGCAGCTAAGAATGCTCAGTACAAGGCGGCAATATTGGGCAGAGGCGCAAAACAACTAGCCGTCTCTAAGATCCGGTAGTCACAATAGGCGCTTAAGAAGCCACCAATGGACATACCTTTTATAGAAGGATTGAGTTTGTATGATATCTGTCCCCATCACCTTGGAGCAACTCATTCTAGCTGTACAAAATCTACAGCCGGAGGAGCGTATGCAGGTCGCTAGAGCGCTCGTACAGTCAGAACTGGCGTCAGATTTGACTGCCTTGATTCAGGAGCTATATGCCGACTCTCCTGCCGATGACATCAGCGATGAGGAAATTATGGCTGAGATTCAAGCTGTCCGGCAGCAGCCTCGCTGATGAGGTTGCGCGTCGTGATTGACACGAACGTCTGGATTCGGATCTTGCTCAGAGGGCGAGTGACGCTACCGGTTCTAGAAGCGTTCAACCAAAGGCAGTTTCAGCTCGTGATGAGTCAGTTTCTGTTTGATGAACTTCACCAGGTATGGCAACGGCCTCGCCTTCGCAAGCGCATTGACGATGACCAGGCGGTTCGACTAGAGACTCAATTAAAAGGCTGCGCTGACTGGGTTGAAGTCGTCACGGTGCCGCCGAACTGCCGCGACCCTAAAGATTTGCCTGTTTTAGCGACTGCTATTGATGGCAAGGCTGACCTTATTGTCTCCGGAGACGACGACCTGCGGGCAGATGATGATTTAAGAGCTGCGATGGCGGCGCAAGGCATTCAACTCCTCGGTGTCAATTCCTTTTTGGAACGTTTAGCAGAAGCAGGCGAAGGAAGAGACGATGGTTGATGTACGCCAGCTAGAGCTGAATCTAGAGCTAGCTTTTGACGAAGCCTCTGAGGTTCCCGAGGACGCGGACGTGCTGAGCCTTTGGGCACAGTTTGAGGATGAGCTGTCGGGGTTACCGCAGCAGGAGCACCTGAGGATAGCAGGCGATATCTTGGTGAAGCTGGCAGGACTCTGCGAGACGAAGTCAAACTTGCTTTGGGAAGATTGGCAGGATGCGCATAATGCCGAGGGGCCGGTGATGGGCGAGGGATGGCTGCAAGGCGTGACCCGCCAAACGCAGGAGCTGGATTTTTCGGAGCTGGTGCAACGTTCGTATGATACGAGCAGCGATCTCTCGAATGAGGACAAGGCGGATGAAGATTCCGTCGCAGGCGATGTCGCGAAACTGTCTGTTTTAGGTATGATTGACGCGCTAGAGGATGAGGATCTCAAAAGTCAGGCACTGGCTGTCTCTCACGCTGAGAATATATCGGACTGGGTGAGCGCCTTATCGGAGCAGACCGGAGCACCGCAGCGGCTAGTCGATATTCAGAGGCAGTTGAAGATGCCACTGATAGAGGTGTGGATCGCAGCGCTACTCGGTGGATTCCCAATGGAGCAGCGTGGCAGCTTTTATCAGACGGAAGAAGTTTGGGTGAGCAGGTGTCGGTGAGGACTGAGTATGGAGTATCAGCTAGATAAATGGAAGCGGCAGGACTGGCACAAAGGATCCAGACATTATTCTTGCGAGGTGCGGCAGAACCTGTTTGGACAGTGGGTTGTGCTGCGTCGATGGGGCCGGGTAAGCGCTTTGCAGGGGAAGAGTATTGAGGAGGTATGCGACCGCTACGAGCAAGGACTGGAAATATTTGATGTGGTTGGCAAGCGGCGGACAAAGCGTGGCTACGGCGCTTGGTAAATGGCGATGCGTGATCGCAGTCAGGGCAAACGCATACTCCATCATTTTCCCAATAAGAACACCTGAAAGACGCCTTATTGAGAAAAACAGAGGATATTTATAGCCAGCTAAATGCTGGGAGCCTCATTCTTTCGTTAGCACGAAATTAATATGCGTTTGCCCTGAACATGTGACTGAAGTACTTGCACGCCGAAACCCTTAGTGTATATACTCTCACGAATGATGTATCAGTTCACTAAGGTAAAGAATCACTAACCTTGTCTAAACTGATCTTTTAAGAAATGTCTTCTGAAAGGAGCTTTAGTACTTGACTGACGATCTGGATATGAGACCAATAGTCCCGGAAACTTTGGCAGCATGTCCTTCGTCGCATCATGTCGTTTTTGGCGTGCCGATTCCGAAAGCAACTCGCGTGACTACTTTCTCCCATCACGAGTGGGAGTGCTTCACTACGGAGTGGGCAAGCTCACTGAAAGAGCAGTATGTACGGGTACTGCGCTCTGGTGGTGCAGGAGATATGGGAATAGATGTTGCCGGGTTTTGTAATGACTCAGAGCTGCATGGAGACTGGCACAACTATCAATGTAAGCACTACGATCATGCGTTGCGTCCTAGTGATATATGGGTAGAGATTGGTAAGATAATCTACTACTCATTCAAAGGATACTACCTGCCCCCTAAAAAGTATTTCTTCGTTGCACCACGAAACATCGGTACAACTCTTGGCAGGCTCTTAGCTGACCCAATTGAGCTAAGAAAAGAGACCAGGGATAATTGGGAAAAGCATTGCATGTCTAAGATTACGAAGGTCAATCCGATTCCGCTGAGTGGGGAACTACTAGAATGGTTTGAAGGATTTGATTTCTCAATTTTCTTTAGTGTGTCGGTTGTAGAGATGATAGAGGGTCATGAGAAAACCCCTTTTCATGCCGTCCGATTTGGTGGTGGTCTACCTCCCAGAGACGAAGATGAGGAAGAGGCTCCTCCAGCGAGATATGCCGAAAAAGAAAGCCGCTATATTCGGCAGCTTTTTAATGCATACGGAGAACATCTAGGTATATCCGTCAACAGCGCTTCAGATATAAGAACTTCTCACAAACCACATTTGAGCCGTGATCTGTCAAGGCAACGAGAACGCTTTTACAGTGCAGAAGCATTGCGTAACTTTGCTCGCGACAATGTGCCTGAAGGAACGTTTGATCAGTTGCAAGACGAAATTTTCGACGCTGTTATAGATAGCTGCGACGAGGAACATAGCGACGGCCTTTCTCGTATGAGGAAAACCGTTGAGTTGTCTACACAAGTTTCTCTGACTGCTAATCCTCTCATGAGTGTTGTTAAGATAAAAGACAGACAAGGTGTGTGCCATCAACTTGCGAACGAAGATCGCCTAGTCTGGGTACCAGCAGAAACGGAGGAAAGCAGATGACATCACCATTTAATAGTCCTCTTGAAACTGGCGTTAGATCGTTGATAATTCTTACTGCTGCATTTCCCAATCCATATGGTTTACAGTATCTTGTCTTTTTTGACTATCTGACAGTTCATTCAGGAGATGTAGATGGCATAGAAAGCCCGGAGAGCTTACACGCTCCTCTTCCTATGCGAGCTGGCGAGCTGACGGTCAGACGTGAACTGATTGAACGAGGTCTTTTCTTGATGATAAGTCGGGGGTTGGTCAGACACTTATCATCTTCAGAGGGGTTTCAATACGCAGCAACCGACGATGCGAGCGCATTCTTGTCTATGATGAGTTCTCCGTATATTCTAAAGCTTAGAGAGCGAGCCGCATGGGTTATTAAATCTTTTGGTAACTACTCTGATGAAGATATACAGTATGCAGAGCGCAGCTTTTTCCAAAATCTGTCATCTTCTGAACGGATTGGGAGCAGTAGCTTATGAATTGGAGTCCTCTTTCAATTCGTGGAATTTCTTTTAATAGTTCTAGTAAGGATGCTGCTACATTGGAATTTACGAATGGCTTGAATGTCGTTCGCGGTGCGTCTGATACAGGTAAATCATTCGTTGTTAAAGCTGTTGATTTCTTACTTGGTGCCAAAGCACCCTTAAAAGACATATCTGAGCGAAACGGATATGATAAAGTTCGACTTATCTTGGAATTACCTGAAAACGAGCCAGTAACAATAGAGCGTAGCGTAGAAGGAGGGCACTTCCGGCGTTTTGAAGGAATATGGCTTTCTGACGATCCAAGCAACGAAGGTACGACTCTACGCCAAAAACATGAAGTAGGAAGAGAAGACACTCTTTCCTATTTTCTATTGTCTTCTATAAGCTTGGAAAATCAGTTCATCAGGACGAACGCACAAGGAAAAATCAAAAGTCTGAGCTTTAGGAATCTGGTCAATCTAGTGGTAGTGTCTGAAGAAGCTATCATAAAAGAAGGCTCCCCGTTTTTGACGGGCCAGCATATATCAGCTACGTCTGAATACTCTGTTATTAAACGCCTTTTGACAGGAGTTGACGATAGTGCTTTGGTTGTCATAAAAGAAGAAGAGAAAAGAAAAGCAACTGCTGAACTAAGCAACAGGGCTAAAGTCGAGCTAATTGATGAGCTTATTCAGGAACTACAAGCGGGATTGACAGAAGGTGGAATAAACCGCCGACAAGCAGAACAGCAATTAGAGCAACTAACTGACCAGACTCAAAGTCGGCAAGAAGCTCTAGCTAATATTCAAAGCGAGCTAGATATTTATCTTGAGCGGCGACGAGGTGTTTTAGACGAAATTAGAATATTAGAAAATAGAATTAGTGAAATATCTAGCCTGCTGTCCCGCTTTTCGCTTTTGCAAGAACATTATCGTGTGGATCTTGATAGGCTTGCTGCCATTCAAGAGTCTGGCTCCTTTTTTGTTTACTTTGAACGAACTACTTGCCCCCTTTGCGGGACGCCCCCCGATGAGCAACACTCAGACGAGTCTTGCGACGGGAATATCGAAAGAGTTGTTAATGGGGCAAAGGCTGAGATCGCTAAGGTGAAAAAACTCTCAGAAGAACTTCGAGAGACCTCTTCTGAGTTAGAGCAAGAGCAAAGACAACTAAACGTTCAGAAAGAAGAAATAGCCCCTCAGTTGGAGAACTTGAATCGGAGAATCCAAGTAATTAATTCTCCATTCCAGGATGCGCGAAACAGCTTTCTTGAGCTTTCTAGGGAAATAAACGAAAGGCAGAAAGCAATTGAGATGTTTGAACGTATTGATACTTTTAGGGAAAAAAGAAATGTACTTCTTGCTTTGTCGGAGCCTTCAGAAGAACCTGAGCCAAGCAATATACAGACAGACCTATCAAAAGCAATACTAGATGAGTTCTCACAAATAGTTGCAAATTTGCTTAGGGAATGGAACTTTCCTGACTCTGAACGAGTGTACTTTGATGAACAAACTAAAGACATTGTACTGAATGGAAAGCCTCGTAGTAGCCAGGGAAAGGGCAAAAGAGCTATAACTCACGCTGCAATGAATATTGGACTAATGGAGTTTTGCAAGCGTAAAGACCTTGCTCATCCTGGATTTGTGATCCTAGACTCACCATTACTGTCTTACTACGGCCCTGACGACTCGGGTGACAGTCTAGAGGGAACAGATGTTAAAGACCGATTCTATGACTATCTTGCGGACAATTACTTTGATAGCCAGGTAATTATATTTGAGAATGAGCATCCTTCCTCTGAAGTTGAAGGTAAGATCAACTTAGTCAACTTCACTAAGAACCCTAACAAAGGAAGATACGGATTCTTCCCGTCCTAATAGGAGAGCACCAACAAGTGTAGGAAACCCTGAAAACTCGTTTATACTACTTAACGAGTTTTCAGGGTTCTATACCGAACACTGCCCTTGCCTACGGGGTGTGATCGCCCATTCCAGAATTTGGAAGGCGCACACTTTGGCAGAGATTGAGCGAGTTTTCAGGCTTTTCTAATTAACCGCAACCGAGTACGCGCAACTGTGTGTCCTTACTAGGGGGCGTGTACCCTTTGATGACTGTCAGCCCACTTCCCTGATAATTTCTAGAACCACAAAATCAGACATTATCAAAAGTTTAGTTCTCCTATCCAACGGTGATTATCTCTAGCAATATTGGGCTGGGGATGTCAATAGAGTACGCTGCGACCGCTAGCCGCTGAGTAGGGTGCTGGAATACAACTGGCAGAAAATAGTCAGCAAAGGCAGTATCTTACGCGAATCAGCACGTTTCCTTCGGCCTTTCGAGGCTATGCCGACTTGGGAGCCAGTTCACTCGCTACGGTTTGCGTTAGGCCATAAGCTTTTAGGGTGGCCTATCAGCAGAGCTAAATAGCCTGAAGCGAGATTCGAGTTACGATGGATATTAGCGTCTCTTCAGGAAATAGATATAGTAAGCAAGCTTCTTGGGAGGCGATCTCTTCTTGTGAGGAGGATTCGTGAGATCGCACTGCTTGGTTTCCAAGCTAGAGAGAGAATTCACGTTCTGAGAGAACTAGACAAGAGAGAAAGCTGTGAGGAATACACATATCTGTCAACGGTTTATCAGATACGCCACAGTCTTTCTAGGTTGCACACTACTTGGAATTATGGGAGTCTCTGCGCAAGAGCCCTTGACAGACGATTTGGGACATACCGATTGGGAAGAGGTTGAACCAGGCTATTTCATCGCTGCTGAGCTTATGCAACAGGACGGAAATATTGTGGTCTTCGATATCCTAGTGGACTTTGAGGTGCAGTACGTTCGCTTTAAAGGAGACTGTGAGGCAACGACCGTTCAAGAGCTACGGCTTGGTGGGTTCGTTGGATTAACAGGCTCAGTCGTTGCTTTTGGTGATGTGTCAGATCTACCAGCCAACTGTACGACACCTCTGTAGGGAAGCCGCATCACGATTTCCTTAATGCGGCTTGCAAGAAACGAACGACTCAATCTTGAGACAGCAGCAGGTTAGGCGGTGAGATCACACCTAGCTGAACCGCAAATACAGGTGAGAGAAGGGCACTCACCACCATTCCCGTGAGATCAGGCAAATATCCATCGTCGGTAGCACAGTTCAGACTGAGGCAGCGCACTCCCCAATCTAGCTCAGGTTGAGGCGGCATTTAGGAAACAGGCGAGTGGATGCTAATAAGCCTCGGCAAATAAAAGGGTAAAAAGCGACAAAAATGCCACTGGAAACAGCAGCTTATAAATCCCTTGCGGGAATATAAAGTTACGATGAATTGGATTGCTGTTGGCTAAGCGAAAAAATCAACTGGGCAGTTTTAAGGAGCAGGGTACGTACGGTCACACTGAAAAGAGGAACGCGCAGGCGCTATATCGATAAAGGTTCCAAGCTAAAAAGGGGCTCTACCAGCCCGTAGACTTCTGAACGACTGAACGCCGATTGATTCTGACAAAGAAATACCGATGCTTCCTGATTGATTTACTTACCCCTCTTCAAAATCGAATGTAAACCTTGACGCTCTCGTAGATTTCTATCAATCCATTTTCTGTTTGCAGGCGGAACCACTAGCGGTTTCAGCCATGGAATAACGTCCTGCTGCTGAAGGCCGGATATCTAGTACGCCTAATACTTGTTGTTCGCGTTCAAAAGTTGCTGACTTTTGAACCGGTGCCTGCTGCTTTTGCGTCTGTTGATTCTCAATATATCTAAACAATTATGCAAGACCCCTTGTCTAGTACTGCGCCTAGCTTTGGAACGTCATCTGGAACGGCCATCTGGCAAAACGAATGGATAGACACCCTCTGGGGGCAACTGACATCGGGTACTTTTAGCGGTATTGACAATGTTGTGGTCGATAGCGATCTTGCAGAGGGAGAATCGCGCCTCCAGGCAGACCTCGATGCCTTAGACCAGATGCTAGCCGGTTCTGCTAAACAATCGGTAGCAGACATCCAAAGCTATGCACTGAGCAATCGCTTCAATCCAGGGCTAGATCCGTTAACTGGTAGCTTGCCAGTCACCAAGTCCCTAGCGAACGTTCTTCAATATGCCTATCAGCAGGGTCTTCCTGACCTGGTTGCCGAGGTCTCCGGCAGCAGTTTTTCTGCTACCAGTGCGCCAGGAGAAGCGGGGCAACTTTCGGTAACGGTACGCAATCAAGGCGGATTAAAAACGCAGACGCCGATCACGCTCAAGGTCTTTGCTTCTCAGCAGCCAGTTCTAGATAACCAGGCGATTGAGATAGGGGAGCATTCATGGTCGCAGCTCAAGCTCAAGCCGAACAAGCGTGAGCAGGCCAATGTTTCCGTGAGGCTCCCGGAAACGCTCGCTTCAGGCACCTATAACATCTTTGTAGTGGTTGACACATCAAGCAACCTACGTGAGTCGAATAAGGCAAACAATATCAGCGTTGCAGCTCAATCGCAGATTGTAGTTGCCGCTTCCTCAGCGCCGCCCCTCGTCACACCGACGGCACTGACCGCATCCAAAGCAACGCCGCCTGCTAGTCAGTCGCTCTCGAATACTGCTGCAAGCCATGACTGTCATCTCCCCTTCACAGTCGTAGCCGAAGGGCGAGTGTCTATAAATGGCAGCAGCGACTTTGATGGCGATCCGCTGCTGCCAGGCGACGACGCGCTGATATACGGTGGGCGCGGTCTTACGCTAAACGGCCAACCCACCCTGCCTGTGCAACGAGATGCTAACGGCAATCCAATCCTAGACAGTCAGGGCCGTCCGCTCTTGGTTGAGAATGCGATCGCCGTCTCGAATAACTACAGCGTATTCAACGCGCCGAACAATCAGTACGGCGGTCTTTTTCCGCCGCCGATAGTAGATACGCAGACCGTTACCGTTCCTGCCCATAACGCCCTAGTAGATGCGACCTTAGCAAAGCAAATTCCAGAGGGCTCCAGCCTGATTGTGTTCAATCCGCGCAGCCAGCGGTTGAACAATAGTCAGGACTGGGCAAGCAACTTCCCACCGGGCGGAACTGCCTCAAATCCCAGCGTCATCCGTATCACTGGCGGCGGTCTAACAATTCCGAACCGGGTGACTTTAGAAAACACGATTTTGCTAGTTGACAGTGGCGACATCAACTTCAATGGCAGCGGGCATCAGCTCAACAACGTCACGCTCGTGACTTACAACGGTGGGATTAACCTATCGAATGTGGTCGCTACAGATTTGACGGCGATCGCTTCCCGTCAGCTCAATATGAACGGCGGGGCGCGGTTTGGCGGACAAAGCTTACTCGCTAGCCAAAATTCAGTCACGTTCAACGGTGCGACTACTTCAGGGGCAGACAAGTTAAAGGTCATTTCCCAAAGTGACATCACTTTCAACGGAAATTCTGATACCCGCGCTCAATTTCTAGCGGCAGGAAACTTTAACTTCAACGGAAATTCTACGCTTTATGGCCGCATCAAGGTCAAAGGCGACATCACGTTCAATGGCTCTGCCACTGTAGTTGCGGCCAATGATGCGCCGATTGTTGGCGGTAATAAAACGATAGTCGTAACTGAAGACAGTGGAGCTACTGCCTTGGGGATTGGTCTGCCGGTAGATCCAGATGACGATCTGTTGAGTCTGCGGGTAAGCGAAGTTCCTGACCTGCTGAAAGGCAGTGTTCTACTCGCCAATGGCAACGCTGTTGCTGTGGGCCAGACGCTCAGTCTGAGTGATTTACAAAGCTTGACCTTTGTGCCGACTGCGGATGCGAATGGGGCAGCAGGTCGCTTCAGCTACACCGCTGACGATGGGTGGTGTCAGCCATCAAGTCAAACGATTGAGTTGCAGATTACCCCGGTCAATGATGGGCCGGTGATTGTTGCGCCGAGTGCCTTGAGCTTGGCCGAAGATACAACGCTCAGCTTTCTCTCGGGTCTTCAGATACAAGACGTAGATTCAGGCGAACTGTCATTGCAGGCCACGCTGAGCGTCAGCCAGGGTGAATTGCGGCTAGGCGAAGCTACTTCGGGCCAGCGTAGCCTGGTGCTGACCGGTTCTCTAAGTGAACTGAATGCTTCACTGGCGCAGCTACACTATCAGCCGGATAGTGACTATACAGGCGCTGACGCGCTGACGATCACCGTCAACGACCAGGGCAATACCGGTGCAGGCGGCGCGTTGAGCGACAGCGTTACGGTTGATCTGACGATTACGCCGGTCAATGACGCACCGATCTTGACCGGGCCTACGCTGGTCACTTTGCCAGAAGATGCTAGCCAGCCGATTGTGGGCTTGCAGGTCTCTGATATTGATGCGGGCGATCTCGAGATTTCTGTTCGCCTGTCTGTGGGAGAGGGCACCCTTCGGCTCACTCAGCAAGACGGCATTACTGTCCAATCAGGCAGCGTCAATGGAGCTAGTGAGTGGATTTTTCAAGGAACAGTGTCCGCTATCAATAGTGCGCTCAGCAGCCTGAGCTACCAAGGTGCAGCGGACTATGCTGGGGCAGATACGCTGCTGTTTGAAGTCAATGATTTAGGCAACACGGGGGCGGGCGGGCCGCTGAGCGCCCTTCATACCGTGGCGTTAGAAATTACGCCTGTGAATGATGCCCCCGTGTTGAGTGGGCCTGCGCTGGTGACGGTAGTTGAGGATTCTCTTCAGGCAATTACAGGGCTTCAGGTGAGTGATGTTGATGCCGGTGCAGGCGAACTGTCTGTTCGTTTGTCGGTAGAGCAAGGTACGCTCCAGCTCAGTCAGGTAGAAGGCTTGAATATTCAGGTCGGTGATGTCGTAGGTTCAGGTGAGCTGGTCTTTCAGGGGACGCTCAGCGCTATCAATGCAGCCCTCAGTAGCCTGAGCTATCAGGGCGGGGCTAACTACGCTGGAGCTGATGCGCTGCGCTTTGAAGTGAGCGATTTGGGCAACACAGGGGCAGGCGGGCCGCTGAGCCAGACGCATACGGTGGGCCTTCAGGTTACGCCTGTGAATGACGGGCCGGTGATTAGTGCGCCGATTGCGCTAAGCCTGCCAGAAGATACGCCGTTGAGTTTTCTCTCTAGCCTCCAGATTCAAGATATCGATGCGGGTGAGCTACCGTTGCAGGTCGCGCTGAGTGTGGGTCAGGGCACCCTGCATTTCAGTAACGCTGCCAGCGCTGGTCAAAACACGCTGTTGTTAACCGGCTCCCTGAGTGAATTGAATGCTCAGCTTGGCTATCTGCAATATCGACCTTCTGCTGACTATGTAGGAACTGACGCGCTGGTAATGACCGTGAGCGATCTGGGTAATACCGGCGCGGGCGGGCCGCTCACAGGCAGTGCCACGGTCGAGCTAACCATTACGCCTGTGAACGACGCGCCGATTTTGACGACACCGGTAGCCCTGCCAGCGGTTGAGGCAGGGCAAGATCTGTCAGTGACTGGTATTGTGATCGCCGATGTAGATGCTGCGAACGGACAGCTGGTGGTGACGGTATCGGCGAGCAATGGCCTTTTGCGTTTAGACAGTGCTGGCATGAGCGTGACGGGGGGCGACGCGGCGGCGGGCTCAGCGAGCCTGACGCTCAGCGGTTCCCTAGCCGAACTCAATAGCGCGTTAGAAACGCTGACCTATCGGGGTGATGAGCGCTTCAGTGGGATAGACACGATTGCAATCTCAGTGGATGATCGGGGTAACACTGGGGAAGGCGGTAATCTCAGTGACAGCGCTGAGATCGTTGTCGAGGTAACACCCGTGGGTCTTTTCCTGCAAGAGGGCAACAACTTCTCAGTGCTGGCGGCAGAGACATTCACGATTCCGGCAACGCCGACTGTTTTACAATTTAGCTACGCAGCGTTTTTTGATACGAGCGACACCTTTGATATCAACGATGCGTTTGAAGTAGCGCTATTGGATGCAGCAGGCAACTCGCTGGTTCATACGGTCGGAACGGGCCAGGATGCGTTTTTCAACCTGACCGAAGGCTTGCCGAGTGCGCAGGCGGCAGGGGTGAGCGTCAACGGGGAAACGGTTACCTTAGACCTCTCGGATATTCCTGCTGGGACGGAAGCGCGCTTAGTCTTCCGGTTGGTGAACAACGATGATGATACGGAAACAACCGTTCGGATTCAAGGCATAGAGCTGCTGGCAGGGGAAGACAACGGCATCCTCAGTGCGACGCTGATGCCTGCATTGGTAGTGGCTAGCGCCAAGGTTAACTTCAGCAAGCTAGAGGATGTTTCGGGGTGGCTGACCGCTGACTATGGACGCACCAGCTTTAACAAGCGGACTGACGAACTGACCGTTGAGGTAGCTGCCCTGAATCAGTCGGCTTATGAAGTGCGGAATTCGCTGGTGATGGTGGTAGATAATATCAGCAATCCGCTGGTGCGGGTGCTGAATGCAGATGGGGTGACGCCGGATGGGTGGGCCTATTTTGAGCTATCGCATTTGCTGGGCGATGGTGTTTTGTCCGGTGGGGAGACGAGTGCTTTCCGCCCGCTAGTATTCCGCAATCCTGGTGGTGTGCAGTTCGACTATGCGGTTAGCTTTCTCAGCGCGGTAAATGAGGCACCGGTATTTGTTAGTGAGGCAAACCAGGAGGCGTTAGTCGATAAGCCTTATCACTATAGCGCGAAGGCAACGGATGCCGATGGCGATACCTTGAGCTATTCGCTGGTAAATGGGCCGGAGGGTCTGACGGTTGATAGTAAGACGGGTGAGCTGCTGTGGAATCCGGTGGCGACGGATTTGGGCACTACTCAGGTGACTATTCAGGTAGAGGATGGTCATGGTGGGATAGATACGCAGGCATATACGCTAGCGGTAAAAGCATACGTGCCAAATCGGTCTCCTTTGATTACCACTACGCCCGTAGTGGATGCTGAGGTTGGGCAGAGCTATACATACGATGTAGATGCTAAAGACCCTGATCAGGACGAAATCGCTTATTCACTGATAGATGCACCAGCAGGTATGTGGATAGAGCCGACGACTGGCATCATTCACTGGCAACCGACTACAGCTCAATTAAATGCCAAGGTACAGGTTCAAGATTCTACTTTGCCGGTAGCGAATAACTATGTAGTTGATGTGTATGCTCAGGTGACTGATCCGGTTGAATTGACCTTCTCCCCACTCGGTACTTTGTATGTAGGCCGAGACAATGGGGGCTCAGGTGGCAGCTTTAGTGAACCGGTTCGCATTCATAAGATTGGCCCGAATGCGAGCTTTGTCCAAGAATATGGGGTTAGTGCCACCGATGATCCAGATACGGTGTTGTTTGATAAATACGGCATTTTCTCAGGTGAAGTAGGCGGAGTGCTCGTCGGGGGTGCCCATCTTTCCTGGAGTAGCGCTCGCATTAGTGCCATTCTCTCCGATGAGAGCGTTTCAACTGTCTTTGGGCCTTCGGCAACTTTAGGAAATGTCTCTTCATTAAATGTAGATAACTCAGGACGCCTTATCTTTACTAATGGTAATTTTAATCAGGTTTTAGTGAGTGAAGGTGGTTTCCCTCACGTCCTTTTTACAGGGCCGACTTCTATTGACAGCCTTGCCTTGGATTCTCAAGATCGGATTTATACAGTGAGTGCTGACAATGTAGTTCGACTGTATAGCTCAGCAGGAGAACTGCTAAACAACAATGTATTCTCTTCTTCTGAGTCGGTAGGTATCATTGTAGGTAATGGTGATGAGATCTGGGGTGATGATCTATATGTTCATAATCGGGGTACGGGAGAATTTCTACGCCTCAACGAGAACGGCAGTCAGACTGTGGTTGGCAATAATTTCGTTGGAATCGGAGGCATGGCCTTTGGCCCAGATGGAGCGCTATATCTCAGCGATTTCGATCATGACCGAATTCTGCGAGTCGCACCAAGTCGCGAAAGCTCGGGACTAGCGGATGGTGAGCATCAAGTGAAGGTCGCGGCTTCTGATGGTCGAGGTGGGGTTAATGTTCAGAGCTATACTGTCAAAGTATCGCCACCGAACAATAACTCAGCTCCGCTGATCGTAAGCGCTCCAGTGACAAGTCTTAGCGCTAGTCGGGGAGAGGTTGCTTTAGGGTCAAAAGGGGCGAGTATCGCATATTGGTCATCTCAATATGATTTCTCTGAAAATCTGTCATTAACTCTACTTTCAAATGGTGTAGCTACAGCCCGAGAAAATTTGTTGTCTCCTACGAAAACACCGTGGGTCATAAATGGCGAAACAGGGTTTATCTTTGCACAAGGGGATTCAGATCAGAAACTCGTCGTGGATTTAGGAGAAGCACGTTTAATTGATCAGATTGGTATGAATTTTATTCCTTATCCTGGTGACAGGGAGGTTTGGGATTTTATTCGTCTAAGCGTCTCCTTAGATAACGAAACATACAGTCCTTGGGGAAGTATTGGGGAAGAAGATGGACTTATTGAAATTACAACATCTCCCCTCTTCATTAATCAGCCAGATAAACTTGCACGATACATCAAGTATGAGTTTGGTGCTTCTTCTTTTGATTACAATCGCGGCGGTTCTCGTATTTATGAACTATACGCAAATCAGGTTGATGCAGATTATTTCTACGATGTCGATGCTATCGATCCTGAAAATGACAAGATCATCTACAACCTGATCGATGCCCCAACAGGAATGTCGATTGATGCTAATACTGGATTTATTAGCTGGAATGACCCGTCCCAGTACGGTTACGGGGCATCCGAGGTGCCTATCACAATTCAAGCGACCGACGAGTACGGCAATTACGATACTCAATCATTTAAGCTGCAACTACCTCCCCAGAGCAGCTCATTAGGAGCGATTACAGGAAAAGTTTGGAACGACCTTGATCTTGACGGCGTAGCCGATGCGAATGAACCTGGACTAGCTGGTGTCAAACTATACTTGGATGCGAACCAGAATACTATCTTTGATGAAGGTGAATTCAGCGTTCAATCTGACAGTCAAGGAAATTACAGGTTCTCTAATCTGGCAGCTGGGCAGTATGTTGTGCGAGAGGTGTTACCTGAGAACTTTACCTTCGCCTCAAGACCTGTTGGAGGAAATTTAGTTCAGAACGGTAGTTTTGAAGATGGCCCAGACATCGACCGCGATTTTATCTATCAGAACCTGACGATTCCAGACTGGACAATCAATGGCCAGGTTGACTATATGCACGACAGCCATTCTGCGGCCTCAGATGGTAGGATCAGCCTCGATTTGACAGGCTCTCCCATTATCGGAGGCGTGAGTCAAACTGTCAGCACTGTTCCAGGACAGGAATATGAACTAACTTTTGACCTAGGTACGAACGGTGGTATTGCTGCGGGTCAACAAGTCCCTATGCGGTTAACCGTTGGTGATAATTCCACACTCTTTTTTGGTAAGGCAATCGGTCAGGGTAGAGTTATTGGTTACCAAACGTACACTTACAAATTTACAGCCACTGGCACGACAACAAGGCTTGCATTTGATAGCGAAAGCCCGTTCTATGCTCGTGGTCCGGTCTTGGATAATGTCGTCCTGCGTGCAGTGAGGGCTGACTTTGAGCAAGTTGTTGACTTGGCCGCAGGCGAAACGATTAGTGGAGTAGGCTTTGATAACGTTCGGAAAGCAACTTCAGGCACAAATAATCAGCCAAAGTTTACCAGCGCAGCGCCCGACAGAAAGCTTTCCGTAAGTGAACTATGGCGTTACCAAACGACGGCTACCGATGCAGACGCAGATCCACTCGCCTATGAGCTGATTGCAGGGCCTAAGGGTATGTTTGTAGACGCTAAGACGGGTCTAGTATCTTGGCGACCTACCTTTCAAGACAGCGTCAGTACTACCGTCAATGGCTTAGAATTTTTTGATCAAAATTCAGGCGGTGAACGACTAGGTCAGTACAATATCATCCTGGCAGTAAGAGATAGCAAAGGTGGCACTGGGCTCCAAAGCTTTAGGTTAGTCGTTGATCCCTCTAACAGCGCCCCTATCATTACCTCAAAAGCTGTTGAACAGGTGATGGTAGGGTTACCCTATCAGTACCGCATCCGTGCTCAAGATTCTGATGGAGAGGTCGTCAGCTACCGGTTAGCGTCTGCCCCGGCAGGGATGACGATTGACAGTTCAACCGGTGTCGTTAGCTGGACACCCACAGATGAACAGTTGGGAGGAAACACAGCGACGGTGATCGCGGTGGATGATGACGGCGCAGAAACGCAGCAGGTGATCGCTATAGCGGTTGTCAGCAGTGCGCCTAACGCACCTACTGAAGTAACCTCTCTACCTCGAACGAATGCTCGCGTAGGCGCTCCCTACCTATATCAAGTAGAAGCGACAGACCCTAATGGAGATCCGCTCAGCTACCGGGTAGTCGAAGGGCCAGAGGGTTTGACAGTTGATGAGTTGGGTTTGGTCACCTGGGTACCTGGCCTTACTCAGATAGGTAGTCGCACTGTTGTTTTAGAAATTAACGATGGTCGTGGCAGCATCGTTCAACAACAGTTTTCGATTGCTGTGAGCAACAACGTGGTCAACACAGCCCCTGAAATCATTTCAACGCCCGATAGCTTTGGGGCGACCGTTTCTAGCCTCTATCGCTACAATGCCAAAGCCTTTGATGCGGAGGGTGATGTGGTGCTATGGCAGCTTGTGGATGCGCCTGTAGGCATGAGTATTGACGTAGAGCGTGGCACATTGCGGTGGGCACCGAGCGCGAATCAGATTGGTAACCACACGGTGACGATCACCGCCATAGATGCCTTAGGAGCCTTCACTGGTCAAAGCTTTGAGCTAACGGTGAGAGGAACGAATCTCGCACCGCTGATCACGTCTATTCCAGTGACGACTGCCGCGACAGATAAAGCCTATCAGTACCAGGTACGGGCGCGCGATGCTGATGGCGACGCGCTGAGCTATCAGCTTATTCAAGGCCCGACGGGCATGAGTATCAGCGAGCAGACAGGCGTGATTGAGTGGCAACCCACCGCAGCGCAAGTCGGAACGACTGAAGTGATAGTGGCGGCAAACGATGCACGTGGCGCGGGCACCACGCAAACTTATCGAATAGAAACTCAGGCACTGACCCCAAATGCGGCCCCTGAAATCATCTCTCAACCTCAAGGCTATGCCTCAGCGGGTAACCCCTATCGCTACCAGGTCATTGCTCAAGACCCGAATGGCGATACGCTAGCTTACCAACTGCTGCAAGGCCCAACAGGCATGAGCATAGATGCGGCGACAGGTGAACTGAGCTGGCAACCTGGCACGGATGTAAGCGGCAGCTATACGGTCGTTGTCGGTGCGAATGATGGTCAGCTAGGCGGCGCTCAACGGTTCACCTTACAAGTAGTGGCCGGAAACGATGCGCCTGTAATTCTCTCAGCACCTACCCTCACTGCGATGACAGGCGAGACGTATCGCTACGACGTGAGGTCTCAAGATCCGAATGGCGATCGCCTCACCTATGCTCTAACTACAGCTCCTAGCGGCATGACCATCGACCAGTTTGGTCGCATCCGCTGGACACCGACGACCGCAGGCAGCAGCGACGTAGAGGTACTTGTCAGCGACAGCTATGGCGCGACCACGACTCAGCGCTACCGGCTGAATGCGACAGCCGATGAAATTGCACCTGTTGTAAACGTGTTCCCCAGCCTGTTCCCGGCTGATGTGAACCAGCCGCTGTCTGTCTACGTGCAGGCAAGTGATAATGTCGGGGTTGTGAGCCGGACGCTGATCATAGATGGGAAGCCAGTGGCTCTGACGAACGGGGCGTATCGGTTCACGCCAACGGCGACGGGTAATTTTGAAGCGATCGCCACTGCTACCGATGCCGCTGGCAACACCACCCAAACGCGAACCGTCCTGGAAGTGCGCGACTTCAGCAATAGTGGCATCGCCCCAAAGGTCGCCCTACTGCCGCTGGCAGGTCAAACCCTCACCGCCCCCACCAATATCTTCGGCAGCGTCCAAGATGACAACCTGGTGGCTTACACCCTGTCTCTGGCCGCCCTCGGCAGCAATAACTTCCGCGAAATCTATCGCGGTACGAATACCGTCGATAGTGCTAAGCTCGGCGTCCTGGATACGTCACTATTCCAGAACGACACTTACACGCTGCGCCTGACGGCAGAAGACGGCAATGGCAACGTGGTGTTTGTCGATGAGCAGGTGAACATTGGTGGCGACCTGAAGCTGGGTAACTTCACTCTCAGCTTTACCGATATGGAACTGCCGGTATCAGGCATTCCAGTCACGGTCACCCGCACCTATGACAGCTTGAATGCGAACACGACTGACGACTTTGGCTATGGCTGGCGGTTAGAGTTCCGCGATACCGACCTACGCACTAGCCTGGGCCGGGACGAGCAGTACGAGACCTTTGGCATTCGCTCCAAGGCATTTGATGAAAGAACCAAGGTATATATCACCCTACCAGGCGGCCAGCGCCAGGGCTTTACTTTTGCGCCAAAGCGTCAGTATATTTCCAACTTCTTCCCAGCGATTGGCGGGGGTGACCCGAGTCTGTACAAGGCAGCGTTCAAGGCAGATGCTGGGGTGACCAGTACGTTGAGTGTGAGGGATAGCAGCAACCTGACCCGTCGCGCTGACGGGAGCTTTATTGGCTTGCAAGGCAGCGGCTTCAATCCAGAAGACTCGCTGTTTGGTGGGGTGTATGTGCTGACGACGAAAGAGGGGATTGAGTACGAGATAGATGCAGCGACAGGCGACCTGATAAAAGCGAAAGACCTGAATGGCAATACGGTCACCTTTGAAGATAGCGGCATCTACAGCGACAACGGCACTCAGATTACCTTTGGCCGGGATGCGCAAGGGCGGATTACTTCAGCGATTGATCCGGCAGGGCAGGCGGTGCGCTACGAGTATGACAGTCAGGGCGACTTGGTCGCGGTGACTGACCGCAATGGCGATACGACAAGGCTGGACTACAACGATGAGTTTGCTCACTACCTGGATGAGGTGATCGATCCACTCGGTCGTAGTGGGGTAAAGAGTGAATATGATGAGCAGGGTCGCTTGCGTAGGATACTGGATGTGAACGGCGAAGCGGTCGAGCTGGTTTATGACCCAGAGAATTCGCAGCAGACGGTGAAGGATGTACTGGGTCGTCCCACGACCTATGCGTATGATGCTAGGGGCAACGTAGTCACCGAGATTGATGCTGTTGGCAAGGTCACAAAGCGGGCATACGATGCCAACAATGATGTCTTGAGTAAGACCATTATTACCGATGAAAGTGGCCCTGCTGGATGGACAACCTCCTATACCTATGATGCTCAGCGAAATCAGACCAGCGCGACCGATGCGTTGGGTAACACCACCTACTACAGCTATGGAGCTAATGGTCGTCTGCTCAGTGAGACTGATGCGCTAGGAAATACGACAACCTATGCCTACGACAGTCGCGGCAACATGCTAACGACTACCGACGCTGAAGGGAAAGTCTCCAACTTTGGCTACAGCGGCAGTGGCAATGTTCTTTCTCTGAAAGATGCGCTGGGTAATAGCAGCAGCTTTGGCTATAACCTCAAACGCGAAATCACTAGCGTGACCGATGCTACGGGTAGTACAGCTCGCTACGAATACGACGCCAGAGGTAATCGCACGATTGAGACTAAAACAGTCACAACGCCTAACGGAATCGAAGAACTGATCTCTCGCTGGACATACGACGCCGAGAACCAAGTACAAACCATGACCGACCCAGAAGGTGGCGTCACCACTTACCAGTACGACGGCAACGGCAATCAAACCGCCGTCATTGATGCGCTAGGTAACCGGACTGAAATGCGCTACAACGAGCGGGGGCAACTCATCGAAACCATTTATGCTGATGAGACGCCTAATGACCTGAGCGATAACTCGCGCAGTGTTGATCTCTATGACCGTAGCGGTTTACTGCGAGCGTCCATTGACCAGGCGGGTCGAGTCACTCACTTCGTATACGATGCCGTAGACCGCCTGGTCGAGGTCATTCATCCCGATGAGGAAGAGACATTGACGCAGCTTTTGAGTGCGATCGCTCCTAACCAGACCCTAGCCACCGTTGATTGGACAAAGGTAATCTACAGCGATCTCCTTCCAGCTTACCTCAGCGACAATAGCCGAGCGAAGACTGAATACACTAAAGATGGTCGGGTTAAGGCCAGTATTGATGAGCGGGGGAACCGGACTGAGTATCGCTACGACGCGGTAGGCCGACTCACCAAAACCATCTACGCGGATGAAACACCTGACACGCTCAATGACAACCCCACTACGCGAGTGGACTATGACGACATTGGTCGTCGCATTGCCGACACTGATCCGCTAGGCCATACCACGCGCTACCAGTATGACAATGTGGGCAGAGTCATCAAAACTGTCTTTCATGATGGCAGCAGTACACAGGTGAATTACGATGCCTTGGGTCGTCGAGAAAGTGTGACCGACCAAGCGGGTAAAGTCACTGAATATCGCTATGACCCTGTAGGTCGGCTGACGGGCGTGAAAGATGCCCTCGGCCACCTCAGCGAGTATCGCTACGACGAAATCGGTCGCTTGATTGAGCAGGAAGATGCTAGTGACAATATGACTCGGTACGACTATGACCTAGTGGGTCGTCGCACTTCAGTAGAGCTTCCGCTAGGTCAGCGTGCTACTAGCACTTATGACGCGGTGGGTAACCTGCAAACCTATACCGACTTCAATGGTGAAGTCACCCAGTACGACTACGACGCACAGAACCGTCTGATCTTCAAAGACTATAAAGACGATGCCGATGTTCGCTACACCTACACAGCCAATGGATTGATTGAAACCATCACCGATGGCCGGGGCGTCACCCGCTATGCTTACGATGAAGATAGCCGATTGCTCTCTCGCACTGACCCCAATGGGTCGACGCTAGCCAATGGTCACACCATTGAGTACACCTATGACGAGGCGGGCAACCGCACAGCGGTGATCACCCCCAACGGTAGCGTCAATTATGCCTTTGACGAACGCAATTGTCTGAGCACGGTGATTGATGCTGACTACAACCTGACGGCCTATCAGTATGACGACGCCAATAATCTCACCCGCATCGCCTTTGCCAATGGCGTGGTCGAGACCCGCGAGTACGACGAATTGAACCGGCTTACGGCGCTGGAGAATAAGCTCGGCAATACCGTAATCTCAGGCTATCGCTATGAGCTGAATGCATCGGGCCATCGGCTCTCGGTGACTGAAGCCAGTGGCAGACAGGTGGGCTACACCTACGATAACCTGTATCGCCTGACGCAGGAAAATATCAATAACGGGGCGCGCATGATTAGCTACAGCTATGATGCGGTGGGCAATCGCCTGACACGCAATGATTCGGTTGAGGGTGTGAGCCGCTACAGCTACGACGACAATGACCGCTTGTTGACGGAGACTCTAACGAAAGCGGGCGGTGCTGTGGACACGACTATCTACAGCTATGACGACAAGGGCAATTTGACTCAGCGGGTGACCAATGGCACCGAGGTCACATCTTACCGCTGGAACGATGACAATCGGCTGGTCAGGGCAGAACTGCCCAATGGCAATGTGGCTGAGTATGCCTATGACGATGAGGGCATTCGTGTTAGCAGCACTATCAATGGCGTGAGAACAGAATATCTTCTGGACAAGAATCAGCCCTATGCTCAGGTGCTGGAGGAAACCACCAGTGATGCGCTGGTGGCGTACTACGTTCACGGCTATGACCTGATTTCTCAGGAACGTGGGCAGGAGACTTCCTTTTATCAGGTCGATGGGCTGGGCAGTACCAGAGGGCTGACCGATGAGCTAGGAGCGGTCACGGATAGCTATGATTATGATGCTTTTGGTAACTTGATTGGCTCGACGGGCCAGACTGAGAATAGCTATCGTTATGCCGGAGAGCAGTTTGATAGTGTTCAGGATAACTATTATTTGAGACAGCGTTTTTATGATCAGCATATAGGCCGGTTTTCAAGAAGAGATTCTTATTCAGGCAATATTTTAGAACCCTTCACGCTGCATAAATACGCATATGCGCATGATAATCCTGTAAATGGCACAGATCCAACAGGGCTCTTTGTTACTCTAGGGGAGGTAAGCTCAGCGTCACGGTTGCAAGGGCAGTTAGCAGCACAGTCATATCAAACAGCTATTTTCACAGCAAATGTTGTTGAAACGGCAAAATTAACCGTTGCGATGACAGCTTTAATTACGGCAGCTCCAGTTGGCCTATATTTATTAGAAGAAATTGTTTCAAGAGATAGAGAAACTCGCACAGAATACAAGCTTTATCCTGAAGATCCTCAACAAAGGAGAAGAATAGATGGCAATACTCAAGGAATGAATCAAATGAGGGTACAGCTACAGTATAGAACTCAACACGATCATGGAATATCTCTTATTGCTGTTCCTGAAATAGGTGTAACGAAAGCACAAGTCTACAGCGGGCTAGGTAGCCTTTGGCTAACTCGAGGAAATGGAGGATGGTTTCCCTCAAGTCAAGATAAAAATGCACGTCGGGCAATTATTGAGGTAAGTCAAACAATAAAGCGTTCTGGTTCAGTATCAGGTGGAAGAGAGCAGGTTGCCTCGTCGCAATGGTTCTCAGATGGTAGACAGGCTCCCAGAGCAGACTACAGAGTCGATGTAGAAAACATCCGAGGAACTAACTTAAATGGCTAATTTTTGGAGGCTATTGTTTTTTGCCTGCATCTTTAACTCCCTTCTGGTTTTATTAAGAATTCTGGAGAGTAAATTAAAATAATGCATCCTATCATTCAGCAACTAATTGAAGCGATAAAATCTCAAGAGAGACAGACTCGTCAAGATGCCATCACCTGTCTTTCATACATTTTGGAAGCACAAGCTTGGAATTTAACTTTAGAAGAGAAGAAAAGTAGGTTTGGAAGCTATGTTCCTGAAAAAATTCTGGAAGTAGAGCCAGATGTAAAAACGCTTTCTGAAATTATTGAGTTTCTCAAAGAAACAATAGCTAATGGTCATGAGCAAACTTCGGAAATTCTATTTGCTATAGGAAAAGCTCCTGCTCAACTTGGATTGCTACCGATGGTACAGTTTCTTACGCAACGTATAAATGAACTTAGTGAGAACGAATTCTATCAAGCACTAGTTGCTTTAGAAAGACTTGCTTATTTTGACGAAAGCCTCTCGCCATCTCAGGCCATGAAAATTCTGGATCAACAAAAATTAGCAGAGCATATAGCAACTAAAGTACTATCACTTGGTGCTATATCACATGCAGATTTAGAAGGAACAGCTCTACGGGTCTTATCCAGAGCAACGTTAAATCATCTTGTTGAATAGATACGAAACGGGGGTAGTCCTAAACGAGTAAGGATTCATTGTAGTAGTGAACGAAGTACCAAATGGCCCCGATGTGATTCTCTAATTTCTTTGAAAATGACAGCGTCTTACGTACCAACCTTGAGACGCGCTGGCGTAGCGTACAGTTGAAACGCTCAATACGATTAGTTAGGCCGCTATCTTTACCAACCGCTCGATGTCGTTTGCTAGGAATCACTTGTTTGTAAGCTTCCCAGAAGTCGGTGTAAGCGACAGCGCATTGGCGATAGACCGGTGGCAATGATCGCCACAGGCCCGATGCGCCGACGCGGCTACGAGTCCCTATGAAGACACCGACTATCTCTCGGGTATCAGTGTCTATGGCCAGCCAAATCCATTGTTTGTTGCCTTTGTTGCCTTTGTTGCCGACAAATGACCAAGCTTCGTCACATTGAATCGTTAAGCGCCCTTTTTTTTGCCGACACGGTCACTTCGCGTGGCACGGATGCATATTTCTCATTCACATAGCCTTGTAGCCACGGCTCAGAGACATCAACGACTCTGGCGATGCCTGCCAGTGGAATCTTCTCTAAGAGTAATTTGTCAACTAGCATCTTCGTTTCGTCGCTAATGACTGTGTTCTGGGGGTCTTCTACAAACTGCCTGCCGCAGTCATTACAGCGATGATTCTGTTTCCCATTATGGATAAAACCGTTCTTGACGACATTTTCAGAGTTACATGTGGGGCAGGCAGGGAGAGCGGAAGACACGATAAAACTTTAGATCACTATGTTTTGATGGTGACTCAAGCAGATGCGTGATCGCATCTGCTTATCGATAGAAAATCCTTACTCGTTTAGGACTACCAATTTATCTCCTGCATCCCACTCACTTTTACCTGCCGTTGAATATCGAGTATCGAGTTTGCTAACGGTAAAGCCTGTATTTTACTTGAGTGTTGTGCTCTCACGGTAGAAAAATAGACTGAGTTTCATAGAGATGTCACGCAGGCACCCCCTTATTTTGTTTATCGAACAGTTTGGCAAACACCTGAGCCGCTGACTCTCCCTGTTCAAGGCAGTCATGAGCAAACAGAATCAGCTTTTCTATCAGCGCTTGCGATTGCTGGCGACAGACCTGCCCAATGGATTGGGTGAGCTGGGTAGGGCGCTTGCCCGGAGCCTTTGACGGGGGTGGTAAGCAAGCCAGGTGCAAGATTGAATAAGCCACGAACACTAACGTCCAATGGGTTTGAATGGATTCAAAGGTTCGCATCCGATACTCATCGAGCCCGAGATATTGCTTTCCATCTCGATAAAAGGTTTCTATCGGCCATCTTTGCAAATATTTAGCAAGCACCTGCTTGGCTGACCAGTCGGCACGGTTGGTCAGCAGTACGGCGTAGGTGCCCGTGAGCTGTGCGGTTTCAAAACTAATCACTAAGCGCAGCTTACCAAAGCCTGAAATGCGGCAGCAAAAGGTAAAGCACCAGTAGATGTGGTTGCCGACCTGAACCGGCGAAAAGGCAGATTTTGGAATCAGCGGCAACAGCGCTTCGACCTTGATATGGCGGGTATCGAACCTCAGCCGCTGACCTGAGTCATCTTTGATACGAAGGCTGTCCGCATCGAGATTACGATTGGCTTTGAGCAAACTCACCCAGTCTTTGCCGACTGCAGCCAGATACTTAGCAAAGTCTGCCGAAAGATACCAACTATCCACCAGTACCGTGTCAAAGGGCAGCCCTCTCTCTATCGCTTGGTCAATCAGCAACTGAGCGATCTCTATCTTGGTGCAAAACAGCTTATGACGTTCAGCGAAGGCTGGGTCTTTTAACAACACCGGGTCTACTCGCTTATGGAACTGACTGCGCGCTTTTCCCTTTTGGGGTATCTGCTCATCAGGAAAGTGTTTCGTGACAAAGCTTTCCCACTCGGTCACCGCCTCGTAGCGCCGATAGACCTCGAAGTCTACCGGAAACCTGACCGCCCCGCTCAAGTAGTGACTGGTCACCAGATTATGCGCCAATGGATAGGTGCTATCGCAGTGGTTATAGTGCCGGTCGATATATTCAAACAAGCTCCCTACATGCTCACACATCGTGTCATCCAAGATGAGGCTAGACCCGGCTGCGCTCAGTCGATGCAGTATCGTTTGCTTCAGCATGTACTCAATCCGCATATCGTTCATCTCCGGCGGATGCCACGGCGCTGATGATAGAAACCGCGACAGGTTGCTCTTATCGGCGCTGGCCAGCGTACAGCGGCTAATGTTTGTCAGGCTTTTGTTCTCCAAGACTATCAGCCCGGTCAAATAGTGCTCAAAATGATGGTACGCGCGCTCGTCGTTAAACAAATGGCGAAACGCCGCAGCATGTTCACTCACCACTGGTGCGGGGGCGACGATGGGTAGCTGCATCTTTCCCTCCTAGTCAAAGCCTCTCAACCTTATGCCTAGTCTAACTCAGACGCCGTACACTGATTTTTCTCTCACGAGAGTGCAACACTCAAGTA
>JBBQAC010000240.1:0-6631 GCA_038315915.1 Phormidesmidales cyanobacterium
CGTTGAAATACCAGTACCGGTGCAATCAAATCCTGGAAAGGAATGTTCCCCGCAATAATCACCACCGAGCCATATTCTCCGACCGCCCGTGAGAAGCCCATCGCCACCCCTGTCAGCAAAGCAGGCATCAGCGGCGGTAAAACAACCCGGCAAAAAGTCTGCCATTCAGAGGCTCCCATTGACCAAGCTGCTTCTTCTATCTCTCTTTCCATACCTTGTAAGACGGGCTGCACCGTCCGCACGACAAAAGGCAATGAAATATAAACCATGGCGACTAGCACGCCTAGCCGAGTAAAAGAGATTTGGATGCCATAAGGCGCAAATGCCCGACCGATCCAACCTTCGCTGCTGTAAATAGTCGATAGGGTAAGACCAGCTACTGCTGTCGGCAGGGCAAAAGGGAGATCGATGGCCGCATCTACCAACCGTTTGCCCGGAAAATCGTAGCGTACCAGCACCCAGGCGACGACCAGCCCCGCAAATCCGTTGAGAACAGCCGCCCCAAAAGCGGTTACAAAGGTCACATTGTAGGTAGAGAGCGCTACCGGGTCACTCGCAATCCGCCAAACTTCAGTCGGGCTGAGGCTGCTAGCTTTGAGAACAAGCGCTCCAATTGGCAAAAACAAAAACAACGACAGGTAAGTCCAGGTGACGCGCCACGGCCATGAGATGTGGCTTAGCCTCTGCCAGAAGCCTGTGGGGGAGACATTTGTAGAGATCATAGGGAAGCTTATACAAGGTCGATTTAGGCGGCGTGAGTGAGAAGCGCGCGCGCAGGTTCTGAAAGTTCTAAAAATTAACGTTTGCCAACTTCAGCTTGAATCTTGTCAAAGTCAGCCCCATCTGCAAAGAACTTGGTCTGCACTGTATCCCAGCCGCCTAAGTCAGTGACGGTAAAGAGCTTTGAGATTTTGGGATACTGATCGGCAAACTCTTTGGCAACACCGGAATCGACCGGGCGAAAACCGACTTTGGCAAACTCTCGCTGCGCTTCCGGGGTGAACAAGAATTCTAAAAATGCCTCAGCGACCTCGCGGGTACCATGCTTATCGACATTGGCATCGACCACCGCCACCGGGTTGTCAATCGAAATATTCACATCTGGAATGATAAAAGGCTGCTCTTCTCCTTTTTGACCTGCTAATAGCACTTCGTTCTCGTAATTGATCAGCACGTCTCCTTGCTTGCGCTGGTAGAAAACATCGGTTGCTTCTCGCGCATCTTTTGGCAGCACAGGCACACCCCCGTACACCTTGGTGACATAGTTTAGAGCAGCGGTCTCGTCTCCGCCCATTTGCGTAATATGGCCCCACAGCGCCAGGTAATTCCAGCGGGCTCCACCAGAGGTTTTGGGGTTAGCTGTGATAACCTGCACATCATCTCGTGACAGGTCTTCCCAGCCCTGGATATTTTTGGGGTTGCCCTCTCGGGTGACTAAGGCCGCAACTGACTTGGTGACAATCGAGTCATTGGGGGCTTCTTGTTCCCATCCCGGTTCGATCAAGCCGCCTTCTTCCAGTTTTTGAGTATCTAAAGCGAGGGCAAGCCCTACCACATCAGCCTCTAGCCCATCTAGCACGGCGCGGGTTTGCGATCCAGAACCACCGTAGCTCTGGTCAAAGACAACATCCTGGCCGGTTTCGGCTTTCCACTTCGCGACAAATTCAGGAATGATCTTTTCGTAAGCAGCCTGCGTGACCGCATAAGAAACCAGCGTTAGCTCGGCGGTTTCGGCAGGCGCGGTAGAGGCTGTCTCTGTCCCCGGTGAAGCGGTGGTGGAAGGGGTGCTGGTATTGCTGCAAGCGGTCACTCCGCTGGCTAGCGCTAAGCTGCCGACGAGTAGCGCTGAGTACCGGGAGCGCCGCCAGAAGCTAGCTCTAGCAGTCGATGAACGATTTGAAGTGGTGCGAAGGGACGCATATGAGGAGCGATCGCTCTGCGAATTCTGGAAGGTCATGGGATAAATCTCCTGATTTTTCGATGTTCCAGCAGCTTTTGCTGAAGTGAGGCAGCGGGGTTTGCGCTGCGCTATTTGGATAATACCCTAAAAGTTTTCAAGTTGAATTTAAAATGTTTTGAAATTCAATCTGAGATCATTTATATTTGTATGCAATGAATATCCGATTTGGCAGCTTGTGACTTGCCAGGTTACAAACGGCTCACCAATTATCGAACAGCTCAGTCTCAGTATTTGGTTCTAAATTTAAGGAGATACCCGTGGGCATCAAAGTTGAAAACGTCTCAAAGCGGTTTGGTGATTTTCAAGCGCTAGCACCTATTGATCTAGAAGTAGAGAGCGGGTCATTGACTGCGCTGCTAGGCCCGTCGGGTTCAGGAAAATCTACGCTGCTGCGGGTCATTGCCGGATTAGAGCAGCCCGATACTGGCAGCATCTATATCTCTGCTCGCGATGCCACCTACCAGAAAGTGCAGAACCGTAAAGTTGGGTTTGTTTTCCAACACTATGCTTTGTTCAAGCATCTGAGCATTCGTAAAAACATAGCCTTTGCAATGGAGATTCAAAAGTGGCCCCGAGATCGGATCAAGCACCGCGTGGAGATGTTGCTTGATTTGGTTCAGCTCGGGGGATTGGGCGATCGCTATCCCTCCCAGCTATCGGGCGGTCAGCGCCAGCGGGTCGCATTAGCCAGAGCGCTGGCCATCGAGCCTCAGGTACTGCTATTAGATGAGCCTTTTGGAGCCTTAGACGCGCAGGTGCGCAAAGATTTAAGAGACTGGTTGCGCCGTCTCCATGATGAGGTGCATGTGACCACGGTTTTTGTCACCCATGACCAGGAAGAAGCCATGGAAATTGCTGACGAAATTGTTGTTATGAACAAAGGTCAGGTCGAACAAACCGGCTCTCCTGCTGACGTGTACGATAATCCAGCTACTCCTTTTGTGATGAGCTTTATCGGCGCTGTGAATGTCCTCTCACCAGCGGCTACCGGTGATACTGGGTACTCACACCATCCTCAGACGCCAGTCGGTGAAAAACTATTCTTGCGTCCGCATGACATTGAGGTTTTGACTGCGCCTGTAAACGACAGCCTGCCAGCCGAAGTGCTACGAATTATTCACCTCGGCTGGATCGTTCGAGTAGAGCTGCTGCTTAACAGCGGCCAAACAGTGACAGCGCATGTAGGCCGCGAATATTCAGATCAGCTTCAGCTTCAGCAAACCGTTTTTCTGCGCCTCCAGAAAGTGCGAACCTTCGATTGCCCAGGCCAAAGTAGTGAGGGCAGTCAAAGCGATCGCCATCAGAGCACGCTCGCCCAGGTACACTGAGCCCTCACAAACGTATTTTTCCGCTCTGATGGCCGCCGCCCGTCTAACCAATTGCATTCGCCCAGTCTTTGGCCCAGGCCAAAATCTCATGAACTCTTTCAATCGTCGCCGCTTCAGAATATAGCCGCAATACAGGCTCGGTGCCGCTAAAGCGAATCAGCAGCCAGCTATCGTCCTCTAAGTTGAACTTGTAGCCGTCGATAGTGAGGCAGCTTTTTACTTTGCGGCCTGCCACTTCTTGCGGTGTACTCGACTGCAAAGCTCCTAGCAGCTTAGCGCGCACTTCCATATTGGCCAGCGGCAAGTCAATCCGGTCATAAGCTGAGCTGAAGTTAGTCTGCTCGCGCAGCGAATCACTCAGCTCGCCAAAGTCCTTACCGCTTTGCACTACCGCTTCTAGCAAATACAGCGCCGACAGCAGCGCATCCCGCTCGGGAATATGGTGGCCATAGCCAATGCCGCCCGACTCTTCACCGCCAATCAGCACGTCGGCTTCTAACATGCGATCAGCAATATATTTATAGCCAATCGGCGTTTCGTAAAGCGGCAAGTCGTACAGCTTCGCCAGCGCTGGGAAAAGGTTGGAGCCACTGATCGTTTTGACTACTTCGCCCTTCATGCCCCGGCGCTTGGTCAGGTGCTCCATCAGAATCGGGATCAGCACTTGGGAGCTGAGGAAATTGGCATTGCCGTCCATTCCGGCGATGCGATCGCAATCCCCATCAAAAATCAGCCCGACTGTCAGCCCATCATTCGTCTTATTTTTAATCGCCTCAAACAGCTTAGGAATGTACTTTGGCAAAGGCTCAGGGGCACCTCCGGCAAACAGCGGATCGGCCTCACCATTAATCTCATTGATCTCGCGCTCTAGCAGTCGCTTTAGCCCTGTCGCCGCCGCCCCGTGCATCACCTCAGCAAATACGGTCAGCTTCCCCTCACTCGTCGCTGTCCGAATCGCCTCAATGTCCACCATAGATTGCAGCGCAGTGCAGTAGCTGGGCCAGGGATCGAAGCGAGTAATGCTACCCGGTGTGTCGGCTTTGGGTACTGCATTCTCTAGCATGGTTTCAATCTTGCTGGTAACTTCGGGCGGTACTGAGCCACCAAAGGCACTTTTTACCTTTAGCCCTGAGTAAGCTGCCGGGTTGTGACTGGCGGTAATGACAATTGCGCCCAATGCCTTTTGGTCGAACGCAGCCCAGCTAAAGGCAGGCGTTGGCGCGAAGCATTCGGAAAGCTGCACATTGTAACCAGCAGCAGCAATCGTCTCAGCCGCATAACCAGCAAAATCGGGCGATAGAAACCGCCTGTCATAGCCAACAATCACCGTTTTACTGCCGTTTTTACCGTAGGTTTCTGCCAGCACCTGAGCGGCCAGCGCAGCCACCTTCCCAACTCGCGAAAATGTAAAGTCAGCGGCGATGATTCCCCGCCAACCATCCGTGCCAAATTGAATGCCTTTATCAATAAATGTAGACGGGGAAAATGAAGCCATATCGAGTCGCAGTAAGTATAAAAAGTAATGTCTATAGAGCCAGACCAGGTCTGATGGAAATAGACCGCACCCGCAGATACACAAAGAAGTTTACCGAGAGACGCTGCCAAAATACCAGCAATACCCATACTAAGTTTTTAGCCACCTGGCAGTAGCGATTCTGGCCGTTTGCCAACCTCAGTCAATGTCCTCAATCCTTCAATCATCTATCGGCAAAATCGGGATAAGTCGCCGCTTATTTTCGCTGCTTAAGTCTTGAAGACGTGTGATAGTCTAGATAAGCAGTTGCTCCGATAGAGCGACACAGCGGGATGTGGCGCAGTTTGGTAGCGCACTTCGTTCGGGACGAAGGGGCCGTGGGTTCGAATCCCGCCATCCCGATTTAGCTTAAACCCTTAGATAACAAGCCTTTTGGCTGTTTTTAGACCTTCTGATCCTCCTGGCTATTGTCAGTAAGGATTAAGAATGTTGGACGAGTTTAGGGGTTTTTAGCTACCTATTGGGTACGGAATGGGTACGAAATGTATTCCAAACGGTAAGAAAAATGAGCAGAGTATTTGCCTCAAATATAGGTTCCTTAACCTCTAAAAGTAGTGCTGAGCAGGGCTTTGTCAGTATCGAAAACCATCAAGGGCGACTCAGGCTTCGCTTCAGGTATGAGGGCAAAAGACAAGCGCTGGCAATAGGGTTGCCAGACTCGGCAGTCAATAGAATTGTGGCGCGGCAAAAAGCGTCTCAGATTGAGCTAGATATCGCTTCTGGGAATTTCGATCCCACTCTGAAGAAATACAAACCTGCCAAAAGCGCCAAGAAAGCTTTCACTGACCGAGTGGCTGGGTTATTTCAGAAATTTATGGACGCTCAGAGCGAGGCAAAAGGGCTAGAGGCCGGAAGCCTATGCCGGTACAATGCTGTGCTAAAGCATTTGGAAAAATTCTTTGAATATAAGGAGGCCGATGCCGTCGATGAGTCGGATGCTAGGGCGTTTGTGAAATACCTGCGGACAAAAGTATCCGAACGGTCGGTTAAGAACTACGTTATTCTTGTTCAGTCTTGCTGGATTTGGGCGGGTAAGCCCCTACCGGACAATCCCTGGCACGGGGTGTTGAAGCAGATAAAGCCTGCACCCAAGCAGAAGGTGAAGCCGTTTACTGCTGAGGAAATACAGCGGATTTTGGAGGAGTTCAGGGGCGATCGCCACTACCAGCACTACACCGACTTTGTAACCTTTTTGTTTGGCACTGGATGTCGATTTGGGGAGGTAGCTGCTCTGCAATGGAAGCATATAGCGGATGATTACTCCACCGTATGGATCGGTGAATCGGTATCGAGAGGCGTGCGGAAGTCTACGAAAACGGGCAAAGCTCGTACGGTCATGCTGACGGGTAAGGTAGCTGAGCTATTGGTAGGTCGCAAACCGAAAGAGTGCAAGCCCAACGATCTGGTGTTCCCTGCACCTCAGGGAGAAGAAATTAATGATCGAGGTTTTCGGCGACGGGCGTGGAAGAAGGTTTTGGAAAAGTTGGGGATTGAATATCGTAAGCCATATGCAACCAGACATACGGCCATCAGCCATGCATTGGCTAATGGGGCAACCCCACTGGCGGTGGCTGAACAGACAGGTCACGATCCGCAAATTTTATTTAACGTCAGTTCGGGATAAGAAAACCGCCAAAAGTCAAAGAAAGGAGGATCAGGTACGCTGAAATTAAGTAGCTAAGAGAAATTAAGTATAAGACGGTCTAGGCCATAATTACCGCGAACGCTGCGGTCAATCATGCCATCTACGATTGCCTCGGCAAGCTGGTCTTCGTACTCAAACATGCGTCCAGCGAGTTCGTGCGTTTT
>JBBQAC010000337.1:0-3798 GCA_038315915.1 Phormidesmidales cyanobacterium
CCCTGTCAGTTAGCGCCTCCTTACAGCCTACTCAGACAGAACAGAGTTCGCCTTAGTTGATATAATCTCCCCTCGGTAATGATAAAAATTTCACATCCATTCAGCGGGCAGGCGAACTATGGCAGACTGGCAGGTAATTGAAGGCGGCGTGACCGCGCCTAAGGGCTTTCGGGCAGCCGCGATTACGGCAGGTCTCAAGCCTTCAGGAGCCCCCGATCTGGCGCTAATTTTTTCGGACTGTGAGGCGATCGCTGCCGGGGTTTTTACTATGAGCCAGGTACGCGCTGCCTGTATCGACTACTGCCAGGATTTATTGGAGAACAAGCCTGCTGCTCGGGCTATTCTTTGCAATGCTGGGCAGGCCAATGCCTGTACGGGCGAACAGGGTAAGCAAGATGCGATTTCCAGCGCCGCCGCCTTAGCCGCCGCCCTACTCATTTCTCCCGATCAGGTGCTCACCGCCTCTACTGGGGTCATTGGTCAGCCCCTCAAAATAGACGCGCTGCGAGCAGGCATTCCCGCTCTCGTCGCGGCGCTTTCTCCTGAAGGGTCAGACAAAGCAGCTAGGGCAATTGTCACAACCGACCTGATTACCAAGTCGATTGCGCTAGAGACCCAAATTGGCGATCGCCCCGTCCGGATCGGCGGCATTGCTAAAGGCTCCGGCATGATTCATCCCAATATGGCGACGATGCTGGGCTTTGTGACCTGTGACGCTGCCGTTTCGCCTCAGCTCTGGCAGGACATGCTGCGCCGCGCTACCGAAAAAAGCTTCAACCAAATCACCGTCGATGGCGACACCAGCACTAATGACTGTCTGCTCGCCCTAGCCAATGGCGAATCGCGCACCCCGGCGATTACCACCCCTGGCCCCGAAGCCGACAAGCTAGAAGCCATGCTGACTGAAGTGTGCATTCATCTGGCTAAGTCGATTGCTCGCGACGGAGAAGGGGCTACTTGCTTGATCGAGATCGGCGTTACTGGGGCGATGAGCGATCGCGCCGCCAGCCAAATTGCCCGCACCGTCGCGGGCTCTTCCCTGGTAAAATCCGCCATTTTTGGGCACGATCCCAACTGGGGTCGGATTGCTGGAGCCGCTGGACGCGCCGGTGTGCCCTTCGATCAAACCGAACTGAGCATTGCCCTGGGTGACTTTGCGCTGATGGTCGATGGCACCCCTCAAACCTTCGACAGAGATGCCGCCAGCACTTACCTGAAGCAACAGGCAGAACGCAGCGTGCTGGCCATGTCCAAAATCTTGATCTCTAAGCAGGACAGCGAAAAGCAGGACAGCGAGAAAACGCCCGCCGCCCGTCAGACTTTGGAGATAGAAGCGCTCTCTGAACCTGTGAAAATCAACCTCAATGTCGGTGCTGGCCCCGGACAAGGGCTGGCCTGGGGCTGCGATCTCAGCTACGACTACGTTAAAATCAACGCCGAATACACCACCTAAATTCAGTCAGCCAATCGTGAGCAAAGTGCAGGCAACTTTAGTGAAGAAAGCTTGGTCACGTCAAAAGCCTCTTTCTATGAAAAGACGCTGCTACCCAGGAAGCCTTTTGCTCAAAGCTCAATCGGCCGCAGTTAGCTCAACCACATTTTCGCTGCTGCGGATGGCGATATCGTAGCCGTGAAGAAAGTCATTGCCCAGCAGTCCAATGCTGACGGAGTCGCCAATACCCACCTTGACATCTTGAATTGCCACCTCGCCAATTGATATAGAGCGTACCTGACCTATCTCAAAGACCACCTCGGCTTCGCTAGCGGTGGCCGCGACTATTCTTTCGGTAGTCACTACCCCTAGCTCGTTAGCCATTTGGCGGGTTATAAGCGTGCGGCTCGCCCCCGTGTCTAAAATCATTTCGTAGCTTTTTGCGCCACTAAAGGTGACCTGCACAATAGGGGTACCGTGTAGCCGCCGGATAATTGGCACGCTGACTTGCCGGGGCGACGTCTCAACAGAGACGTTCGCTGAGGCAGTTGTCCGCACCGGCTGCGCGGCAGGTCGCTGAGTAACGCTGACAGCCTGCCTCAGCGCAGCTATCTGATCAGCAGCGTACTGGGCATTACGCGCATATTCCGCTATTTTTTGCTGAGCAGCTTCGTACTGCTCATCTGCTGCGGTTACCTGTTTGAGCTGGTCAGCTGCTTGCTGCCAGCGACTGGCAACCAGTCCCCAGTCGTCAGGTGAGATTGCCGACTGGCTCAGAAGATACGCGCTAGAGGCTAGATTGATGCCTTGTCCATAGGTCGGTGAGCCGGATCTATTAGTCCTTAAGCCCGGTTCACGGGTGGGCTCCGCAGTCATAGGGGCATCTATTAATTCTGTATTTGAGCTACCGCCACTTGCGCGGACTTGGTTTGAGGTTGGGGTTGGCGCAAGGGTACAGCGAGAACAGATCAATCCGACAAAACTAGGCAATAATATGAGGCGATAGACGGATTGGGAGGAATCCATAGGAGATAGGTTGCGTAAGCTATCTCTAAATTTCCCTAGCCTGGTTTCTATTCTCCTCCTGTCTTGTACGGATATTATAAATAGAGATCCGTCTGGCTCAGTGTTTTTAGCCTTCGCTTTAGTTCTTTTTGTCAGCTTGCCCCACAGATTATTCTGCAATTATTATGTTTGATCCTTCTGCTCAACCGGCCCTGCTTGTCCTGGAAGACGGCTCTATCTATCGAGGATGGTCGTTTGGCGCAGCAGGCACCACCATGGGCGAGGTGGTTTTTAACACCGGCATGACCGGCTACCAGGAAGTGCTCACCGACCCTAGCTACTGTGGCCAAATGGTGACCTTTACCTATCCAGAACTGGGCAATACCGGCGTCAACGCTGAAGATGAAGAATCTTGTCAGCCTTATGTCACCGGGGCGATCGCCAAAAGTATCTGCGAGCGTCCCAGCAACTGGCGCTCCACTCAATCGCTAGGCGACTACCTCAAGTCCCACAGCATTCCGGGCATCTATGGCATTGACACCCGCGCCCTCACCCGTAAAATCCGCAGCGTCGGTTCGATGAACGGCGTTATTTCCAGCGAAGTCCTCGACCCAGAAGAACTCTTACGCCAGCTTCAAACGCTGCCTTCGATGGAAGGGCTCAATTTGGTCAAAGAAGTCAGCACCCGCGAAGTGTACGAATGGAATGAAACCACCGATCAGAACTGGGCCTTTAATACCAGTACTGGCTCGGTAGAACTGACGCCTGAGGGCATTGAGCAGCCGCCCCTAACAGTAGTGGCCATTGACTTTGGGATCAAGCGCAATATTCTCAGGCGCTTAGCTAGCTATGGTTGCCGGGTGATCGTCGTCCCTGCTGACACCCCGCCAGAGACGATCTTGAGCTACCAGCCCGACGGTATCTTTCTCTCTAACGGCCCTGGCGATCCAGCCGCTGTCACCAATGCGCCTGAGACCGCGCGGGCGCTGCTCGACAGTCAGCTACCCACTTTCGGTATCTGCATGGGCCATCAAATCTTAGGGCTTTCTTTCGGCGCTGAAACCTTCAAGCTCAAGTTTGGCCATCGCGGTCTCAATCAGCCCTGTGGCCTCACTGAGCAAGTCGAAATCACCAGCCAAAACCACGGTTTTGCTCTCAACGCGGATTCTATTAACGATGAGCAGGTAGAAATCACTCATCTCAATCTCAACGACCGTACCATTGCCGGTATTCGCCACAAGCAGCTACCGGTTTTTTCGGTTCAGTATCACCCCGAAGCGAGCCCCGGCCCCCATGACGCTGACTATTTGTTCGCCAACTTCGTGCAGACTATGCGCGATCGCCAAACTCAAAGCCGCTAA
>JBBQAC010000056.1:0-19864 GCA_038315915.1 Phormidesmidales cyanobacterium
GAGCTACGTGGCTCCTTATTTGGGTCGTATCAATGACTCGGGCCGAGACGGGCGGGCAGACGTGGCGGCAATGCAGCGATCGCTCTACGCCGTCCGCAGCGAAACCCGCATCCTCACCGCCAGCATTCGCAATGTTGAAGACATTTCGGTGTTGGCCGCACAGGGAGTCGATACGTTTACCTTTTCTGAGGCGATCGCCCAAGCCTTTTTCGATGTCCCGGCCACTCTCACCGCCACCGCCGACTTTGAGCGAGCCGCCCAAAAGCGATAGAGGACACTATGCCTGCCCCCACCGTTTACGAGCAGTCTATTTTCATTCAGACAAATGCGACGAAGGTAGAGCGGTGCTTTACCGAGCAAACGCTGATGCACCGCTGGCTCAACCCGGCGCTGCGGTGCGATCCTGTAGGCGAATGGCGTACTGAAGTAGGTAACCGGTTTGACTTTAAGCTAAAGGTGCCGCTACTTGCGCCGACATTGCCGAGCACCGTGGTGGAACGTGAGCCGGGTTTGATCGTCTGGGAATTTGACGGGTTCTTTCGGGGGCGCGATCGCTGGGAATGTCACCCTGAGAACAAAGGTAATGTCAAGGGCACCCTTCTGCTCAACCGCTTTGAATTCACCATTCCCAACCCGCTAGTGAACTTTGGCTTTCAGAAATTTGCCGCCAGTTGGACAAAGCAAGACATGGAATCGCAGTTGCAAAGGCTCAAGCAAGTCGCCGAAAGGCTTTGAAGGCTATTCAAACTGAAGAATAGTCACTTCTCCTTCGGGGGCAGTGAGGTAAGGCTGAGCGGCGGATTCTAACTGTCTGAGCTGGCCGATTGCGCGGGAGCAGGGGAATCCGTATTTTTCCTGGACGCGATCGCTGGCAATTTGCAATGACTCACGCGAGCGATTGAGAAACTCACTGACGGTGTAAGCTTCGCCTGGAGTGAAGTATTTTTTGACGATCAGCGAGGGGGAGTAGCAGGTTTCTTGCTGACCGTCGGGCCATTGAATTTTGAAGTGGATTTCTGGCATGGGCTTCGGCTGCGCTTAGCCGCCGGGAGAGGAGGAATTTAGCTGGTGGCTTTTAGGGTTTTCAAAGCTTGCTGAATCTGGTCAAGGCCCGCTTTAGTGTCCTGCTTGTTATAGGCATCACTGGCTTTGAGGAAGCTGCGAACGGCTTTGTTATTGTCGCCTATGTTGGCGTAGGCAAACCCCACGTTGTGCCAGGCTTCGGCGCATTGAGGCGCGGTTTCAATAACCTGGGTGAACTGTTCGATGGCGCGGCGATAGTCACCGGCTTTGTAGGTGCCTACGGCTCCACAAAAGGTTTCCAGCGCCGCTTGAGACAGCGGTATGGAGGGTTGGTCAATCACTGTATCGGGGAAAGGAGCCTGGGTAATGGGCTGACGAAAGGCGCTGATCATTGAGCCGATGGCGAAGCCACCGATCCCAAATACTACCGTTGCCCAGATTAAAAAGTTGGGGATTTCCATATTTGAGCTTTTATATGAGCGCTTATACTTCAGCGTTTGTACTATGGGGCAAGCGAGGCGCTCGGGTGGAGCGATATGATAAGAGCATTCTCTTACGCATAGCGATTTCATTGATGACGGCTCCCTTAACCAGCCCACTACCCAGCTCACCCGCTGCGCCCGAAACAGCCCCTTCGACAGGCCGACAGGCGATCGCTTTCGATCCTGCGCGCGATCGCTACACTGGCAAAAAGCTGACCTGGAACTGGCGCGGCTACGACATCAAATATATCGCCTATGGGGAAGGGCCACCGATTGTATTGCTGCACGGGTTCGGTGCCTCTATTGGTCACTGGCGTAAAAATATTCCTGTTTTGGCGGCGGCTGGCTACCGGGTGTATGCGCTAGACTTGATGGGCTTTGGCGATTCGGATAAGCCCGATCTCAGCTACACGCTGGAGTTTTGGGTGAAGCTGGTGCACGACTTTTGGCGAGTGCATGTCCAAGAGCCTGCTGTCTTTGTCGGTAACTCCATCGGGGCACTGATGGCGCTGATGACCCTGGTGAGCTATCCGGAGACGGCCTGCGGCGGCGTGTTACTCAACTGTGCTGGCAGCTTGAACCATCGCCCGGAAGATCTGCCTGGGCCGCTGCGGATGGTGATGGGGGGATTCAGTAAGCTGGTGAGCGCCAGGATGATCGGGCCGTTTTTGTTCAACCGGGTGCGGACTAAACGGCGCATTCGGGGCTCGCTCCAGCAGGTATATGGCAACCGCGCCGCCATTACCCCAGAGTTGGTAGATCTTTTACATGCACCGGCTGGCCAACCGGGTGCCCAAAAAGTGTTCGCCTCGGTTCTGAGCGCGCCGCCAGGCCCCAGACCCAGTGAACTATTGCCTCAAGTCAGTCAGCCTCTGCTGGTACTGTGGGGTGAAAAAGATCCCTGGACACCGATTGCGGCGGCGGGCATTTATCAAACCCTGGCAGCCGATCCGACGCAGGATGTGACCTTTCATGCCATTGCTGAGACTGGCCACTGCCCGCATGATGAGCGCCCGGAAGTCGTGAACGCCCTGATTGTAGATTGGTTGAATGCTGCGCTGGCTTTGCCGCTCGATGCCCTGACCCCGCAGGCAATAGCTCAAGAGGAAGACTCATGATCGACGAAGGCTATATCAAGTACCGCTGTGAATGGATAGAAGTTGCGGCGATCGCTCCCACTGCCATCACCGACCTCAGCCCATACCGCGACGCCCTGCGCCAGCTCAACCTGATCGGCGAATACCCAAACGGCATTGGCTTTGGCAATATTTCTCAGCGACTGCCTCACGCAGCGGCCTGCCCAACTGCTAAGACGCCCGAATTTATCGTCTCGGGCACCCGCACCGGTCGGCTGAAAACCCTCACCGCTGCCGACTATGCGCTGGTTACTGACTTTGACGCCGACCAGAACAGCTTGACCTGTAAGGGGCTGCGTCAGGCATCGTCAGAATCGCTCACCCATGGTGTTATCTACGCGGGGCAACCCTCTGTCGGGGCGATCATTCACGTTCATCACCTACAGATGTGGCAGCAGTTGCTCGATCAGGTACCGACTACCGCCGCGACCGTACCCTACGGCACGCCCGAGATGGCCGCAGAAACCCGGCGACTTTTTCGGGAGAATGATTTGACCCGTCAGAAAATTTTCGCTATGGCCGGTCATGAAGAGGGCATTGTTACCTTTGGCGACACTCTGCAAACTGCCTACCGGGTGCTGATCAACTGGGCGGTGATGACCGGCATTATGACTCAGCCAGACTCAGAATCTGCTTTGCAACTGCCGCATCAACTGGCATCACCGACAGCCGGTTACCCCGCTTAACCACTGACAGTTCTTCCGGGCTAAAAGTGTCCTTGAGCTGATCGAGTGATAGGTAGTGCGCAAAGGCGCGCTCATAAGCAACCACTACCGTGTGCCAGCGAGGCGCATCGGGCGATGACTTGGGATCGTAGTATTTATTGTCGGCTTCGAACTGAGTGGGATCGACGACATTAGCGGCGTGAATTGTCATCAGTCCGGCAATGCCGGGAGGTTTGGTATTGGAATGATAGAAGAATGCAATATCACCTACGGCCATCGACTTGAGAAAGTTACGCGCCTGATAGTTGCGCACGCCGTCCCAAAGCTCGGTTTTGTCGCGAGCGAGATCGTCAATGCTGTAAACATCGGGCTCTGATTTCATCAGCCAATAGTTCATGCTGCGCTTTACTCCAAGCCTGGGGCTACTTCTTTCAGCTTAGTCTTTAAACTGTGCAGTATCTGAGCGTCCATTGTCTCCGGCAGGTTGAGCCTTACCTGTCGGCCTTCAGTCGGCAGATAGCTCAGCGCGATTTCGACCGGGTGGGGCGGTAGATAGGTCAGCCTTTGCGACCATTCAATCGCGACAATTCCCGGCGCTACCTCTTGACCTTCCCAGTAGGTTTCGAGCTGTAGGGCATCGGCTTCTGCTGCCGAAAGCCGGTACAGGTCAATATGGTAAAGCGGCAACCTGCCCTCGGTGTACTCGTTGATTAAGGTGAATGTGGGGCTGTCGATGTCGGGAATTCCTAAGCGAGCACCGAGTCCTTTGACCAGCGTAGTTTTGCCGCTGCCCAGATCGCCTTCGAGCAGCAAAACGCTACCGGCAGGAAGCTGAGCGGCCAGCGTTTCCCCGAGCCGTTGGGTGGCCTGCGTATCTGGTAGGTTAATGACGAGCGATCGCTGATTCAACTGCTTCATGAAGGGTCGATGTCCCGTATAAACTGTAGATAGCAGCCAATCACCTCCAACCGCAATGTCCTGCCTCAGCCATGATTATTACCGTTGCCAGCTTTAAAGGCGGCGTCGGTAAAACGACGACTGCGATTCACTTGGCGGCCTTTTTACAGGGGCAGGCCGAAACCCTGCTGGTGGACGCGGATCCGAACCGGTCGGCGCTGGGCTGGGCCAATCGCGGGGAATTGCCCTTTCAGGTGATGGATGAATGGACAGCCGGACAAAACATCAATCCCCATGGCAATGTGGTGATCGATACCCAGGCGCGGCCCACCCCGGAAGATCTCTCCGCCCTGGCCGAAACTTGCGACTTGCTAGTGCTGCCAACGACGCCTGATGTGCTAGCGCTCGATGCGCTGGTGCTGACGGTTGAGTATCTCAAGGATATTAGCACTCCTCACTATCGCATTTTGATCACGGCTATTCCGCCGAAGCCGAGCAAGGCAGGAGAAGAGGTGAAAGAGCTTTTGAGAGAGGCAAATCTACCTGTTTTTGAGCAAGGGATTCGACGGTTTGCGGCCTTTCAGAAAGCAGCGCTACAGGGCCTTCCGGTCTACTCGGTAAAAGATCCTCGGGCAGAAGCGGGCTGGCAGGACTATGAGCAGGTCGGTGAAGAGATTTTGGCGATTGTGGCGGCGCGATCGCCCGCAGGAGAGCCCCTTGACCTGCCCGAAGAACGAGATTTTTTCTAACCCTTTTCCAAGTTTTTCCAGGCAAGTCAGGCGCGTAAAAGGTGCTGTGGGCCTATTCGCCTTCAGAAGCTCGCACCACCGATTCAAACTCTATTTTGCGGTGGGTGCCATTACAAAAGGGTTGGTTGGTCGATGAGCCACAGCGACAGAGCGCTACCGTTTCTTTATCGAGCGTAAAATCGTTGCCTTCTGCATCTGTCAGGGTGATCGGGCCTTTGACCAGGTAAGGGCCGCTGTCTTTAACCGTCATTTGAACGTCAGCCATAAGAGTTTTGTGTCATTGAGGGCAGTGGCAAGGGTTTACAGACTATCAGCGCTGAAACCTGCCACTTACCACTATATACATAACAGAGCGATCGCACAGTGTTGTGTATAGCCAAGCGCGACGAAATCTCTCCCTGTCGATGAAACAGGTTATTTCCCGTGAAGGAAGATATGTACGGAGTGATGGAGGTAACTTATGAACAACTGCCCAATACCGAATCGAACTCGAAAATATGAACAATCAATCTATGAAAGAAGCTGACTTAACTGTAAGCACCAATGAAGCAACCACTGGCGATATGGGTCAAAAGCTGCTGATTAGCGGCGATATGATCGCTTTGCGAATGTGGGACGAACAGCCCGGTGACGGCGAAGACAAGGCCATTCACACCTGTGACTACGAGACCGTTGGCTATGTGATAGAAGGTCGCGCTGAGCTAACTTTGGGCCAAAAGACCATCGCCCTAGAGCCTGGTATTTCCTGGGTTGTTCCTCAAAATGCTGAGCACTCCTATCGTATTCTGGAGCCCTTTCGAGCAGTGGAAGCGACGCATCCACCAGCGAGAGGGTATCGGAGCGGTTTGTAGAAGAACTGGAGAGAGACCGCAGCACAAAAGATGAAGACTACAGGAGAAAATTTATGCCATTACTATCGAGAACAGAATTGCAGTCATTGCTAGGAATTCAGCAGTCGCTCTGCGTTTCTATCTATTTGCCGACGCACCAGGCAGGTAGAGAGACCCAGCAAGATCCAATCAGGTTGAAAAACCAGCTTTCTCAAGCAGAAGCGCAGCTCAGCGCGGCAGGGATGAGTGAAAATGAGCAGCAGCAATTACTTAAGCCCGCCTATGACCTGTTAAAAAATGGGGAATTTTGGCAGCATCAAGACAGTGGGCTCGCGCTGTTTATCGCCGCTGGGCAATTTCAGACTTACCGCGTACCGTTAGATTTTGAGACGATGACGGTGGTTGGTAATCAGTTTTATGCAAAGCCGCTGATTCCTTTGCTGACGGATGATGGGCAGTTCTATGTACTTGCGGCCAGCCAGAATAAGGTTGCGCTATACCAGGCTACTCGCCGCAGCATACGGTCAGTAAATTTGGGAGATACGCCGCTGAGCTTGGAAGTTGCTCTGCGCTATGACGATCCAGAAGAGTCCTTACAGGGCCATACGGGCAGTCGGGTGAGCGGTGGCCGCAATGGCGGTGGGCAGACGATATTTCATGGCCAGGGCGGCGGCAAAGATACGGATAATTCGGACATTTTAAGGTTCTTTCATCTGGTCGCTGATGGGGTAGAGTCCGTACTCGGCGGGCAGACGGCACCTTTGCTCTTTATGGGCGTAGACTTTCTCTTTCCCATTTACAAAGAGGCGAATCATTATCCGCATCTGATGGCGAAAGCGGTTGAATTTCAGCCGGATCAGCTTAGTCCTGAAGAGATCCGCGATCGCGCCATCCAACTTGTCGAACCCCACTTCAGCGCCAACCGCCGAGCCGCCGTGGAACAATACGGCAATTTGCTCGACAAGAAGCAGGCAACCGCCGACCTCCAAACCATCTTGAACGCATCCCACGATGGCCAGATAGATACTTTGCTAATTGCTGCTGATACTCAGGTATGGGGCAGCTTTGACGCCAAATCTCGTCAGATTGATCAGCATGATCAGCGCACTCCGGAAAGTCAGGATTTGCTGAATATGGCAGCTACCCAGGCGCTGTATACCGACGCCGAGGTATTTATCGTAGACCGCGCGGAAGTGCCCGATCAGGCCGATGCTGCCGCTACGCTGCGCTACCCAATCTTGAATCAGGATCTGGTCAGCGCATAGGCGCTTTCTGACTCTGTTCAGGAAGTAAGCTCTTAGAGGCTCCCAAGCAAGTGAGATCTGCCATAGCGCTATGATGTAGCACTGTGACAGCGGTACTTGTTAGGAGCCTTTCTTTTTGCCAGCCGACCTCTTTAATATTTTGGCCGCGCAGGGTCAGGCTCTGCCGATTGTTGCGAACCTGCCCCACAGCGGATTGCAGTTGCCGCCAAACGTTGCATCGCAGTTCACCCCTGAGCAGTTGTGTAGCCTGCCTAACTCCGACTGGCATTTGCAGGAGCTGTACAGCTTTTTGCCCAGCTTGGGAATTACGGTTATGCAGGCGAACTACAGCCGCTACGTCGTCGACCTTAACCGGGCGCTAAAGCCGCCGCTATTCGGGTCGTTTTGGTCAGCAGTTGTACCTGAAGAAACCGCTTTCAAGCAGCCGATCTATGTGCAAAAGCCTAGCGGGGAGGAGGTGAGAGGCCGGATCGATGAATTTTATACGCCTTATCACCAGCGGCTGGCTGAGTTGCTGAATGAGGCGATCGCTCAACACGACAAAGTCATCCTGCTAGATCTCCACAGCTTCATGGGACTGATCACAGACGATGTCTGCCTGGGCAATGCCAAAGGCCAAACCTGCTCGCCCGAGCTATTGGCACAGGCTACAGCCAGCTTTGCCCAACAGGGCTACGGGGTAGTCACCAATAAAGTATTTACCGGTGGCTTTATCACCCGGCACTATGGCCAGCAATCTCAGGTTCAGGCATTGCAAATTGAAATCCGCTATCCCCTTTATCTCTCAGACGACCAGCTAGCGACCGATCAAATTCCTCAGTGGCAGGGGCCAAAATTTGAACAGGCTCGAATGAAGCTAAAGGAAGTTTTCAGGCAACTATCCGTCGTTGATCAGGGTTAAACTGAATCGGGAAACCCTACCGTTCGGGATGTATCCTTGAGCGCGTAGCAGTCTTGTTTTGGAATCATTTGGCACAGCAAAAGACCCAAAAAGCATCGCCCCGAGGCAATAAAGCACGGCCCAAAGAAAAACGGCTGGACGACTTAGGGCCGATTGTTTTGACGATGCTAATGTTTATTGGTGTGGCCCTGACGCTGCATCAGTGGGCGCTTTCGCCTCGCAAGCCCAATTTGCTGGGGGCCACCGACTACGTGGCTTCGCCGCTACCGCTGGTGATGAAGGGCGGCGATCCCTATCTGCGGGCGCTGATGCGGACGATTTCGGCGGCAGAGTCGAATACCGCAGATCCTTACCGGCTGCTGTATGGTGGCGAGCGGGTGGAGGATTTGAGTGTGCACCCAGATGAATGCGTGCGGATAGTCAACGGCCCCAATGAAGACGACTGTACGACGGCAGCAGGGCGCTATCAGTTTTTGACATCGACCTGGGAACTGGAGGCGAGCAGGTATCATCCAGATGCGCCTGCCTGGTATGAGGTTTGGGAGCAGCCTAGCTTTGAACCAAAGTATCAGGACGAGGTCGTGTACGGCTGGCTATCAGATCCGTCGGCTTGGGGCATCGATATTTCTGAGCAGCTGCGTGATGGAAATGTCAATTCGGTACTGGCGCTGCTGTCAGGAACCTGGACAAGTTTGGGCTACGGCATTGAAGATAACAGCATGTCGGCATTGCTGCCGCAGATTTATGATGAGATGCTGGCTGAAGAGCTGGCAGATGAGTCGTAAGAAAGAAGCCAAGCTGAGCGATCGCGACTACTATTTACTGACTCGAAAGTCGTTTTAAGACTGGGGTCATTAGAGACAGCAGCAATGGTATCGTATCGGACGGTGATCTTAGAGGCTCACGATGGGGCAAGATGGCGATCGCTCTCTCAGCTACCCACCTGTGAAGATGCCCAGCTCAATCAGTATTTACTCCACAACAATCCGAGCTTATTGCCCGCGTCTCGCCCAACTACTGCCAGCGACAATGGACGTGCCAAAGCGTTTCCGCCGCTGCCCGATGACTGTAGCGAACGGGTATTGGAGCGCTTAAAAGGCATTGCTTACTACGTAAAAACCTGCCTGAACCTGGCTCAGTTCAAAGCGGGGGTAGAGAATGCTGCTCGCGCTTACAAAGATCACAGTCCACAGGTGATGACCGAAATGAAAGGGGCGATCGCCATGGCCGAAGTGCTCTCAGGCGGCAATATCCCCGTGCGGTTTATCATTCTGCTGGACTACTGAATTAAGACAGAAGCTTCGGTTTCAATCGCTGTTTTGACCGCGTATAGCTTTTCTTCGACGGCGTTGCTCTGGAGCAGTAACTGGCTTAGTTCAAATCCCGCTTCGATGCTCTGAGTGCGACCGACGCGCCATAGATAAAAGCCGCTGTTCCAAATTGCTGAGCGGCTAATCTCATTGGGCTTACCTGCGATCGCAGCCCGATAGTTTGCAAGCAAATCATCTAAAGCGCCCAGGTCTAGATCCGCACCTTCAAAGCCGTAGTCGCGTGGGTGCAGCAGCAGTCGCTCGGTGGCTAATGTGCCTGATTTCAGCTGATTCAGGCAGAGAATGCCGGTACGGGCACGAGATATATCACAGCTTCCTTCCAAGCCTTTGACCGTCGTGAAAAATTCCACCCCGCGCTGGGCAAAGGCGTCCTGCGTGCGGGCTTCAGTGGGCGGATGGACGTAGCCGCTAACGACGTTGCTGCGGCCCTGATAAGGCGACCACATAATTTCGACGGTAGCCAGCGTCGGGCGCTTGCCGATTTGCTCGCGGTAGGGCACCATGGCCTGCGCTTGGGGAAAATGCACCGGCTGATACACGCAACCCAGGCCGGTTTGAGCGAGTACCGCTTTGACCTGATTGAGCGTGAGCTTGGGCCAGTTGAGGCCAAGTTCCTGGAAAATTTCGACGGTGGGGAGGCCCATTTTGGTCGGCATGCGATCGCTCCCAGGAATCAGCACCGGAGCCCCCGCAGCGGCCATGATTAGCGCCGTCAGCGGCGTGATGGGGGCAGTGCGCGTTCGCCCGTCGTAGGGATTGCAGAAAACCGTCACCGGATAGGCTGCGTCAATTTCGCCGATTTGCGGGCCGAGGGCGTCGTAAGTGTCGAGCATCCCGGCTAACTCGGTCGGCGTCGGGCGCTTGATCCGGTGGGCGATCATAAATGCGCCAATTTGGGCGGGGGTAGCTGCTTCAGTCAGCATGAGGCGGGTGGCGATCGCCGCTTCTTCTCGGCTGAGCGACTGCGAGGTATGTGTGCCGCTACCGACTTTCTTCAGCAGAACTCGAAACTGTGCGACTGCGGTATCTTCCGGTAGATTGCTCATGGGTAGGGCGTCGATCCACTATTAGCTAGCGGTAGGAAGCTGAGATAAGTTGCTGATTTGAGTGGAATAGCTGGCAGCCTGCTGGCGCACCAAATCGCAAAATTGACGAATGGGCGGAATCATCAGCCGGTCGTGCGTCGTCACCATCACCACTTTGCGCAGCAGCACCGGATGGCCGGTGGGTCGAATGGCCAGCGCCAAATCACGACGGCTCTCAGCCAGGGCCGAACGCGGCAGCAGCGCCACCATACTCCCCTGACGCACCACACCTCTGAAGGCATCGAGCGTATTTAGCTCCAGCGCCACCTTAAAATCTGCGCCCTGCTGGTCAAACTGGCTCTGCACAATTCGCTGCATCCCATAGCCGTCTTTAAACACCACCTGGGGATAGCGGGCAATCTCTTCCCAGGGCACATGGGCGTATTCGGTCAGCGGGTGATCGGCTGCCATCAGCACTTCGACCGGCTCCTCATAAAGGGGGATAACGACCATTTCCTGATTGCTGGTGAGCAGCGGATTGTGCATGACGATGGAGACATCGACCAGGCCATCGCGCAGCACTTTTAGGGAGCGATCGCTGCCCAGCGCAGTTACCCGCAATTGCACGTCAGGATGAGTGCGACAAAACTGCGTGACAATTGGCGGCAGCATGTAAGCGCATACCGAGTGAATGCCCGAGATACACAGCTCAGTTTGTCTGCCGTTCACCAGATCGTCAATTTCCTGCTTGGCCTGTAGCCACTCTTTGCAAATGCGCAGCGCCCTGGGCATGAGGCTATTACCCGCCAGCGTTAGCTTAGCTTGAGCGCTACGGTGAAAAAGAGAAACGCCTAAGTCATCTTCAATCGAACGCACCTGACGGCTAACCGTGGACTGGGTGATCCCACACTGACGCGCTGCCGCCTGAAAACTGCCGGTTTCGGCCACTGCTAAAAAAGCCTGTAGCTGCTCTAGGCGCATAGTGATCACAGTTGACGAAAGAGCTGCTGACGAAAAAGCTGTGCAAAGGGTGATGCCCTGTCAAGCTGCAAGCCTTAACAATCCCTTCCACTGTAGAGTGCGACTGCAATTGATTTTGTAAGAATAGCTACGGCCCGGCAGCTATCGACTTGATGACGGTGATGTCTGTACCTGACGTACCAAATCTTATAATCGGGCAGCTTCTCGTTCGCGATTGATTTCACACTGCTGTTTTTCGGACAGGTCTTACCAGGCGGCTAATGTGCTGGCAACCTTTGCTTTAAGCTCAGGTGCAGTGTGCTCGTTTTGCAGGTATGCCTGCACTTTGGTTTTGGCTGCTCTCGGGTCGATTTGCTTGAGTGCGCTCAGGGCGTGCAGCCGGATTCGCGAGTCGGCATCGCCTAGCAGGGGCACAAGACTCTCTACAGCAGCCGAATCACCGCTACTGACGTTAAGTCTGGCGATCGCTGAAATGACCGCCTGCTTGATCCCGAATGTGGCTGGGCTGAGCGCATCATCAGGTGCGGACGGGCGAACCGGATTAATGCTCCGAATCCAGGCGAGTAGCGGCTGCGCGGCGGTGGCTTTGAGCTGATCTGCGCGAGTTTGGCCGAGCGACTTGGCAATCTCTTGCTGTACAGCGGGCAATACTACAGGCACGCCACAGTCGAAGGCGGCGGCCAGGTCGTCAATTGCGCTCAGGGTGTTCATCCAGCCGAGAGCGCGAACGGCGGCTATTTTTACGGCAGTGGAGGCGGGCTGAGTGAGAATTTCGCCAAGAGCGATCGCTGCTGCTTCGCTACCGAGCCGACCCAGGGCAACGGCACTCTCTCGGGCCACATCCTCCTCTCCCTGGTGCAGGCAGTGCCGTAAAGGGCCAACCAAATCCACAGTTGCGAGCAAGTCGACTCGCCGCCCCAGAGTGCGAATAGCCTCCGTGCAGATCGGGGGAATGTCTTCCAGGGCCGCGAGCAGGACGGGTGTAACTCGGGGGTCGTGAAAGCTACCCAAGGCTTCAATGGCGATCGCTCTGAGCTGAGGATCGGCGTCAGCAGCAATGCTCAGCAGCGGCGAAATTGTGGCGCTGCGACGAATTCGAGCCAGGGCCTGGGTAGCCAGAATTCGTCGCTTGAGCGGCTGACGGGGATCGAGCAGGTCGGCAAGAGTGGCGATCGCACTGTTCCCCAGCCGGGTAAAGGCTTTAATGACTTCTAGCTGAAGGTCTTCAGCGGGCGTGGTGACCAATAGCTGAGCGAGTGCTTCTACCACCGCAGGATGGTCAAACTGAGCCAGCGCTCGTACTAAGAACCACTGATTTTCGGTATCGGTGCTGTTCTCTAGCAGGCGGATTAGGGGAGGGATAGGGCGATCGCCCCACTGAGCAAACTGCCGGTTGAGTTGCTTGGTGCTGTCCCATTTGCTGTGAAAGTCGCCTTCTGTGAGCTGAGCTATCAACTGCTCTATCTGGCGATCCGCCTCCGTAGATTCGAGCCCAGTATTGCTTGAGTGCGTTTCAGCGGCAGCATTGACCGAGTCTTGACCGCTAGCGTGACCAGGCTGAACATGACCTAATTGAAAAGATTGGGAAGTAGATTCTGCTGACGACATGATGGACTTTGACAGCTCCTCAAAAAATGAACACAAGACCGGCTAGTACCCAAGCAGCTAGGGCTGGCGAACAATTCCTTTTTCAATTATGCCAAAACTAAAATTTTGCTTTACCAGACTATAAAAACCACAAAGCATCTTCCTGACTGGATGCAACATTTTGAATCAGTTTTAACAAAGCGCATTTCTAAGCGCATTTCTAGCGCGGCTCATCCGCTTCTGGCTAATAGGCTATCAGATAGCACAATGCTTGACCGCTCGAACTGAACCGCTTGAGCCATCAGCAACCTCGCTCTGAAACAGATCTTGAATGCTCAAAAAGAACGCTTTTCGTAACCTGTGATACCAAAGGCGGTAGATAGCTCATTTTGATTGACGAAGCTGCGCATTACCTATTGAAATGGGTCAATGCTGCTTAAAAGCGTTCTAAAGCGACCTGACTCATTCAAAGCAAATATAAAAATGACAAAAAATGGCAAAAACTCCTGCTCAACATATCTTTTCATCCTCTACAGACCAATCTTATGCGCTTGCACAGACGCTTTCCCAAGGGGTTTTGCAATAACTGCATAAATGTAATGCAGTTATTGCCTAAAAACGGCCCGGCTAGTTAAGAAGAGTATCGATTAATACAAAACACTCAGTAGATTTTCCATATGTTAGGGGCAACTCAACAGCAAATGAGTTAGACAAAACCCTAAAACGGTTCCTTATAAGCGTGGTTGGTAGATGCCTCGATTCAGATGCCTGACAGGTTTTTAGATCAATACATCTACCAACTTTCTTCAGCGGTCTCGACTGCGGTTTTATCAGAGCGATGAACCCTCAAGGTGACTTTTTGAAGCGATTTATTGAGGCTGATATTGGGCCTGTGTTTTGAATGAGTTGGACTGGCCATAAAAGGCAAAACAGCAACGGCAGATCGATTACTTCAAGGCAAGTTTACTAACATTTGGATATGGCATGGTTACGTCACCAAGCGTCGCAGACAGGGTGGAAAAGAAGAATAAATTTGAGAAGTACAAAGCCGAAAAAGACGGCCTAGCGGTCAAGGACGAACTTGAGAAGTTTGCTGAAATGGGCTGGGAAGCGCTCGACAAAACTGACCTTACAGGTCGGCTCAAATGGCTGGGCGTCTTTCACAGGCCCGTTACCCCAGGCAAGTTCATGCTGCGCTTGCGGATGCCTAACGGCGCGCTCTCCAGCCATAAAATGCGCATCCTGGCTGAAATCGTCCAGTGCTACGGTGACGACGGCTGCGCGGATGTGACTACCCGGCAGAATCTCCAATTGCGAGGCGTCCGCCTGGAAGATATTCCCGACATTTTTGAGCGCTTCAAGCAGGCGGGCATTACCTCCATTCAGTCCGGCATGGATAACGTCCGCAACATCACCGGGTCGCCAGTAGCCGGAATCGCTGCTAACGAACTGATCGACACGCAGGGTCTGGTGCGCAAAGTGCAAGACATGATCACCAACAACGGTGAAGGCAATTACGACTTTACCAACCTGCCCCGTAAGTTCAACATTGCCCTTGAAGGTAGCCGAGAAGACTCTATTCACTCGGAAATTAATGACATCGCCTTTTTGCCAGCGTTTAAGGACGGCATAGAAGGCGGCGAATTGGGATTCAACGTTATTGTCGGCGGATTTTTCTCGGCCAAACGCTGCGACTCCGCAATTCCGCTCAACGCTTGGGTTCCGGCTGATGACACAGTGGTAGAAGTCTGTCGCGCCATTCTCACAGTGTTCCGCGATTTGGGATCGCGCGGCAATCGTCAGCAGACCCGTCTGATGTGGCTGATCGAAGAAATGGGCCTAGCGCAGTTTCGCTCGGCGGTAGAGGAGCAAATGGGCCAGTCCTTGGCACCTGCTGCCCCGGAAGATGCCATCACCGACGAAGGCAAGAGCGACCATCTCGGCGTTCACGCGCAAAAGCAGCCTGGGTTGAACTATGTCGGACTGCACATTCCGGTGGGCCACTTTTACGCCGATGACATGTTTGAAATCGCTCGCCTCGCGGAAGTGTACGGCAATGGCGAAATTCGCCTGACCGTAGAGCAAAACATCATCATCCCCAACATTCCAGATTCTCGACTGGAGGCGTTTTTGCAGGAAGCGCCCGTGCAAAAGTTTTCGATTGATCCCTCGCCGCTGGTGCGCAGGAGCGTTTCCTGTACCGGGTCGCGGTTTTGCAACTTTGCCCTGATTGAGACCAAGCAGCGCGCCCAGGCCCTGGCGCAGGAGCTAGATTCACTGCTTGAGGTGAATGAGAAGGTGCGCCTGCACTGGACGGGCTGTCCTAATTCCTGCGGTCAGCCGCAGGTTGCTGACATCGGCTTTTTGGGGACAAAAGCTCGCAAGGACGGCAAGACCGTAGAAGCTGTCGATATTTACATGGGCGGTCAGGTGGGCAAACATGCTCAGCTTGGTGAACGGGTGATGAAAGCCGTGCCCTGTGAAGACTTGAAGGAGGTTGTCTCTAGCCTACTGCAAGAAAAGTTTGGTGCGATGGCAAAGCCTCTCCCTTAGGAGAATCGCCAAATGAGTCCGCCATTGACTCATATTTTCCTGGCCTGACGGCTGCTTTCCATAATGTGAGGGCAGCAGGTTGGGCCACCAAGAAAGAAGCCTTGAGGCGGCAACCTCAAGACTTCAGTCAAATAGCCTTGCTCCAGATTCATCTGGGGCAGAGCATATCCATACCTAGGAGCATAGCGCAAGATGATTGGAGAGTTTTTTACGAAACCAACTCAGGGTAGGTATAAAATATTACACCTGACCTGGTTTGCCTTCTTTTTATCGTTTGTTGTTTGGTTTAATTTCCCGCCGTTTGCGACGACTATTGTTCAAGAGTTTGGGCTGACTCCTCAGCAGGCAGGCACTATCGGTCTGTGTAATGTAGCTTTAACCGTGCCTGCTCGGATCATTATCGGGATGCTGTTAGACAAGTATGGCCCCCGTGTGACCTATACTTGTCTGCTGATTTATGCCGCAATTCCCTGTTTAATTTTTGCAACGGCGACGAGCTTTAATCAGCTAGTTGTTGGCCGCTTGCTGATGGGGATTGTCGGTGCGGGCTTTGTGATCGGCATTCGAATGACCGCAGAGTGGTTCCCGCCTAAAGAGGTCGGTACCGCTGAAGGCATTTACGGCGGCTGGGGCAACTTTGGCTCTGCATTTTCTGCTTTTACGATGGTGCTGATCGCCATGGCGCTGAGCTTTTTGCCGGGTGCTTTTCGGTTCCCTGAAACGCAAAATTTCGATGTGCTGGGGCTGGCCTTTAGTAGCGATGTGTTGAACTGGAGAGCGGCGATCGCAGGCTCCGGTATCATTGCCGCCCTGTACGGCGTGTTCTACTACTTCAACGTCACCGATACGCCTCCTGGCAAAGTCTATCGTCGTCCTAGCAGCGCTCGCGGTATAGAAGTCACTACCGTTCGCGACTTCTGGTTCTTAATGGCCATGAACGTTCCTCTGACCGGCATCCTGATGGTAATTGCCTGGAGACTGCAAAAAGTCGGCTTTCTCTCTGTTCCGGCGATGTTTATCACGATGCTCTTGCTATTAGGGCTCTACGCTTTTCAGGCATACAACTGCTGGACGGTTAATAGAGAGCTTTTGGCTGGTCGCAAACGCTACCCCGCCGAAGACCGCTATCGGTTTAAGCAGGTGGCGATTCTGGAGCTGACTTATGTTGTCAATTTCGGTTCTGAACTAGCAGTGGTCTCCGTGCTACCAGCCTTCTTTGAGGGCACCTTTAGTCTAGATAAAGCCGCCGCTGGGATGATTGCCGCGAGCTACGCGTTTATGAATCTGGTCTCTCGTCCGGGTGGCGGCATCATCTCCGACTCGGTCGGTAGCCGGAAGTGGACGATGACGGTGCTGCTAGGCGGTATGGGAATTGGCTATTTGCTCTTCAGCATGGTCGGCAGCGGCTGGTGGTTGCCAGGGGCGGTGCTTCTGGTTATGGCTTGCTCCTTCTTTGTGCAGGCAGCAGAAGGCGCAACTTTTGCCCTTGTCCCGCTGGTGAAGCCTCGGATTACAGGACAGGTTGCCGGTAACGTCGGCGCTTATGGCAACGTTGGCGCAGTCGCCTACCTGACCATTTTGCTACTGCTTCAGCAGGCATTTGTGCCTGCCGGTGACGCGGTTGACCCAGCCGTCATTGCCGCTGGTACCGCTCGGGCAAATGCGCTCTTTTTCCAGGTACTCGGTGTAGCTGGTTTGGTTGTCGCCTTCCTCTGCGCGTTCTTCCTGGATGAGCCTAAGAATTCCTTTGCCGATGCTCACGAAGGCGAAGAGGTGGCCATTCCGGTTGCGCCTGCTGATTCTTCTGTGATGGGCTAAGACGACACAAAGGTAAGAATTGACACAGTTCTGCTGGTCAATTCCCACTAAACCGGTAGGGGGCGCTCAAGCGTTCTCTACCGGTCTGTCTATAGGCATTTATTCAGGGAGGTTTTAAAGTGTCACTTTCAGACAAAGCACTTTCAACCAAAACACTTTGCCCCTACTGCGGTGTAGGCTGCGGCTTAGAGGTTTTTCCGCCTGCTCGCAAAGGCAGAGGAATCACACGCGACAGTGAGGGCAGACCGATTTGGCAGGCAGTAGGCGATCGGGAGCATCCCTCTAGCAAAGGGCAGGTGTGCATCAAGGGGGCTTCTGTGGGCGAATCGCTCAATAAAGACCGGCTCAAGCACCCGATGATGCGCAAATCGTTAGATCAGCCCTTTGAGCAGGTGAGTTGGGAAGTAGCGCTCGGCAAAATCACCTCAGAAATCCAAAAGTCTATCGATCTGCGCGGCCCCAACTCAATTTGCATGTATGGCTCCGGGCAGTTTCAAACCGAAGACTATTATGCGGCGCAAAAGCTGATCAAAGGCTGCATCGGCACCAATAATTTTGATGCCAATTCGCGTCTCTGCATGTCATCAGCGGTATCAGGCTATATCCAGAGCTTTGGCTCTGATGGCCCGCCCTGCTGCTATGACGATTTGGAAGAAACTGACTGCGCTTTTTTAATTGGCACTAACACCGCCGACTGTCATCCGATTGTCTTTAACCGTTTGCGCAAGCACCACAAGAAGAACAAAGGCGTCAAGCTGATTGTGGTCGACCCGCGCCGTACCGCTACAGCCAAAGATGCCGACCTGCACCTGGCGATTAAGCCCGGCACCGATATTGCTTTGCTCAACGGCATTGCTTACCTGCTGATTCGCCAGGGCAAGCACGATCCTGTGTTTATCGACTACTGCACGGATGGCTTTACTGAATATGCTCAGGTTGTCGCTCAGTACCCTCCGGATCGCGTTGCTGAAATCTGCGGGATTGCCAAAGCAGATGTGGAAAAAGCCGCTAAGCTGTGGGGCGAGTCTCAGCGAGTGCTGTCGCTGTGGTCGATGGGCGTTAACCAGTCGAGCGAAGGCACAGCCAAGGTGCGCATGATTATTAACTTGCACCTGATGACTGGCAATATTGGCCGTCCGGGGGCGGGGCCGTTTTCGCTGACGGGTCAGCCCAATGCGATGGGCGGGCGGGAAGCAGGCGGGCTATCGCATATTTTACCGGGCTACCGACTAGTAAAAGATCCGAATCATCGGCGGGTAGTAGAGCGGGTTTGGCGGCTACCCGAAGGGAGCATTTCTCCTGAACCCGGTTTGGCTGCTTGGGATATGATGCTGGCGCTAGAGCAGAGCCAGGTAGGGGTAATGTGGGTCGCAGCCACAAATCCAGCAGTGAGTATGCCAGATGTTGAGCGGACGAAGGCGGCTTTGCTGAAATCGCCCTTTACCATTTGTCAGGATGCTTATTACCCGATAGAAACAGCGGCTTACGCGCATGTGTTGCTGCCAGCGGCTCAGTGGGGTGAGGCTTCCGGGGTGATGACTAACTCTGAGCGGGTGGTGACGTTTTGTCCGGCTTTTCGAGCACCGGTGGGCAGCGCGAAAGCGGACTGGGAGATTTTTGCTGAGGTGGGTCGGCGGCTGGGCTTTGAGAAGCAGTTTGGTTGGCCGGATGCGGCGGCGGTATATGACGAATTTGTTAGCTTGACGGCGGATCGGCTGTGTGACATGAGCGGGCTCAGCCATGAGCGCTTGGCCAAGGTAGGGCCAATTCAGTGGCCTGCGCCGGTCTGTGAAACTGCGCAAACGGCGGCGGCGAAGTTCGATAAGCGACTGTATACCGATTTCAACTTTCTGACGAAGAATGGTCGCGCTAAGTTTGCAGCGTTTCACGCGAAGGGACTAGCTGAGCCGCCTGATCCGGAGTTTCCGATGGTGCTGACGACGGGGCGACTGCTGGGGCACTGGCATACGCAGACGCGCACCGGGCGAATTGAGAAAATTGCGAAGAAGTACAGCCAGCCGACGCTAGAGGTCAATCCTCGGGATGCGCAGCAGATGCAGTTGCAGTCGGGAGATTGGGTGGAGGTGCGATCGCGCCGGGGCTTTGCCCATCTCCCCATCCGGGTCACTCAAAATATCTGCCGGGGCACCGTCTTTATGCCAATGCACTGGGGCTTTCTCTGGGCTGACAATGCTGAAGTAAATGGGCTGACCCATCCTCAGTCATGTCCGATTTCTAAGCAGCCAGAGCTGAAAGCTTGCGCCGTACAGCTCACGCTGATTGCTTCCCAGCCGCCGACCGCTGCGCCCACGAGCGCTGAGCAAATTATGGCGATGGTGCAGTCGCCGCCCGCTGTGACTCAACAAGCTGCGATCGCCTCTCAGCGAGATCAGGTGGTTGCTCGATGACTGCTCGTAAGGTTGGCCCTACCTGTCCCTACCTGTAGTATTAGATTGAATCTACACAGCAAGGGTCAGCGTGAGCAATCGATTTATCAGGTTTCTTCGCCGTCATTCGAGCGACCAAGGCTTTTTAAAGAACTTAGAGCTGTTTGAGAGCCTGGTTTCTAAGCTGCTCTCGATTGCGATGGTGATAGTAATTATCGTCGTTATCGTAGATCT
>JBBQAC010000027.1:0-26025 GCA_038315915.1 Phormidesmidales cyanobacterium
TTGGCTGCGGTCATCGGCGCAGTGCGTGAGGCAGTCGGGCGTTTCATACGGGCAGGCTTGCAGCCGCAAAAAGTTGAGCGCTTCGCCGCTGCGAGAGGCGCTAATGTAGCCCATTACTGGCACTCGGGCTTGCCGCATTTGCTCCCATGCGGCCAGGACAGGCAGCAATATCTCGTCCCGAGCTGCTGCTGGCATCTGCTCTAGAAACCAATAGATCAGTGAGCCATCGGTCATCGCCAAAATAGGCACGTCCGCATCTTGCGAGCTAGTGGCCTGCTGACCGAGTTCGCTAAGCATGATGGCTTCGGCGGCGGTGCGTCGATGGCCCATCCACTCCTCGGTGCTGATACCCCATTTGCGTGAGGCGTACAGGTCTTCGGGACGGTAGATGACTTCGGGCAGGCTGTCGAGCAGGGGGTAGCGGCTTTGTCCGTAGTGAATAATCACCCGGCTGATGTTCAACAAGTAGCAGTAGGCGATTTCGTGATGGCTAGGAGAGATTTGGGAGCCGTCTGAAGAGATGACGGTGTGGGCATTTGGGGCAGTCTTTAGAGGAATTTTGGTGGCCAGCGGTTCAATGGGTTCGGCGGCGGCGAAAAGGAGGCGATCGCGCCCCTCCCCCAACTGCTGCACCAGCTCGCCCTGCCGTTCGGTTGCCTGAGCCAGCAAATTGCGTGCCAGTTCAACCCGCACACGGGCAGCGTCGGCCTCTTTACTGAGGTGGTCGCTAATTCCCTGCATCTGGCGGGCGAGCTTAGTCAGATCGAGCATGGTCGGTCACAGCCACTTATCGAACTCTTGTACTACTTGCTCCAACGATAATAGGTTAATTCGCGGATCTTGTCTTGCCGTTTCTCTGTCGGGCTCCATGTTGTAGCCCCAATCTGCCAGAAAGAGCTGAACCGCTGCCAGGTCATCTTGCGCTTTGACCTCGGTGAGAGCAGGCAGGCGATCTTCAATGAACCAGATATGCGAGACCGAATGCTTCTCTTTTAACTGGCGGAGGGTTTCATATTTGGGACGCTTGACTTCTTTGCCCAGAATGCGATCAGCCGGAAACGCTACGCCACTTTGATCCAGCAGCGCTTTGATAAACCGGTCTTCTTTGGTACTGACGATATAAACCGGCAGATCGCCTGCCAGCAGATCGCCCACTCGTTCCACCACACCGGGATAAAACCGATGCAGATCTAGCCAGCTTTGCAAATCGGCTTCAATCCATTGATCGCGAACGCCGTCAAGCGCCTGCCCTGACTGTGCCTTGGTCAGCCCCGCTTCGGCCAGATAGGGCAACGCCATCTGCGGCCACTCTGCCAGGATCTGCGCTTTGCTTGCGCCTGCGACCAGGGCGCGCACCAGTACCGGCATTTCCCACCCTGTTTCGACCACCGGGCGCAGCGGATAGAACTGTTTGGCAAGTCCCGCAGGCGGCTGCTCATCGCTGGGCTGAAAAAGCTGACGGTAGGCTCGCCAGGCCGTTTGAAAGTATTCGATCAGGCCGTCGCAAATGACGCCATCAAAATCGAAAGCAATGAGCTGAGGAGCGGTCATAGCGAGTGCCTATAGCTGAAACTGCGGCGCATCTTCGGCGGGCACGGGCCGATAGCGCAGTGGCAAAGTAATGGTAAAAGTAGAGCCCACATCCGGCTCTGACTTGAGGTGAATGCTGCCCTGAAGTAGTTTTACCATTTGATGGGTGATCGCTAAACCCAGGCCGGTGCTGTCGGCTGAGCACTGTCCGGCTTTGCCCTGATAGTAGGGTTCAAAAATTCGGCTTTGCTCGGTGACATCTATCCCCAGGCCCGTATCGGTTACTTTGATTTCGACGCGATCGCCCCGCACCTCATCCGACTCAGCGCAAACAGCCGCCAAACTGGCCGCTCGCCGCCTTGCCAGAGGTGAATTCTCGCCGTTATGCAGCAGATCCGGGCTCACCAAGGGCAGCAAACAGGTCGTCGGTGGCGCGTCTGCCCTGAGCGGGCGCACCTGGATTTCGATCTGGCCAGATTCGGTGTAGCGAATGGCATTGCTAATCAGATTGGTCATAATCTGTCGCAGCCGTCCGCCATCGGTCATCACCGACTCCCCAATTGGCTCACAGGCGACAGAGATCGGCAGATCCTTCTGCTGAGCCAGGATATGCAGCGCTGTTACCACCTCTTCAACCACCTGACAGACCTCCACCGGCTGCGGCTCAAGCATTCCTCGCTCCACCTGATACGAAGATAGTGCCAGCGCCTCGTTAATCATTGCCAGCAACTGACGCCCGCTAATGAGCACCCGTTCGACATATTCGGGATGCACCTCAGACATTTTTTCTCGCTGGCGCAAAAACAGCTCCGAATAGCCAATAATGCTGCTGAGCGGACTCTTCAGCTCATGCGCCAGATGCGACAGGCTGGTTTTTCCGCTGCGCACTAGCCAGTCCAACTCCTGGTTACTTGCCAGCAACTCGTCGTACAGCAAGTTCACTTCCTGGATCCGCTCATCGGTGTAGCGCTTCATGCAAAAAGCAACGGCCTGATCAATCGCGCCATCGACCAATCGCATCGTTCGCAGCATTGAGGCCGGCTGGCTTTGCAGCAGTTCACCTTCTAATGCGTTGAAAATCACCTCCCGCAGAATGGCATACTCCCAGGCAATTTCTTCAGCGTCGTAGCCCTGTTTGGCTCGTAGTGTGCCATGTTCTATGCCGTGTTTGAGCAGCGTGTTCAGGTCGGCTGTCAGTGGCTGTGATAGGAGGTGAGCGATCGCTTCAATCAGCTCAGGCAGACTGTCTAAAATCGCTTGAGAGGTCAGATTACGAGTGCTGGTAATGTCGCTATCGCCGCGCACCTGAGCGATCCAGGTTTGAATAATTTCGTCCTGTTGATGAGTGAGCCTGCTGCCAAAGTCCATGTCACTGCTGCCATTTTAGTTTTTATGAAATTGATTTATTAAAAAAATATTTAGGGATAGCAGCAGCCTAACAAACTGTGCATGTATATTCTGCTTATTCTCAGATATGGAGGGACATCTTCACCAGAGATGTTTCTCAGAGCAAAGCGTTTGGCGGACAGTCGCTAGAATAAGAGACGGATCTATCAAGACTATGTATGAGCGTCTCTTTCTCAGACGAATTCGATGTGATCGTGGTCGGCGCGGGCCATGCAGGCTGCGAATCAGCGCTGGCCTCAGCCCGCCTGGGATGCCGCACGCTGCTGCTGACCATGAATTTGGATCGGATTGCCTGGCAACCCTGTAACCCGGCAGTCGGTGGCCCGGCGAAGTCCCAGCTCGCTCATGAAGTAGACGCGCTCGGCGGCGAGATCGGCAAAGTCGCAGATCGCACCTATTTGCAAAAGCGCATTCTCAACAGCTCTCGTGGTCCGGCGGTATGGGCGCTGCGGGCGCAAACCGACAAGCGCGAATACGCCGCCGTGATGAAGTCAGTCGTCGAGAATCAAGAAAACCTGGTGCTGCGCGAAGGCATGGCCACCGACCTGGTGCTGGGCAAAAATAATGAAATTATCGGTCTGGAAACTCACTTCGGCATGACCTTCGGCTGCAAAGCCGTGATCCTGACGACGGGCACCTTTCTGAACGGCACCATTTGGGTAGGCAAAAAGTCACTCTCAGCGGGGCGGGCCGGTGAACCAGCAGCCATCGGCATGAGCGAAACGCTGAACCGTCTGGGCTTTGAAACCGGACGGCTAAAAACCGGCACGCCTGCTCGGGTGGACAAGCGATCAGTGGACTATAGCAAGCTGGAGCCTCAGCCCGGTGACTCAGACGTGCGCTGGTTTAGCTTCGACCCGGAAGTATGGCAGGAACGTGAGCAAATTCCTTGCTATATGACGCGCACCACCGCCGCAACTCACAAGCTGGTACGCGACAACCTGCATCTGTCGCCCGTGTACGGCGGCTGGGTGGAGGCCAAAGGGCCGCGCTACTGCCCCTGCATAGAAGATAAAATTGTGCGCTTTGCTGACAAGGAAAGCCATCAGATTTTTATTGAGCCAGAGGGTCGCGAGTATCCTGAGCTATATGTTCAGGGTTTTTCGACCGGACTGCCGGAAAATTTGCAGGGGGAAATGCTGAAAACCCTGCCCGGATTGGAAAACTGCCTTATGCTGCGTCCGGCCTATGCGGTGGACTATGACTATATTCCGGCAACGCAGTGCTTTCCGACCTTGATGACCAAAAAGGTAGAAGGGCTGTTTTGCGCGGGGCAAATTAACGGCACGACTGGCTATGAGGAAGCGGCGGGTCAGGGTTTGGTGGCGGGGATTAATGCGGCGCGGCGGGTCAGTGGTCAGGAGATGGTTGTGTTTCCGCGTGAAGGCAGCTACTTGGGGACGCTGATTGACGATCTCTGTACGAAGGATTTGCGGGAGCCTTACCGGGTGCTGACTTCGCGCTCGGAATATCGGCTGATTTTGCGGTCGGATAATGCTGATCAGCGGCTGACACCGTTGGGTCGGGAAATTGGGCTGGTGAGCGATCGCCGCTGGCACCTCTACAGCCAAAAGCAGGCCAATATCACCGCTGAAAAAGAACGCCTGCACAGCACAAGAGTAAAAGAACAAGAGGAGATCGGCCAACAAATCTACGCCGACACTCAGCAGCGCATTAAAGGCTCGGTGACACTAGCCGACCTGATTCGTCGTCCCAAGTTTCACTACACCCAATTAGAACACTACGGCCTAGACAATCCTGAGCTTACCTTAGCCGAAAAAGAAGGGGCTGAAATCGACATCAAGTACTCAGGCTACATTCAGCGCCAGCAAAAGCAAATCGATTTGGTCTCTCGCCAAACCAATCGACCGCTGCCGCAAAATCTCGACTACATGACTATCGACACTCTCTCAATGGAGTCCCGCGAAAAGTTGAACAAAGTGAAACCGCTAACAGTAGGGCAGGCGACTCGGATCGGTGGAGTGAATCCGGCGGATGTGAATGCGCTGCTGGTGTTTTTGGAGGTGCGCGATCGCAGAGCGTCTCCACAGGAGAATCGCAAGGGCCAGGCCGAGGTTTCAGCGCTTAGCTCTTGAAAGTCTTTTGTCTTTTGTCTTTTGTTTATCTTTCTAAGCTGTTTACAGCTTAGAAAACTGCCGCTAAATTGTTCGCAAGACGCTTTCTCCCTATGCTCAAATTGCTTATGACAATGTTGATATCAGTGGTTTAATAGCTTCTGATACAGATAGCGATTAGCATCTACTCTTTTCAAACGCAATTCTACCCACAGGGTCATATATATTCTTCGGGGTTTGAATGTACATATTTCTACTTAACAGCTACCCGGAACCTCAAGCCTCATAGGCTTGAGGCTGGGTGCATATGCGGTTATTTTATTCGATTTCAGAACTTAATATTTTAGTGAGATATTAAGGTTCAGATAACGATATGCAGTCATCAGAATTGTCGCCAGCTCAATCGAAGTTAAAACTAACCCTTTGGAATGCTGAGATAGAAAGTTTTAGCAGTCGAGATTTCTATATTTGGCTGCAAGAGATGGGCCTGCCAGAGTCAGTAGTGACAAGGCTGCATGATTTGGCCAGTAAAACTATTCACCTTGGAAAGAAGCTCATCTCTATCGGGAGGATTCTCTTATTCAAAATTATTAACTTTGTGAAGGAGAATCCTTGTTTCGTCGCTGGCTCTGGCATAGGAGCAGTAGTCGGAGTAGCTATCTACAGCCTTTTAAGTTCTCTGCCATGGGGAATTGGCAGGTTTCTAGAACCCCTGGCTAAGATTTTGGGCTTAGGTGCTGTTTCACTCGGTGCGAGCGTGGGACATTCTCTTGATAGAGAACTTAAGAGTTTTAGTCAAAACTTGCAGGAAGCCGCGAGCAATTTTTTTAATCTTCTTGCAAGTGTATTGCGCTCGCTCTCTAACCAATTCGTCCCTGCCTAAACAAACACTCAATAAGCTGGAGCCAATTCATGTCTAAACAAGATCGCAGTAAAGAAGATCTCTTAAAAGCTCTTAAAAAACTAAAAGAAGGTGGCGACAGTTTTTCGTTCTTAGCCGATATAGGAGTTGTCGGGGTTGGGGCTATGGGTGCTGGTGCAGCGGCGTTCGCATTTGGAGGAACTACAGCTTCTGTACTATTTGGCTTGGTTGCTATTCCTGTTGCCGCTCCTCTTGCAGTTGTTGCTGGTGCTGCTGTTTTAGGTGGCGGTGCCTTATTTGGAGTGAAAAGGGCTTTGTTTGACGGTACCTATACAGAGGGTAAAAAATCTGAACTCATTAGGCAACTAGAATATGAGTTGCGTGAGATGAAAACCAAAGAACGGCAAGACAAAATTAGTCAAGAAGATAAAAAGAAATTCCATCTTTTTTTGGAAGAACCTATCCAGTTTGATTTGATTACACCTGAAGATGCACAGAAGCTTATGGAGCTAGTCGAAACTGGAAAATTTGAAATTAGCGAAGCATACAAAACAGTTATTGACATACTTGCAGAGATGAAAGCATTGCCATCAACTTAGTTGCTTAATGAAAGTTGAATCAACCAACCGTCATAGGCCCGAACTTTGGCAATCTAGTGTTCGGGCTTTTCGTCGTGTGAGAAAACGCATTAAACATAACTGCAATTGAGCTAAATCGCTTATTTCTCGTTCCCGCCACTGCCCTCAAAGGTCCACCTACAGGCGCTCACGCGCAACCAGTACCCAGTCACGTCAAGATTCGCTATGGTGCAAGTAGACTACCTACTCAGCACATCATGGAAAAATCCTCACAGCCCGACTCCCAAATCGACCAAAATTTTGAAAACCAGCCAACCACACATCCTGGTAGGGATATTGGCGGCGGTTTACCTGTTATTCAGTACTGGGCTGAGCATACGCTGGCACCCGAAGGGCCACAGGTTTGGAAGACGCTGCTGCATAAGAGTGCCTGCCTATCCTGCGCTTGGGGAACGGGCGGACAAAAGGGCGGTTTTACGAATGAGGAAGGCGAAAAATTACAGCGCTGTGCGAAAAGCGTGGAATCTATCGTAGCTGAGCTACAGCCGCCGGTTGAGCCGCACTTTTTTGAGCAGCATACGATTGATGAGTTGCAGCAGCTCAGCTCAATGGAGGCGGACAGGCTGGGTCGCTTGAGCTTTCCGGCGATCTTGCGGGCAGGCTCGTCGCACTATGAGCGCATCGGCTGGGATGAAGTGTATGACCTGGTCGAGGAGGCTTTTCGTCAGCCGCCTGAACGAGTGGCTTCCTACAGTTCTGGGCGCTCTTCCAATGAGGCGGCCTACCTGCTGCAACTGATGATGCGATCGCTCGGCTCCAACAACTTAGCCGACTGCTCCGACCTCTGCCATCGGCCCTCTACCGAAGGGCTGAGCAGCACCTTTGGCTCCGGCACTTCTACCGTGAGCCTAGAGAGCTTGAAGCAGGCCGACTGTGTGGTGCTAATTGGATCGAATGCGCCCTCGAACCATCCGAGGCTGATGAATGAGCTGATTAAATTGCGTGATCGCGGTGGCACCATCATCGTGATGAACCCTGTCCGAGAAGTCGGGCTAGTGAAATTTGGCTCACCATCTTTTCCCGTGAAGTCTCTTCTCCCTGGTTCCGACATTGCCAATCTGTTCTTGCAGCCTCTTCCTGGCAGCGACCTAGCCTTAATCATCGGCATCCAAAAGTCTCTGATAGAGCGTGAACTAATCGACTACGATTTCCTGACAGCCCATGCCGAAGGCTGGGAAGCGGTTGTTGAACAAGCCCAAACAACTAGCTGGGAAAAGATTGTTGAAACTTGCGGTGTGAGCAAAGCCGATATTGAGACTGCTGCCACTCTAATCAGTCAGGCAAAACGTGCGGTTTTCGCCTGGGCGATGGGCATCACTCATCAAGCAAACGGCGTCGATGGTGTTTGTGGTATCGCGAATACCGCTTTGCTCACCGGCAATGTAGGTAGGCTCGGCGCAGGTGTCATGCCCATTCGCGGCCATTCCAACGTGCAGGGCTTTGGCTCGATGGGCGTGAAAAATGAGCTAAAACCGGCTTTGAAAAAAGCTTTAGAGAAGCTGTTGGGTCGCTCTCTCGATCTCGAACCGGGCTATCATGCCCGTTCTTTAATCGAAGCAGCGGACGCGGGCAAAGTCGATACGCTGCTGTGTCTTGGCGGCAACCTGTACGCTGCTAGTCCCGACCTCACCCAAGCAAAACGCGCCCTCAGCCAAATCGACACGGTCGTTTATCTGGCAACTAAGCCAAATCTTGGTCACTTCCACGGATTGGCCCGACAGAATACGCTGGTTCTACCCGTTCTCAACCGCTTTGAGAATCCTCATAAGACCACGGTGGAATCGGGCAACAACTTCGTGCGGCTGAATGACGAAGGGAAAACACATCTCAAATCGGCTGATCTGGTCGCTGAGGTGAACTTCATAACAGAATTGGCGTATCGTTTGCACGGTAACTCACCGGTAGATTGGCGGCGGCTACAAGATACTCGCTATGTGCGTCAGCTCATCGCTCAAACCATTCATGGCTATGAGAAGATTGGCCAGATTGACGAGACGAAAGAAGAGTTTACGATTGGCGATCGCATCTTCACTCATCCCCAATTTAGAACACCCTCCGGCAAAGCCCAAATGCAGCTTACGCCGTTACCCAATCTGACCTTACCGTCTCCTGAAGACTTTGGCTTGGACGAACAGGAGGGAATTGTTCTCGCGCTGATCACCGGGCGAGGCTACGCCCAGCACAATACCGTTGTTTATCGCACTGCCGATAAGTATCGGGGGATGCCTCATCGTCACTGCATTTTGATGAACGCTGAAGATGTGAGGGAGAGTGGATTGAGCGATCGCCAACCAGTAACCGTCCAGGGCGAAGCCGGTAAACTCGAAAATGTCGAAATTATCTGCGGGGCAGTCAGACGCGGGGCCGCTCTGATGTTTTACCCTGAAGCGAACGTGCTGATGAAAGGCGTCGCTGACCCGAAGTCTCATACGCCTGCCTACAAGCGAGTGCCTGTTTTCGTTTTTGCCCCCTGATCTCAGCCCAGAGACAACAGATTCGCGGTGCCTCCGGTGCATTCTCTACCAGCGCTTAACGAAGCCGACGAATCATGCCATCCTGTCGCAGATCAGCCAGCGAAGCACAGCCCGTACAGAACAACACTGTTACAATCTCTGCAATCAACGCTTCGCACAGCTCATCTAAGGCCGCAGCCGAGTGACTCGCTGCCTGCAAAAACGGCAGTGCCATACCGGCCAGATCTGCGCCTAGCGCCAACGCTTTCGCGGCATCCAGACCGTTGCGCAAGCCCCCGGAGGCGATCAGCGGCACCGTGCCTGCTCCTGTTGCTGGCAGCGCCCGAATATCGGTAATACAGTCAGCCGTCGAAATTCCCCAATCAGCAAACGTATTGCCCAGCCGTTGCTGTTTTGGATCTTTCGCCCGCTCGCTTTCGACCCGCGCCCAGGAAGTTCCGCCCGCCCCAGCAACATCGACCGCCGCCACGCCAATTTCAACCAGTCGCTGCGCCATCACCGCCGAAATGCCGTTACCCACTTCCTTGGCAACCACCGGCACCGGCAGCACCCGCACTAACTGCTCAATTTTGGCAAAGAGTCCCTTGAAGTTGACATCGCCGCCAGTTTGTACCGCTTCTTGCAGCGGATTCAAGTGCAAAATCAGCGCATCGGCCTCCAGCCAGTCCACCGCCTTTTGGCACTGCTCCACACCGTAGTCATAGTTCAACTGCACAGCGCCCAGGTTGGCAAACAGCAGCGCGTCTGGCGCATACTGCCGCACCGAAAAGGTGTTCGTCAGATCAGGATTCTCAATGGCCACTCGCTGAGATCCAACCCCCATTGCCAAGCCGTAGCGCTGAGCCACTTTTGCCAGCCGTTGATTGATTAGCCGGGCCTGCTCCGTGCCCCCAGTCATCGAAGAAATCAGCAGCGGCGTCGCTACAGCTCTCCCCAAAAAGGTCGTCGAGATATTGATATCCGCCCGATTTAGCTCTGGTAGACAGCAGTGCGTAAACCGATAGCGCTCCAGGCCATTGGTAATACGATGGCTCTGCACGTCTTCTTCCAGGCAAACGCGCAGATGGTCTGCCTTCCTCACCTGAGTTTCCACAGAACTATCCAAATCGGGCCGACTCAGACCTACAGGCGATGATGTACTCAAAACTAGCTTCTCACGGGATGTATCAGCAGATATTTCAATTTACCGCAGTCCCACAGTCAGTTCAGCAGCGATCGCACATATCGTAAAACACCCCCTCACCTCTTCAAGGATGCGTCAGCTCCACCCCATCCCGCTGATCCACCGCCTGCAAGAAAACCCGCACCGTTTCATCACTGGCTGTCGGCAACTGCTTCCCGACAAAATCGGGATGCACCGGCACCTGACGATGCCCCCGATCAATCAGCACAGCTAGCCGAATCGTTCCGGGTCTGCCATAGTCGTGAACGGCGTTCAGCGCCGCCCTCACCGTTCGCCCGCTGTAGATAACGTCATCGACCAGGACAACCGTTTTACCGGCTAGGTCAAAAGGAATTTCTGTCTTAGCAGGGGTCCGCACGCCAATCTGGTCGAGATCGTCGCGATAAAAAGTAATGTCGAGGGCACCAGTGGGAACCTCTATATTTTCCAGTCGTTGAATTTGGTCGGCAATCGCCCGGGCCAACGGCACTCCCCGGGTGTAAATGCCCAGCAGCACCAAACTATCCAAATCCTCTGTGCGTTCGACAATTTCTGAGGACAGACGATTCAGCGTCCGACGAATCTCTTCAGCAGACAGGATACTAACGACTTTTTGAACCATCGAATTCAATCAATCCCGTAAAAAGCGCTATCTAAAAATTGTATTGATATTCGCAGTGTAAAGTGACAGGCTAACAATGCCCACGGCTAAGCCGATTAAAAAACTCCAGCGAGTAAGACGCAGGGCTGAGGCGATCACCTCGTCAGTAATCGCCCGCTTCGGATCGCCCAAAAACGGCTTAACTTTCAGCTGACCCCGGTAGGTATTTGGCCCCCCAAGCTGAACGCCGAGCGCCGCCGCGTAGGCACATTCACTCCAGCCCGCATTCGGACTCGGATCGGCGCGGGCATCTCGCCAGCACAGGCGCAGCACCTGCCGGGGCTGGCCCGAGAGCAGCGCCACAGTCAACACGCTCAGGCGGCAGGGCAGCCAGGTCAGCGCGTCTTCTAAGCGGGCGCTAAACCAGCCTAAATGAGTGTACGGCGGCTCCCGGTAGCCCACCATCGAATCCAGCGTACTGGCGGCTTTATAGGCGATCGCCACCGGCCCGCTCACCCCCCAAAAAGCGCCCAATAAGGCATAAAACAAGGGCGCTAGCACGCCATCAATTGCATTCTCACTCACCGTCTCCAGCACTGCTCGCCGCACCTCCCCCTCAGAAAGCTGCTGAGTATCTCGACCGACATACCGGCTCAGACGTTCCCGAGCCATCGGCAAGTCCTGACGCGCCAGCGGATCAAGCACATCTTCTGCCGCCTGACGCAAGCTACGACCCGCAAAACAGCTCGCGAGCAGCACTCCTTCAGCCATGCCCTGGAGCCAGGGCGAAATCAGACCCAACCCTCGCAGCGCCACCCAAGTCAGCAGCCCAGATCCGCCAATCACCAAAATTGCCAGAACGATCCCCGCTAGCTTCATGAGCATAGGTGGCAGCTTCGCCCGGATTGCCTTTTGGCTATAGGCGCTGATGATCCAGCCGATTGCCTGCACCGGATGCGGCCAGCCCCACGGATCGCCGATGGCAAAGTCCAACCCGGCGGCTACCAGCAAAATCGCAATCGGTTCAAACCACAAAGCTAGCCCCCTCCCCCTGAGCCGCCTGCCAACTGCGAGCGTCGTAGTACAGATCCTCTAACGTGATGCTGTAAAAGGCGGCTTTTAGCTTTTGATGCAGCCGCTGCCACAGCATTGAGGTCACCCAATCTTCGGCCTGCGCCGGATTTACCGCCGCTTGAGCTAAGGGGCTGACCGATTCGCCTACGGCCTCCAGGATCTGGCCGAGGGATATTTGGCTGGGAGGTTTGGCCAGTCGGTAGCCGCCTTGAGCGCCGCGTACAGAGATGACTAGGTGCGATCGCCGCAGCTCAATCAAAAGCTTCTCTAAATAAGGAGCCGGTAGCTGCTGACGATGGGCGATCGCGCTAACCGAAGATACCGCCTCCGCTGGCTGCAAGCTCAAATCCAGCAGAGCCTTGACGCTGTAATGACCGCGAGTAGTGAGCTTCATCCAAACAGCCCCCGATGAAAATATTCGCCCGAGAGAGTAAATTCAGTATTCTTTTCAAAGAAGCTTCTCTCTTTAAACATAATACCCCAGCTAAAAATAGGCCGATAGACGAGCTGATTACAGCCTCTGTATGAAGATGTTTGATGCTTGATCCTGTCAGTAAATCAAGGGTTCTTTAAGTATCTTTCGGGCATCTATATTAGTTAGCCTGAAGCGTTTACTCCCGCTTGAAATTGTGCTTTCATAGTAAAATTAAAGACTGATAATGAGCTTTTTTTAAAAAGCAAGCGAAGGAACCTCTGCCTGTAGCTGGTTATGCACAGTGCATGGTTGCTCCGCACTTTTCATATTTCTGATTTGCATTGAGTGCATGAGGTGAGGTGATAGCTATCACATTCATCTGCTCCCCATACCTGCTGTCAGTCTAGAGAATTGAATGAATGGCCAACAACCTGAATCCGGATGCCCTTACGGGTAAAGCACTGCTCAAGAAAGTCAAAGAGCTAGAGCATTTAAGTAGAGAAGACAAAGCTAAAACATGCGGCTATTACACCATCACTAAAAAGGGCGTAACCCGCGTCAATATGATGAAGTTCCTCAACGCGCTAATCGAAGCCGAGGGCATTCAAATTGACAGCACCCAAAGCGGTAGCGGTCGTGGTGGACGCAGCGCTAGCTATCGCATTACGGTGCAGTCGAACGGCAATTTGCTGATTGGTTCCGCCTATACCAAGCAAATGGGGCTACAGCCTGGAGATGAGTTTGAAATCTCATTGGGCCGCAAGCATATCCGCCTAACGCAGCTAGGCAGTGGCGACGAAGATAACGGCGATGAGAGTGAGGAGGATTAAGGCTTCAGACTGACAAATCGGTATAAAATTTGGCTCGAATATTAACCTGGACGTGCTAGTTCTGCTGTTATTTATGAGCTTGTTTGATAGCTTATTTGCAGCCGGTTGAATTAGGCTTGTGGATTGCAGCTCACTCGATTCATAGCAATTGTTTCAGTCAACTGGCTCAGGTCTATCGCTTCTCAACGGCTCACCTATATCTCTACCGGCCGATACCTTATCACTGCTAAAATATCAATTAGCCAGTTAGCTGAGCCAATGGCTGAAATTGCGAAAATGTCTGTTTTCCTACGCCAAACAACCTAACTTTACTGGCCATAAATGCAGTTATTTTTATCTTGAGTAACGTTTCCGATAATGCTCTAGAGAACGTGCATCTTTTTTGATGCTGAGTTGTTTACTCGTGGCCCGCTCCTCCTTTTAGATTCAGGTAAATCCATCGTTAGGTGATACGGTATAGCAGATTCTGCCTGCGATGGGCGTCATGTGCGCTGCTGATCGATGCGGGCAGTTACAAACTGAGGCTCCTGCGATGAGTTTGCCGATTGTCCTAGAGATTGCCATTGGGCTGATTTTTATCTATTTGACCTTGAGCCTGGTGGCGAGCGAAGTTCAGGAGATTTTGAGTGCGCTGCTGCAATGGCGGGCCGAGCATTTGAAGCGATCCATTGAGCAACTGCTAGCCGGAGATGCGCCATCAGGGGCGACTCGAACGAGAGACAAGAGCCAAAATCGTCAAGCAGCCCAAGTGCTAGCTGACCGGCTGTACGACAATCCGCTAATCGAAAACTTGAACTATGAGGCTCAAGGAAGAATCGCAGGTTTTTTGCGAAGCGTCCTACACGGCATCGGGGCAGCTTATCGGATTGTGACTTTCAGCCGAAATGTCTTTGGTGATAAAACCAGCGGGCCTTCCTATATACCGGCTGAGACATTTGCTACTAGCCTGATCGAGCGCCTCAGACTAAAAGACTTCCAGCAGCTATTGGTGCGATCGCGCTTCAACGAATTTATCCTTAGCGATGTGCGATTGCCGCTGCATAACATGGTCAGCGAGCTGAGAGCGCGGCTGCATGACGAAGCGCTACTCACTGCCGAAATCACCTACTTCGACCAGTCGCTCGATCAAATCTTGGCGGCGCTTGAGGCCCGCCGCATTACGCTGGAGACGGCCATAGCACAGGTCGGTGGCCAACTTCAATCATTTGAAATGATGGCTACTGAGCTGTCTGCCCCAACCACAGGGGCTGATTCCGCCGCCGCTCAAGCATTTTCAAGTCGGGTGCGATATTTGCGCAGCGGCCTTGACGACACCCGCACTACCGCCCTCATTGCCCAACTCAGCCCTAGCCTGAGCGATTTGACAGCGCTACTCGACCCCAACAGCGCCACCTACGCCGAACTGGTTGCCCTGGCTCAGCGCGAAGGCGATGCGGTATTGAACGTCCTCGATAAGCTACAGCAAGAGGTGATCCCGCCACAGCTACAAAAGAGTCTGGCTACGCTTAGCAGCCGCGCCGAAGCGCAAATTCGAGCGGCAGGTCAGACCACCGGCGCAGAACTCCAGCAGTTACAAACCGAGCTAGAAGCCTGGTTTAATCGGGGTATGGAAAGGGCTAGCGGCGTCTATCGGCGCAATGTGAAAGGGGTTGGGCTGCTAATTGGGCTAGCGATCGCCTTCACCGTCAATGCCGACACCTTTTACATGTTTCAACGGCTGAGTAACGACCAGGCCATCCGCAGCAGCATCGTGCAAGCCGCCGAGCAGCTTGACATACGGAGCCTCAATAGCGCCGAAGAGCTGGCGGCAGATACGGGCATCGACAATCTCTCAGAGCAGATAGAAGGTGATTTGCGCTCGGTTGGCGACGCGGTTAAAAAAAGCCTGGCTGACTACCCGCTGCCGATTGGCCGGACGGAAAACGTGCTGGCCGCTCAGCAGCTCGCTCAGGAAAGCTGGCCGATTCCTGTCATCCCGCAGCGGCTTGTGGGCTGGGCCATTACGGCGCTGGCCCTGTCCATGGGGGCGAGCTTCTGGTTTGATCTGCTGCGCAAGGTGATGTCGGTCAGGTCATCTGGCGATCGCCCCAAATCCTAGCGCCCTTCCTCCTCACTTGTAGCCGGATCTAGAGTGGACACAGCACTAACCGATTAGCCGCGCTCGAACCTCCAGCAGCCACACGATAAAGATCGTCCCTGGCCCTGACGTGCGCCCGTCCATCGGTATCCACTCTCTCGGTATCCACGGCGTATCTACAGCCGGACTGATCACCTCAATCGAGCCCTGCATTTCGTTGACCAGAGACTGGGCGATCGCCAGTCCCAATCCTGTCCCTGGAATACTTCCTTTGGCCTGTACCCCCCGGTAATTACGCTCGAACAACCGCGCCAAATCGCCCGCTGGAATGCCAGGGCCGGTATCGCCCACCACAATACCCTGGTAGTGACCGCGCTCATCCATTCGGCTTACCCCCGTCAGCACCCACACCCGATTGCCCGTCGGCGAATACTTAATTGCGTTGTCGACCAGGTTGCTCACTACCTCGCCAAGCGCTTCCTCCTCCCCCCATACCAGCGGCGTATCGGTCGCGACTTGGGCTTGCAGACCCACGTTTTTATCTGTTGCCACAATATTGGCCACTGCCAGGACGGGCTCGACCACATCTGGAATATGCTGAGCCGACAGCATCAGCGAATGCCCCAGCCCCACCGCAGTCGACATTTCTTCGTCACTTTCAGCATTTGAACTAGCTGGCAGCAGTGCAGGCGTTGTCGAGAGTAGCGCTGTCGCCTCAGCTAGATCCGCGTCTCCAATGGCGACTGCCTCATCAAAGTGGGAAATCAGCTCCCGCAAGCGCTTGTTCTCTCGCACAATTCCGGTCGCAATGGGCTGATTAGCATCTTCTGGGCCCAGCCGTTTCACCAGCAGTTGACCAAAAGTAGACACTGCTGTCAGTGGATTGCGAAACTGGTGTAGCAAATTGTGAAAAATCTCCGACTGACGACTTTGAAGACCGCGCTTGTGAGCCAGCCTGCTCTGTAGCCATTGATTGCGCCGCTCTAGTACACAGCCCGCTGCTAAAGACTCGGCCATCATCTCTATGTAGCTACGTTCTTCACTGTCCCAGGCCCGGTCAGGGCGAACACTTACCAGCAGCCCTACGACAACATCGGTATATACCAGCGGCATCACTAGCTGCTGCTCCGGCTGCAAAACTTTAGGCCAACCGAAGCCCGGTTCCGGCGCATCAGCAGGTTGGTTCATCCGGTGAGAGGGCTCGCTGGCAGCGGTCACCGCCGATAGATCGGTGCCGTCGGCCTCAAGGGTAACGTCTACAAACTCTTCGGTCGTACCGGGCAATGCCAAAAAATTATCCGTGCTGGCCCAAGCAGTTGCCCGGGCAAAGTTAGCCACCCAGCTATCGACCGGTTCAGGATAGCTGACGATAGGCACAAAGTTAGATTGAGTGCGATTCCTTTGGAAGGCTCCGCCATCGCTTATCGACTCCCCTACGACCTCGGCAATATAGATCGCCGCAGAAGATCCCGCCATCTCTCGGGTCAGCAACTGTAGCTGAGCCTGACAAAGCGATATAAATTCAGGGCTGGCGATCGCATCCATAAGCAGCCTGCAAAAGAAATCAGTAGCAGAGCGCTACTTTATTAATTGTAAAGATTGTTACGAGTTTTTTCATTTGGTGACCTGCTCTCAGCGGAATAGAGGCCGTCCGACACGCGGCCAATCCCCGCACATCCGGTGAAACAGCCACTCTCCGCTCATTTGGGTCAATCCTAGCAAACCCTTTAAATCAACTTGAAATTTTAAGTTGTACCTGCTATATTTTGCAAGGTCTGGGCCTGATTGTAACTATCGTTACATTAGGCCAAACGATACAAGAGGTAGTAAATTTTGGCACGAAGACGTAAGCGGAAGAGTCGTCGCCGGTTGGAAGGGCGTCGCATCTTAGAAGCAGTCCCTCAGTTCAGCATTGAGAGCGGCGAAGAAAAACCCGTGACTGCTGCTCGGAACTACATTCACGCGCAGGGTATTTGTCCGCCGGCGCTGCTGCTAGTGAAGCGCAACGAGCACACTACTGACCGCTATTTTTGGGCCGAAAAGGGTCTGTTTGGCGCTCAGTACGTTGAGGAAAATCATTTCCTGTTTCCCAGCCTTCGCCTTCTGATGAGTGAAGAAGAGGAAGAAGAGCTAGTGGTATCAGGCTAGTGACCTGGCCGAATACAGGGGAGGGCGCTGATTCATCCATTAGCCCCCTCCCATTTTTTTAGTCCGGCCCATGCTTTGACCTCCGGTTGTCCAAAGGCAGCCTGTAAATCAGCGATCTCGTCTCTGTGCCCTTTTAACGTAAGGATCGAGACAAGAGCTGGCGACGAAGCAGCGGCGGGATTAGGTTCTACCTTAAAAACAACGGTCTCAGGTCGGCTAGACTTTTGCCAATAAAACCTGCCTGCCAGGGGTGAAATCGCAACGAGCCCCAGCAGCCAACTGCCCCACGTGGGAAACAGCGTCGCCACAATCAGTGCCAAACAGCCAAAGCCTACGGCAGCGAGTGCCGACAGGAAAACAGCCATAAACACACTGGGGCTTACCGTACCGACCAAAACAGTGGCATTGGTAACTTCAGGGCCGGGGTTGCTGTCGGCCATACTGTCTGGCCCAGCCGGTTGGAACGCCCGACTGTAAAAATATTTCGTCACGGCCTGCTCCAAAGGCTCGACCGCTTGCTGAGAGCCAAACTGCATGACCTCAATTCGATCCTTGGTAGAAGCACGGATAAAAAAGCCGAGGCCAATGACCATCAGCCCTGTCAGCAGCAGCGTAGAGAAGCGAGCCAGATCGTTGAAAGCCAAGGCACCAGGCGGTAGAAAAGAGCATCAATGAAATTTGTTAAGACCCAGCGTACTTCATTTCAGCCGCAATTGGATGGGGTGACTGGGTGGTGGTTTGTATATGTTTGAGCAAATCCTTTTGCTGGCTGTTCATATAGCGCTGCCACAGATCTGCGAGTTCGCGGGCTTTCATTTGCCAGTCAGGTCTCAATCGGTACATCCGGCGCGGACGGCCACGGCCTTCCACCTTTTTCCAGTAGCCAATAATCGCCGCCTGAGTCTCTAAAAACTTCAGGGCACTATAAAGGACGGTGTCTGAAAGCCGGTAGTGAGGATAGTTCTCTTCAATTGCATGAATCAGCTCCGTGCCGTAGGAATCATGACGTACCAGCACCGAAAGCACATAGCAAACGGCCAGCTCCTTGTTGAGATAAACTGGCGGCGGATCTTCAAAAAATTGATAGATGTCTTCAAACTTCATGGGGAAGCTCCAATAGCTTGTGAATAAGGGCGATCGCAGGAGTGGTTACATCTACAAAAACTGAGCAAATCAAAACCGATGGCTGATGCTTTCAAGATCGCTTGATCGCTCCCCAGTATTTGAGAACAGGCCACTGCCTTGAAGAAACCAGATTAAAAAGCCATGCAAGCGATCAGGCGACCTGCGGGCTAAAACTGCTGATTCATTTTAGCCACTAAATAATAGATTCACTTAATTTTTTCGGATTCGGTAACTATCCGAAAGGTTTTGCCAGATTTGTTGGCTTATCAGTCGATTAAAGCAGCGTTTTGTCACGAACTGAGCTTTGTATACTCACAAATCTATACTTTTCTCTGGTGATAGTTAATGCTTTGTTACTATCGGTTTCAAATGTTTGCCAATGATTGCATTTTTAATATTTACGAGTAAGCGCGTGGTAGTCAGGCTACCTGAAGATCAGGGCGTGCGGAAAAGCTCCCGGCCATTTTGAGCCGCCACTAGATCTAGATAGACAGGGCCAGTTGTCAAAATGGGCTGACTGGCGATCGCTTGAATTTCGAGCGGCTCACCGTAGCTTTGAACCCGACTCAAAAACTCTAGAATAGGATCTAAAGAGTTGTTAGCAATGATGGGTTGGTAACCAATGATGCCATCTCTTCGGGCTTGAAACTCAGCGGTTCCTCTCAATAGGTTAAAGCGTTCGATCAGGGCTTCGTTGCTAATGCTGCCGGTCTCTATGCGGGTAGAGGCCAACACTTCACCCGGCTGAAAGCGGACTTCGTTGACGGCCACATCTACGTTGACCTGCACGCAAGGTTCACTGCCTTGTGTGATGACTGCGTTGACGCAGGGTTCACCAACAATATAATTAGCGGCTGAAGAGACCCTGATTACATAGTTTTGCCGGTCGGTAATCGACTGTACAATCTGTTCGACCACCTCAGGATCAACGCGAATAGCGACCTCGTTTACTTCACCAACGCCAGGCAGAATGCTTTCTGTGGCCGTTTGGTTGGCAGTGGCTAGCGCGTCATCGACTGCTCTTCGAGCCGCAGTTTCTGAGTCGGCGCGGGTAATGGTTAGCGCCAGGGTTTGGTTGCGGCCAATGGCAACGTTGCCCAGGCGCAGTCCCTGAAATTCTTCTTCTAGGCGAGTAATTTCTTTGGTCAGGAAGGCTTGTTGGGTCTGTAGCTCCTCCAATCGGCGCTCGCGTTCGGCGATTTCCTGATTGCGCTGGGCAATTTGGCGATCGCGCTCACTGAGCTGCTCATTGCGCTGTTGCAATTCTTGACTGCGCTGACTGAGCTGCTGGCTGCGTTCAGCGATTTCCTGGTCGCGCTGGGCGATTTGCGCTCGTACCGCTGCTCGTTCTTCTATCAGTGTCTGACGTTCGGCTCGCAGGTCATTAATTTCATCGCGCAGGTTGCCTGCCTGCTCCGATACATTGCTGAGCTGCGATTGGGTATCTAACAGTCGGTTCAGCGTTTCTTCTTCGCGAGCGATCGCCGTCTGCAAAGACTGGTTGGTCTGCGAGAGCCGCTCTTGAGCCGTTTTTTGCAGGTCGCGGGATTCTTCTAAGGTTCCTTCTACGGTATCTTTTTCGGCCTGGGTCGACTCTAAATCGAGCTGGGCTTCGCTCAGCGCTTGCTGAATGTCATCGAGCTGAAAGAGCCCCTTACGCAACTGGTCATCGAGCGCAATCAGCAGCATTAGGGTGGAAAAGGAGGCGACCATGCCGGTGACGACACTAACAAGCGTAGCGGTCTGCCGAGGCCGCAGGTTGAACAGGCTAAGGCGGGATTTGCCCACCTTCATTCCAATGCGATCGCCTACTGTCGCAATCACACCCCCCAGACAGGCCACCGCAAAAATCAATACAAATCCAGTCATCTACCACCGCACGGAGGGCGGGCTTCACTGCCCACTAATACCCGCTATAACGATACAACTGATTGCCGTCCTCATGCTGTTGCTTATGAGCTATGAGCTGTCTTGGCTCTGCTTTTACAGAAGGTGACCGGTCTGTAGTGAATGTATCTTAGGTAAACTGCTGCGACAGCGTGACCGGGTCGTGGACAGTGATTTTCTTTTTGTGGATAGAGATCATGTCTTTTTCGCGCAGGTCGCCGAGCAGCCGGGTGACCGTAACGCGCGTAGAGCCAATGGCTTCGGCGATTGCCTGATGCGACAGCTTAAGATCGACGGTGATCCCAGTATTACCGGGCACCCCGAAGTCACGGCAAAGAATCAGCAAAAAGCTCACCAGCCGGGACCCCATATCGCGGTGAGCCAGAGTTTCGATCATCATTTCAGTTTGCAGAATGCGCGATGACAGTCCTCGCAGCATCAGTGCCGACAGCTCAGGATGTTCCTTCAGCGCCTGATTGACCTGATCGCCCTGAATTGACAGCAGCTCAACGGGGGTAAAGGCCACCGCGTGGTAAAAGCGGTCAGAGCGATCGCCCGTCAGCAGCGACAGTACTCCGAACACGCTATTTTCGCGCAGCAAAGCCACCGTAATTTCTTCGCCTGCCTCGTACACCCGAGAAAGCTTGACTGCCCCCTTCGTCAAGAAATAAACCCGCTCTGCCGGGTCTCCTGGGAAAAAAATGGTTTTATTGCGTTCATAAGACTCGACGACCGGCGGCAGTCCGCTGCCAGCCAGTGAACGAAACAGCTCTGCAATAGGTTTGTTGGCGATAGTTGCGATCATACGGGAGAAAACCGAACGGGGGGCCTGATGGGTCTCTGTGGGCTCGCTATGCGCAGCAGCAAACGTCGAATGTTATGAGACGCTCACTCAACCCAATACTACTAAAACCCATGGCTACATCAGCGTTTTGTATTATTCAATACAAAATTAGGGTGAAAGCCTGTGACAGGTAAGATTACCGCGATTTTTATTCCCAAAATCGCGGCTTAGACTCAATTTGGATGACTAAGTGTGTCTATGAAAAATGGGTTCTTTGAAGATAATGCTGATTGCAGCGATCGCCCCTTTCCCCTATCTTGAGATCCCCATTCTTCAGTATGCTCCTAAGGCGCATCAAAACGTATCCAATTTATGAAAGAGTCATGTTAGATCTGACCGGAAAGAAAGCCCTTGTCACCGGCATTGCCAATAACCGTTCCATTGCCTGGGGAATCGCTCAGCAGCTACATCAAGCGGGGGCAGACATCGGCGTCACCTATCTGCCCGATGACAAAGGCCGCGCCGAAAGCAAGGTGCAAAAACTGACCGAACCGCTCAATCCCAGCCTATTTTTGCCTTGCAATGTCCAGGACGACGCTCAGGTCGACGAACTGTTTGCCACCGTCAAAGAAAAGTGGGGCAGCTTCGATATCCTCATTCACTGTCTGGCTTTTGCCAACCGCGATGACCTCACCGGCAGCTTCAGCGATACCTCCCGCGCCGGATTTGACCTCGCCCTCAGCGTCAGCGCCTATTCTTTAGTCCGCCTCGCCCAGGGCGCAAAAGCGTTAATGCCCGAAGGCGGCAATATTGTCACGCTGACCTACCTGGGCGGCGTGCGCGTGATCCCCAACTACAACGTTATGGGCATCGCCAAGGCCGCGCTAGAAATGAATGTACGCTATCTCGCTGCCGATTTGGGGCCACAAAACATCCGCGTCAACGGCATCTCAGCAGGCCCGATTCGCACCCTGGCCTCTTCTGCTGTGGGCGGCATCCTCGATATGATTCACCATGTCGAAGAGGTGGCTCCGCTCCGCCGCACGGTGACTCAAACTGAAGTGGGCAATACCGCTGCGTTCTTATGCAGCGATCTCTCTAGCGGCATTACGGGTCAGGTGATTTATGTTGATTCGGGCTACGCAATCATGGGCATGTAGGTTGGTTTTTTGAGCAGACCCTTTGATCTAGTGATCTAATCAGTAAAGGTGTCATCTATTGCTTTAGCACCTTCTTTCAATCCGGTGAGGTGTAACAGCGGTTGCAAGGCACATGCTTGCGCTTCCTTCATTTGGCCATAGGTAAACACGCAGGGTGTTTCGGCGGGCAGGATTGCTTTAATGTGCTGCCACACGTAAGGACTGCCGTAGATGACAACGGCCTGCACGTTAGCGCCGAGTGCTTGGATATGTTCGGTGGCGATCGCTCTCAATTCCTGATCACCCCGAAACGGATTACCCCGAATAAAGAGCTGCACCAACGTCGTCACCGTACTATCCAGCGTCGAGACGTCGGCGCTGCGACGATCAACTAGCTTGAGCGTGTAGCCCTGACTGGTCGGTAGTGTCACCGCAGGCGCAGTGCGGTCTAGATAGGGGCAGTGCAGCAGATCATCAACGAGCACTAAATTTTGGCCCGGAATCAGTGGTGCGCTGATAGCCTGACTGAGCGACTGACCAGGCGCATTACTGACTTGCTGAGAGGCCCGCAAAATCTCAATAGACAGCGTTCTAGCCGATTCAGTAGCAACGTCTTCAAGCTGAATTGGCGGTACGGCCCGCTGCTGCCAGGCATGACGCGATGGGGCATCGGTCACCAGCAGGTCAGAAATCTGGTGCTTGGCCCGCCAAATTCGCTCTACCGCTCGCAGGATCATCCCAGCGGCAATGCGATCGCTTTCAACCGCCTCGCAAACGGCGGCGATCGCCCCTTCCACATCTCCCGGCATCAGTAAAATATCCGCGCCTGCTTCCACCGCCAGCACCGCCGCCTCAGCCGCGCCATACTGCTCAGTAATACCGCCCATCACCAGCGCATCGGTAACAATCAGGCCATCAAAGCCCATATCGCGCCGTAGCAGGCCGCTCAAGGCCACTTTAGAAAGGGTGGCCGGATAGTCGTTATCAAGCGCAGGCAACCGGAGGTGGGCGGTCATGACGCTGTCAACACCGGCAGCGATCGCCCCCGCAAAAGGCACCAACTCCAACCGCTGCAACCGCTCGAAATCGTGGTCGACCACCGGCAGTGCCAAATGCGAATCCATATCGGTATCGCCATGGCCGGGAAAATGCTTGGCCGAAGTCAGCACCGGAAACTGCTTCGCGCCATTAATGAAAGCGCGGGTGAGCTGCCTGACCACATCAGCAGTTTCACCAAAGGCACGCACGTTAATCACCGGATTGTCGGGGTTGTTGTTTACATCGACCACTGGGGCCAGCAGCCAGTTCAGGCCAATCGCAGCCGCTTCCTGGGCGATCGCCTGCCCCATTTGTGCAGTCAATTTCAGCGCCCGAGATAAGTCCTGTCGGGCAATCTCACCCAGCGCCATCGGCGGAGCAAACCAGGTCGCCCCGCTAAACCGTTGCCCAACCCCTTCCTCAATATCTGCAGCGACTAACAAGGGATACTTAGCCCATGACTGAAGCTGCTGAGTGCGCACGCCCACCTCAGCGGCACTGCCCCCCAGCAAAATCACCCCGCCGACTCCCAGGGCAAGGTACTTTTGCAGCTCAGCGTTGGTTGCTTCCCACTGCGGATACTCCAACTCATGGTCAAAAAGATGACCCGTTGTGCGCACGACCATCATTTGAGCGACCTGCTCAGTTAGGCTGAGGGTCTCTGGATTGGGCAACCGCTCTGTCAGCATCCCGCTAAATGCCTTCCGTGCCGTCGTCTTCGCCTGGCTCCTGGGCATCTATCGAATCGCCCGCCTTGCGCTCGGCAGAAATTTGATTAATCACGTTAAGGACATCTGTAGCTAGGTCAAACGAGCGGTCTTCTTTGAAGGTGACTTCTGGGGTGCGGCGCAGCTTCATACGCTGACCGAGTTCGTGACGGACATAGCCCTGAGCCGCTTTGAGTCCGGCCATCGTCTCTGCTTTGGCCTCATCAGTGCCGTAAATGCTGACGAATATTTTGGCGTGTTGCAAGTCTCCGGCCACATCGACATCGGTGATGCTGACCATGCCTGCGCCCACGCGGTCGTCTTTGATGCCGTTGATCAGCATCTGGCTCACCTCGCGCTTAATCGATGCCGAAACTCGCGCGACTCGTCTGCTAGTAGCCATAGGGATAGAAAGGAATAAAAAGGGGCAAAAGAAGGCTGCTCTAGGCTCGTAGCTACGCAGCTTGGTCGATTGTCTAACCGAGCAGCTACATGAGTCCTAGCATGGCCCGGAGGGTGAAGCTCAGGCCCACAAACCCAGCGATGAAGGCGCTGATTAGAGCGATCGCCGTCGTCGGACGCTTAAGCAGTGGGATCAGTGGCTCAATAGCATTGTAAAAAATGCCAAAAGAAACGCTAATTAAGTAGCGGGGATAGCGAGAAACGTTGTCGAAAAATTCTTGCATAGTGCCAAAATTGAGAAGGCCAAAAAATCAAATGATTGGAAGCTAAAAAGGATTCAGAAACATCTTTAATCGCGACATCGTCTGACTGATTTGAGCGCTTTAGTTAATAAGCTCAGTTATTATCCTACCGCACCGTTCTTTGTCCATCCGGCGCGGCTAGCATATCTTTAATACAGTCCGCCCGTCGTTCACGCTACCCCAGTTGCCTTTTGCTGTCTCCTATCGAAGCGGGTTCCGCTGCTATCTCTGTCGACTACGGCCTTGCGGCTAGCGCCCGCCCTTTCATCAAGTGGGCAGGCGGAAAGTCAAGACTCCTCGACCAGTACAAGCCTTTCTTACCGGCTGACTTTGACTGCTACCACGAGCCTTTCCTGGGCGGCGGCGCACTGTTTTTCCACCTGGCACCCAGGCTAATCGCACAGGGAAAGAAAGCCTATTTGAGCGATCTCAATCCAGAGCTGGTGAACGTATACCAGTGTGTGCGTGACCATGTCGAAGCGCTGATTGCTCAGCTTGCAGAGCATCAGGCATTGCACAGCGAGGCGCATTATTATGAGGTGCGATCGCTCCTCCATTCACAAGATCCTATCCAGCCAGGAACCGACGCCATCCAACGCGCTGCCCGCTTTATTTACCTGAACAAAACCTGCTACAACGGCCTCTACCGCGAAAACGCCAAAGGCCGCTTCAACGTACCAATAGGCCGCTACAAAAATCCTAAAATCTGTGCCCCCGACCTGCTGCGACCGGCCTCTGCGGCGCTGCAAATGGCCGATATCTCCGTGCGGCCTTTCGCTTCTGTGCTGGATCTTGTAGGGGGTGATACGCCGGAGGCGCGGCTCAGCCATCGCGACTTCGTTTACTTCGACCCGCCTTACCACCCTCTCAGCAACACCAGCAAATTCACCGCCTACAGCCGCTACCCATTCGCCGAAGCCGATCAAGCGGCGCTTAAGAACGTGATAGTCGAGCTTTCAAGGCACAATGTCAGCGTCCTGGCCTCCAACTCCGACTGTTCCTTCATCCGGGAACTTTATAACGAACTCGACATCAAAACCATCACCGCCGCTCGCTCAATCAACTCAAAAGCCAGCAAACGCGGCAAAATCACCGAATTGCTAATCATCGCTTGAAGCCGTTATTCAAGCGCTTTTCTGCGATGGTTGCAGATGGATGGTTGCAGATGGATGATCACAAACAGCAAAGCAAAGCACAACCCTTATTTAACGTGAGTTCGACAGCTAGAAGATGGCCTGAGGGATGGGTTTTGCGTCGAGGTTAGGGATGTTCAAAGAAGGCTTCTTCGGATGGTAGGAGTAGGCAATTAGCCCCGATAGCAGATTGACCAGGAAGTTGAAAGGGCTCC
>JBBQAC010000020.1:0-30763 GCA_038315915.1 Phormidesmidales cyanobacterium
GAAAGCGGCTTAGTAAAGTCTTCTAGAATGTTGATTGGCAGCAGAATCGGCGTCGGCTCAATATACTTGGCAAAGTAGCCCAGGCCGCGCTTGCGAAAACCCGCGTAAAAGTAAGCCAGCGAAGTCAGCAGCGCCAGCGCCACGGTCGTATTAATATCGTTAGTCGGCGCGGCCAGTTCGCCTCCCGGAATGTGAATAAACTTCCAGGGAATCAGCGCCCCCGACCAGTTCGAGACAAAAATGAATAAAAACAGCGTGCCGACAAAGGGCACCCAGGGGCGATATTCTTTTTCACCAATTTGATCCTTGGCCAGGTCACGAATGAAGTCCAGCGCATACTCCATAAAATTTTGCAGACCTGAGGGCACGCGCTCTATTTTCCGCGTCGCCAGGAAGGAAATGCCAATCAGCAGCGCCGACACAAACCAGGACACCATGAAGACCTGGCCATGGAGCTTCAAGCCGCCAATATTCCAGTAGTAGTGCTGCCCCACCTCTAGCTTGGCTAGAAGCGAAGGATCAAAAAAGTGCAGGGTGTTTAGCATTGCCGGTTAATTCTCTTCGTTTAATTCTCTGCTGATGTCTGCTGTCGACATCACCTTATGCTGCCTTTTGCTGAGGCAAGATAGTCGTCCACAATACGAACGTAATTAGCGCCGCCTTATAGGTCAAAAATCCCAAGAAGACAGGCAGCACCGATAGCTGCTCCCACTGCGTTGAAACCACCAGTACGCCAATCAAAACGGCCAATCGCCCGCTGTTAGATTTGGGTGCCTCTCGCCCAATCTTGCCTACACTCGTCGCCAGCATTCTCAAATAAACGACGCCTGTGCAGGCTCCGATTACGTAGTTGAGCGCGATGTTGAGCGAGTAAAAGCCCCAAACGAAGCAGAAAATCACGGCGCTAAAGGCCACAGTCAGCCGCAGCAAGTTTTGCTGTAGCTGATAGTAGTCCTGCATAGACGTCCCGGCAGGCGGCGGCAGCAAAGCCGCAGTCTCCTCCCGATTGGCCTGAGCTAACTCCTCTGTAGGAGCAACCGACGTTTCTGGAAATTCTTCTGACGTTTCAGTCAATTTCTCGGCAAAAGTCACAGCGGCAAAAGTTCGTCGGATTAGCGAAAAAGTTCGTTAAATCAATAGGTTTGAACCAGGGTTAGCCTGTATCAGACCAAGGCAGATCATATCACGGCAACAATACTTAGCAAAAAAGTTTTGACCAGAGAACGGGCATTATTTTTGTGGCAGCGCTAACACAATTAGCCCCCGCGACTGCAAAAGCCGCACCTCCGTCAAAGACAGTTCGCTCTCTGAGACCACCGCTGCAACGGTCTTACCGGCTTCGGGCGAACACTTTTCCAAAAAGGAGTACTCCGCTTCACTCACCGACACCACCTGGTAGTCATAGTTAAAAAAGCTGCGGCTAGGCCAGCCTTCCATACAGGGATGACGTTCCGGTACGGCTTCCATAAGCTGCTGATCGTCTGTCCAATCCGTTTTTCCCAGGGGCGGACGGCTGAGGAAAAATTCGTAGTGGGTGATTTCTGGGTCGAGTAGCTCGATCAGCCGGTAGCGATCGCGTTCTCCCAATCCCTCAGCTCTGGCCATCAGATCAGGCGCAGTCCCAACCAGCCGCGACAAATCCCAGTACTGCGGGTTAGAAAAACCGACAAAATCCAGTCCCGACGCATCAATCAGGTCAAACAGGGTCTTAACGCTGTAGTCGATTTCCTGCGGATGCACGTACATGTCGGCAAAGCATTCATCCCGGTGATTTTCCAGCGCCCAGCGGGTCTCTTCGCGTTTGCGCAGTCGGTTTTGCTCTGGCAGCGATGAAAACAAGGTGCGGCCCACCTGAACGCCGTCTTTGTAGTCGCCCCGGCGATCGCCCTGCAATAACCTGATTGCCTCCTGTGTAAGCTGAATTTCCCACCGACCCAGCGCCGCATACACAAAGACATGAAGAATGCCGCCCGGCTTTAGCTTTTTCGAGAGCGCCTGAATCCCGCGTATCGGGTCGGGCATATGGTGCAGCACGCCGACGCAGTTGATCAGATCAAACTCGCCCGGAATCTGCTCGACATCGTAAATGCTGAGATTGTGGAAAGTTACCCGGTCAGCCCCCGACCTTTGGCAACGCTCTGTGGCAACGGCGATCGCCCCTGCGCTCAAATCTATCCCCACCACTTCTGCTGCCGGATTGAGATGCACTAAGTACTCAGTGCCCACGCCCGTGCCGCAGCCCGCATCTAAAATTCGGACGCGATTCTCCGTGGGAGAGGCTTTGCCATCGCTCTCCGGCTTACGCCCCGTACAAAAGCTGTAGGCAGAAGGCCAGTGCCAGCGCCAGTTGTAGCCGGGTGGCGCTTCGTCGAGTAAGGGCTCAGGCGGAAAGGGATAGGTGTCGTAGAGCTGAGCGACCGCCGAACTCACCTTTGCTGTGTTGTCGCCTAATGCGGGAGAAGACTCTGCCATAGCCGCTGCTTTGCTTTGATATATAAGGAGATCTTCTTTCTAGCATCTCTTGCGCCCCTCTCCCAGACGAGAGGAAAGGAAATTAAACTTCACAAAACTTATCTCTTCTCTCAGAGAGTTCAGACGTCTCGTATGATCGGTAAAAGCAATCCGGGAAAAACTATTTCCAGAGTTTTCTCGAAGCTGGAATAGCGCTCAATAATACGGTTCTTAACAATCGGGCAGTAGCTATTCCAAATCGTTTTACTCTGAAGATCAATTCAGTTTTTTATTTAACGACCTAATTTCTTATATAGGGAGTCTTTGAGAACCCATGACAGTGACAGCTAGCGGCGGAAGCTCTGTAGCGCGGCCCCAACTCTATCAAACCCTGCCCGCTTCGACGATTGCTCAAGCGGAGCAAAAAGACCGTTATATAGAGCGCACCGAACTGGGTGAACTCAAAACTTTCTTTGATTCGGGTATGAAGCGACTGGCGATCGCCCAAACCATTACTCGCTATTCCGAACTGATCGTCTCCCAGGCGGCCAACCGGATCTTTACCGGCGGCTCAGCTTTGGCCTACCTCGAAAGAGTAGACGACGCGCCCATGGAAATGACCTGGGGCGGTACCCCGCTCAATCAGGAAGAGGCGACCAAGCTGGGAACAGCGACCTTTACCGCTGCTGGCAGCGATGGCAAAAGCGGCGGCATTTTAGACAGCGTTCGCAATCTGCTGGTCAATAACCCCGAAGTCGGTGCAACCCCGTCGGGATTTCGGCCTATCAACGTGGCTCGCTACGGCCCGAGCAACATGCAAAAGTCCCTGCGCGACATGAGCTGGTTCTTGCGCTATCTCACTTACGCGATCGTCGCCGGCGATCCCAACATCATTAAGGTAAACGTGCGCGGCCTGCGTGAAATCATCGAAAACGCTTGTTCTACGCCTGCCACCCTCGTCGCTTTGCAGACAATGCGCGGCGCGTCGGTAAACTACTTCAAAGGGGATGGCGAAGCCCAGGACATCGTGCGTCAGTACTTCGATGTGATGCTGACTGAGTTCCGTGGCCCCACGCCCTCCGCCAAGATCCGTCAGCGGCAGTCCAAAGATTTGCAGGGACTTAAGCTTCCTCAGATTTACTACAACGCCTCAGAACGCCGTCCGATATATGCGATGAAGCCCGGTCTGGGCAGTACTGAGAAAAACGATGCGGTCAAAGCCGCCTATCGTCAGGTATTCGAGCGCGACATTACCCGCGCTTACTCCCAGTCGATTTCTGACCTGGAGTCGAAGGTCAAGAACAGCGAGATTTCGATGAAGGAATTTATTCGTCGTCTGGCCAAGTCACCGCTGTATCGCAAGCAGTTCTACGAGCCGTTTATTAACAGTCGGGCGCTGGAGCTGGCCTTCCGCCACATTCTCGGTCGCGGGCCAAGCTCTCGGGAGGAAGTGCAAAAGTACTTCTCTATCGTCTCGGACGGCGGCCTCCCCGCCCTGATCGACGCCCTGGTCGACTCACAGGAGTACGCCGATTACTTTGGCGAAGAAACCGTTCCCTACATTCGTGGCCTCGGTCAAGAAGCGCAAGAATGCCGTAACTGGGGCGCTCAGCAAGACCTGCTGAACTACAGCGCGCCTTTCCGTAAGGTGCCTCAGTTTGTCACCCTATTCGCTTCCTACGAGCAGCCACTGCCCGACCAGCACGTCTACGGCGCAGGCAATGACCCACTCGAAATTCAGTTCGGCGCGATCTTCCCGAAAGAGACCCGCAACCCCAGTGCTCGCCCTGCGCCTTTCAACAAAGACACCCGCCGTATTCTGATCCACCAGGGTGCTGGCATTGACAACCAGTTGAGCAACCCAGCCGCCCGGCCTAAGAACCCCGGTTCGCTGGGGGCCAAGGTCTTCAAGATGCAGCAGAATGCCTTTACCGGGGACAATTCCGCCAGCGTCAAGTACACCGAAAAGTCAACGAAGACAATTATCGACGCCGTTTACCGGCAGGTATTTGGCTACGATGTGTTTGCCGGACAGCGGCTCAAGACTGCTGAAAATCGCTTGGAGACAGGCGAAATCAACGTCCGCGATTTCGTCAGAGCCGTGGCCAAGTCAGAGCCTTTCCGCAAGCGCTACTGGACTTCTCTGTACGTGATGAAGGCTGTGGAATACATTCACCGCCGTCTGCTCGGTCGTCCGACCTACGGCAGGCAGGAGACGAACAAGTACTTCGACATCTGTGCCAAGCAGGGCTTTTACGCGCTGATTGACGCCCTTATGGACTCGCAGGAGTACACCGAGTGCTTCGGGGAAGATACGATTCCCTATGAGCGGTATTTGACGCCGGGTGGGCAGGCGATGCGATCGCTCCGAGTCGGCTCCATCCAAGATACTGGCGCTCGCCCAGAAGAAAAGACCACGCCTCGCTTCATCGAGCTAGGCGCAGTCAAGACCGACCGTCCGCAGCCCGAAGTCACCCAGCGCATTCGTCAGGGGGTCAGCGTACAGCGCGAGCAAACCAAGCGCTTCAAGCTCACAACCTTTGATAAGTCCACTGTAAAAACGGTTGCTCAAGCCGCTTATCGGCAGATCTTCGAACGCAACATTGAGCCTTATGTCATCAATGCAAGCGAATTCTCTGAGTTAGAGAGTAAGCTAACCAACCGTGAAATCAACCTCAAGGAGTTCATCGAAGGGCTCGGCTGCTCGGGACTCTATATCAAAGAGTTCTACGCGCCTTACCCGAACACCAAGGTGATTGAGCTAGGGACTAAGCACTTCCTGGGCCGCGCCCCCCAAGACCAAGCTGAGATCCGCAAGTACAACAAAATTCTGGCCGCTGAGGGCATTCGAGGCTTTATCAACGCCATGGTCAACACGCCAGAATATGCTCAGTACTTCGGCGAAGACACCGTGCCCTACCGGCGCTTCCCCACGCTGCCCGCAGCTAACTTCCCGAATACCGAAATTCTGTACAACCGCTTGACCAAGCAAAGCACCGATGTAGTAGTGCCGAGCTTCCAACCGACTAACTCGACGACCCCCGTAGAGCAAATGCCGCTCATGGCGAGCGCTACTGACAAATAAGCGAACGGTCACTTAAGCGGCGGCTTGAAGCTACTGAAAAGGGCTCACGAGTATTGTGGGCTCTTTTCAGGTGCGTTCTTTTCCTTTGCAGCGGTACCTCTGAGCAAATTCTGAGGGTCTTTATTACGAAATATTGCCAAACCTCTAAGAAGGTCAGCGCAATACCGGAAAATGTTTACGGAAGGTAGCTGAGCCAAGCAAGATTGGCCTATCTAAAGCGTAGGACTGTGAACTGACTATCTTGTTTGCTTGCAAGCAGTAAAAGTTTTGACAGGTTCTGCCGGGCCGTCTGTCAGCCCCAATGCCGCTCTTGCCGGTAAATACTTCAAGAAGCTGGGTGATCGCGCCTCAGTCATTCCGAAAAGTATTTTCAGTCAGGTTCGGTCGTGAGTTGAGATGACTGAAGCTTAGCTGTTTGTTTTTTTGAGAGCCAGTGAAACTCATCTGGTTTATTCTTTCGGAGGAATCCATTAATGAGTATAGTCACGAAGTCAATCGTGAATGCTGACGCTGAGGCCCGCTACCTCAGCCCCGGCGAATTAGATCGCATCAAAGGATTTGTAACTTCGGGTGAGCGCCGTGTTCGCATCGCTCAAGTTCTCACTGAGTCCCGCGAGCGCATCGTTAAGACGGCTGGCGACCAGCTGTTCCAGAAGCGCCCTGACGTAGTTTCTCCCGGTGGCAATGCCTACGGCGAAGAAATGACCGCGACTTGCCTGCGCGACATGGACTACTATCTACGCCTCATCACCTACGGTGTGGTTGCAGGAGATGTCACCCCTATCGAAGAGATCGGCCTAGTCGGTGCTCGCGAAATGTACAACTCCCTTGGCACCTCTATTCCTGCAATGGCTGATTCCATCCGCTGCATGAAGAACGTGGCTGGCTCCATGATGTCGAGTGAAGATGCGACTGAAGCCTCTGCTTACTTCGACTACGTCGTTGGCGGATTGCAGTAGGCTTTTAGCCACCGCAGTCTCTATCTGTCCCATGAAAAGTCAGTGAGTCCCTCCGCTGCAACCTCAAGTTATTTTGAGACGAGCTGGAAACCACTGCCGAAAAAGTCCACTTTAAGGAAGCACCCCAAATGCAAGACGCAATTACTGCTGTAATTAATGCTTCAGACGTTCAAGGTAAGTACCTTGATCAGTCTTCAATGGATAAGCTCAAAGCTTATTTCCAAACGGGTGAACTGCGTGTCCGCGCGGCCACCTCTATCAGTGCAAACGCTGCCGAGATCGTCAAGGAAGCCGTGGCTAAGTCACTGTTGTACTCTGACATCACTCGTCCCGGTGGCAACATGTACACCACCCGTCGCTATGCTGCCTGCATTCGCGACCTCGACTACTACCTGCGCTATTCTACCTACGCCATGTTGGCAGGCGATCCTTCCATTCTCGATGAGCGCGTGCTCAACGGTTTGAAAGAGACCTACAACTCACTGGGCGTACCAGTTGGTGCAACTGTTCAGGCCATTCAGGCTATGAAAGAAGTAACCGCTAGTCTCGTTGGCGCTGACGCTGGCAAAGAAATGGGCGTTTACTTCGACTACATCTGCTCTGGCTTGAGCTAGTTGGCCTTTGAGTCAGCGCGTAAAGCCAGCGTACCGAAGCTTGTAAGTTATTTGAAGATGAGTCTTTCACAGACCCGCTCTCAAAGAACCCATCAGTTTCAATAAAACAGGATAAATGGTTTTCCAGGCGTCCTAAAACCCCTGTCTAGAAGTCTGGGGTGAGTGTTAGAAAATTGAAGGCTTAGCAGCGGCAGCATTCCTGTTGACATTCCTGAGAGGCTTCGATTCGTTAGCATTGACTTTTCAGACTTCTAGATAGTGTTTCGCTCTCGACTAGTGGCTGGCAGTAGATAAGCAGATACGATTGAGCAAACACAAGCGCGTCCGTCCAAGTTTTTGACCGTTTTAAGTTTTAATTTAGATCCCAAAGAGGCCCTTGCTATGCGAATGTTTCGAGTTACTGCCTGTGTTCCGAGTCAAACCAGGATTCGTACTCAGCGCGAGCTGCAAAACACCTACTTCACAAAGTTAGTTCCCTACGACAACTGGTTTAAAGAGCAGCAGCGCATTCAAAAAATGGGTGGCACCATCGTCAAGGTAGAGCTGGCAACTGGCCGTCGGGGCGCGAATACTGGCCTAGCGTAGGCCACCGTAGCTGCAATCCTATCGTTTTGACAACCTAAGCTCACCTATACAAGAGCGTCAAAAAAGGACAGATCACTATTGTGTGTTCTGTCCTTTTTTGTGGGCGCTTTGCAGTTGTGAAAACTAACGAAGTCCTATCCAGGTAAAAAAGTCTTGCTGAGTCAGCCATTCGGTGATCAGCAGGGCAGCAAAGCCGACCATGGCAAAGCGACCGTTGATCCTCTCAGCGTATGCTGTCCAGCCGAAACTAGGGGCAGGCAAGTCAGTAGACTCTGATTCGGGCGTTGTTGTTTGGCCTTCGGTCGATAAGTTGGTAGACATGGGTGAGTATAGAGGGCCTTTTACACTTATTTATACTACGAGATATTTGCTCATCTAAAGATAGCGGGTTGAGAAAAGACCCTATAGTATGTGGCAAGCTGTAGTTTTGGAGATCCTTTTATCGACAGCTTGCGAAATACAGCCATGCTAACTTCATGAGAAGTTACCGATACCAAAGCTGCTAATCTGAGCGCAATACTACTGGACTTGAACAAACGGTCTATCACTTCGATATTTCTTGAGCGCCCGTTTTTCTGATTTCCATTGTTGCTGCCTTTTATGTTTATATGTGATTGTTTTACGGCTTACACAACCGCGAAACAAGTCTCACTCTGTAAGACTTTTTGTAAACTTTTAAGCGTTAGATGATTGAGGGCTATGGCTGACAAAATGGGGCCGCTAAAAGGCAAAGCACTATTACAGAAGTTAAACGAGCTTTCTCATCTATCGAAGCGAGAACGAGCACAAGCCTGTGGGTATTACACAGTCGCAGAAGATGATCAAATTCGAGCGGATCTAGCTGACTTTTATAGTGCGATTTTGGAAGCGCGAGGGATTTCTTTAAGCCCTGAAGGCGGTAAAGATGGTAGAGGTCGGGAGCCTACCTATCGAGTAAGCGTCCACAAAAACGGCCAGATTGTCATTGGCTCTACTTACACTCAAGAAATGGGACTAAAGCCCGGTGATGAGTTTGAAATAAAGTTGGGATATAAGCATATTCGGCTGGTACAGCTCGATGGCGCTAAAGATTAAAACACGGTGCTACTTTGTCATTTGCTTTTCTCCTTTGGGCAGCTCATGGCTATCAGGGTTGGCGCGAGCAAGCGATAGGGTTACCAGCGTGACCGGGTTAAGGGGTGAAAATCTGGTCAGCGGCCCAACCGGTAGAGAGCGCGAAATATTGATCTGGGTGAGCTGATAGTGCCAGGTCGCGGCGATCGCTCCCTGACCCAACCAACCCATCACCTGGCTAAGATGCTCTACCGTAGCTAGCGCTAACACAATGCGGCCACCGCGAGCAGACGTGGCCATTCGCCTGTGAAGAAGGTCGAGGATGCCAACAAGCTGACCGCTACTGCCACCGATAAATACGCAGTCAGGGTTGGGTAGGTCAGCTAGGGCGACCGGAGCCTGCCCCTGGATGGCTTGGATAGGGGCGATCGCCAACCGCTGAGCGTTGTGTCGAATCAGCGCTATCCCCATCGCTGTCTTTTCAACTGCATACAGGCGCGCCGTCGGACACAGCCGACTGAGTTCGACACTGACCGAGCCAGTCCCCGCCCCGATATCCCAGATGGTTTGACCCGCTAAAGGGGCCAGGGCACCTAAGATCAGCAGCCGAATCTCACGCTTGGTCATGAGCGTAGGGCGATCAGGAAAGCCTGTGAAGGCAGAATCCGGAAGCCCGATCAGCGGCAGCGAAGTGATACTAAGGTCTCGGTACAGTCCTGGTTCGGCAGAATTCGGTTGCTCAAGCTGAGGCGCAACTGACAGATCTATCTCATCAGATTGGCGTAGTAAAACGACGACGTTCAAAGGCGCGAAAGATTGTGAGAGCAGCTCACCGGGCTCGTATACGCTTAGCCGTTCGCTGTCCGCTCCCAAATTTTCGCAGACCCACAACCGGTAGCTTACAGGCAGGTCAAGGGCGCTCATGAGTTGGGCGATCGCGCTCGGGGTCAGCACCCCATCGGTAAGTACAGCAATCTTATGATCACCCCCCTTCAGCGCCCGCACCAGCAGCGACTCGTCCCGGCCATGAACGCTGATTAGCGTGGCATCTTGCCAGGGCAGCTTAAGACGGCTAAAGGCTTGCTGAATCGCGCTGACCTGCGGATGAAAGACGAGCTGCTCAGGTGGGAACGCCGCTAGCAGCAGCCGACCGATGCCAAAAAATAGCGGATCGCCAGAAGCGAGCACTACCACTTGGGTATGCGGGTCGGAGGCCAAGCGCGATCGCAGCCGATCAAACACCTGAGTAAAGTTGCCCAGCGGCCAGGCTTCAGTCGGCAAATCGTTGAAAGCGTTCAAATGACGTTGAGCACCGATCAAAAGCGTGGCCGACTCCACCAAATTCAGCAGCGGTGGCGGTAGGCTAGCTCGCCCTGACAGCCCGACACCCACCACATGAATGAGCGTTTCGCCAGACAACTGGGCAGAACTGCTCACGGTGACTTCTCCCACGCCCCAATCATCAGCGCATTCAAAATCGCCGCCGCCACCGCCGATCCCCCTTTCCGGCCCGCCACCAAAATATGAGGTACCGCTAGTGCCGCTAGCGCCTGCTTAGATTCCACCACGTTGATAAAGCCCACCGGTGCCCCAATCACCAAAGCTGGTCGCCACTTACCCTCAGCAATCCCCTTACATAGTGTTAGCAGCGCTGTTGGGGCATTGCCCACCGCAAAAATAGCCCCCGGCTGCTGCAAAGCGCAGATCTCCATACCCTGAGCACTGCGGGTGTGACCTTCATTCATTTCTGGGACTGCACTCCTATCGACGCACTGCACCGCTACCGTTACCGGAGCCTGCCAGGTTTTGGCCATCACGGTAACGATGCCTGCTGCCACCATAGAAACATCTGTGACGACCGACTGGCCTTGCCGTAGCGCCCGATCAGCGGCCTCAATAGGCTCACCGCTAAACCGGATTAGCCGCTTAAATTCAAAATCAGCCGTCGTATGAATGACCCGTCGCACAATCGCATATTCGGCAGCAGTAAAGCTGTGATCCCCGACTTCTCGATCAATTTGAGCAAAACTGGCGTTGGTAATGGCATGTTCCCCATAGGCAGGCATCCGCGCTAACCCTCACCGGGCAAATAGGCTTGCTCTTCCAAATAGACCTCGCCCGCGTCGATGCTGTCTACGACGATGGCTTCATAGCGCACAGTGCCTTCGATCAGAGCCGACTGGCCGATCTCAGGTTCAGAACCACGAGCAACTACCCACACACTGCCGGTCTGATCTTGCACTTGATACAGCCAGCCTTCTAATAGGGCGACTCGCTGGGTGATATTGCCTGCGATCGCAACCGTCTCATCTGCCTGGTCACTCTTGATCGAATCAATACTGACAACCGGCTGACCAGTCTGCCGTTCGGAGAGTGGCTGCAAGGGCGCAGGATTGGCTTGCTGATCGGCCTTCAATGCGGAGACAGAGCTATTTTCAGAAGCCGCGCAACCAGCTAAAACCAGGCCACTCAGCAGCAAGCCAAAAAGACAGGGTTTGATCTGAGCTTTCATTGGAATCCTTATAACCATGGCCATCATTTCTGCAAATTGTACGGGTTCCTTCTCCGCTATCCAGCTAAAAGTATCCCGGCATCGGGTCGAAGGAACATCTCATTAATTTTTTCTACGCTGCTTTGGTAATCTGGTTTCAGTCCTTGAGCGTCAACACCTCAGTCCATCGCACTGGCTGCTGGCTGTTGCTGCCAGGCTCATTTAGAACGCTCATTATCGGGTGTCTCTTGAGGAGCCGCCCTGGTTTACACTGCTGAGTGGCTATATCTGGCGCGGGCAAGGGCAGTAGCGTATCTTAACATTATGGCTCAGATTCTCGACGGGAAAGCGCTTGCAAAGCAAATTCAAACTGACCGTGCTAGCGCTGTTCATCGCTGGCAGCAGCGCTATGGCAGAGCGCCCGGTCTGGCCGTGCTAATGGTGGGCGACAACCCGGCAAGTGCGGCTTACGTCCGCAATAAAGAAATCGCCTGCGAGCGAGTGGGCATTGCTTCTTTGGGCAAGCATTTACCAGCTCATAGCTCACAAGCTGCGATCGCTGCCGAAATCCTGGCGCTCAATCAAAACCCTCAGGTAGACGGTATTCTCTTACAGCTTCCTCTGCCAGCGCCGCTAGCGGCGACTGAGCTACTCAACTTAATCGATCCAGATAAGGACGTAGACGGCCTGCATCCGATCAATCTCGGGCGGCTGCTCAGAGGTGAACCCGGACTGCGTAGCTGCACACCAGCGGGCATTATGCGGCTGCTAGAGGCTTACCAGATCCCGCTATCAGGAAAGACGGCGGTGGTGCTCGGTCGCAGCATTTTGGTGGGCAAACCAATGGGACTGATGCTACTAGCGGCCAACGCCACCCCCACGATGGCCCATTCAAAATCACAAAAATTGTCCGAATTGACCCACTCAGCCGATATTCTAATAGCAGCTATCGGCGTTCCTAACTTTGTAGGTAAAGACATGGTCAAGCCGGGTGCTACGGTAATCGACGTGGGCATCAACCGAATTACCGATCCAGAGACCGGTCGCTCTAAGTTGGTAGGGGACGTTGATTTTGCTGCGGTCGAACCCATTGCCGGGGCAATTACGCCTGTGCCGGGTGGAATTGGGCCGATGACGGTCGCCATGCTGCTGGAGAATACGATCATGAGCTATTGCGATCGCCTCCAGATTCAGCCTGAGGCGCAAACCTAACCCTTCCGGTTCCGACCCCACCGGTTCGGCAGATACCGCAATCTCCCTGTTCTCTCTCCCTACTGATCTTTTCCCTACCGGCCTCCCATGGTGACTACAAATATCAATAGCCCCCGCACGTTTGATCTCAAAAGCTATTTAGCCGAGCGCCGCACTCAAGTTGAAACGGCCCTGGACGCTGCCTTGGGCGTAGTCTATCCCGAGCAAATTTATGAAGCAATGCGCTACTCACTGTTGGCAGGCGGCAAGCGGCTCAGACCTATTTTGTGCCTGACCACCTGTGAGATGATAGGGGTATCAGCGGCGGTAGCCCTACCGACTGCCTGCGCGCTGGAAATGGTACATACCATGTCGCTAATTCATGACGACCTGCCAGCGATGGACAACGACGACTACCGGCGAGGCAAACTCACCAACCATAAAGTTTACGGCGAAGATGTAGCGGTGCTCGCGGGAGACGCCCTGCTGACCTACGCCTTTGAATACATTGCCACGCAGACGCCTCAGATTGAGCCAACTGCTCAAAGTCAGATTGACGGCGCACAGCCCCAGCAAGTTTTACGGGTGATTGCGCAGCTAGCCAAAGCGGTGGGCGCAGCGGGTCTGGTCGGCGGGCAAATTGTCGATTTGGCCTCTGAAGGTAAGACTATAGACGAAGGCACCTTGACTTATATTCACCTGCATAAAACGGCGGCTTTGCTGGAGGTATCGGTGACTGCTGGCGCTATTTTAGCTGGCGCTGACCAAAGCGCTATTGACAGCTTGAGCCGATATGCCCAACGGATTGGTTTGGCCTTTCAGATCGTCGACGATGTGCTCGACATCACCTCTACTGCCGAAACGCTGGGTAAGTCAGTCGGCAAAGACGTTGCTGCTCAAAAAGCCACCTATCCTAGCTTATGGGGACTAGAAGCCTCTCAGCGCAAAGCACAGCAGCTCGTCGATGAAGCCATTGCCGAACTGGCCGATTTCGATCAGCGTGCGCAGCCTTTGAGAGCGATCGCCCGCTACATTACCGCCCGCACCCATTGACCGATTCGACCTTTGCTCTCGTCAACTCTTCCCTGGCCGGTATTACTGGCTCGTACCACTGACCCATGCAGGACTTCAACCAAATTTTTGAAAATCACGTACTCTGGGTAGCCCTTGTTGCCTGTATCGCTGCTCAAGCCTTTAAGCTCATATTTGAATTCGCCCAGCATCGCTCTATCAATCCTCGGGTACTAGTCGAAACGGGTGGAATGCCCAGTGCGCACTCGGCGTTGGTGACCGCTTTAGCCTGCGGTGTGGGGCAAACCATCGGCTGGAACACACCTGCCTTTGCTGTGACCTCTGTTTTTGCCGTCATCGTCATGTATGATGCCGCCGGGGTGCGTCAGGCAGCTGGAAAGCAGGCCAAAGTTCTCAATCAAATTCTAGACGAGCTTTTTCAAGAACATTCCGAGTTCAATCAAGACCGCCTTAAAGAACTGTTGGGTCACACCCCTTTTCAAGTGATTGTCGGCTCGGCGCTTGGCGTATTGGTTGCTTGGCTCGCGGCTCCAGCCGCTTAACGGACAACGTTCGCCGTCATCTGCACAACTTGCTGCGCGTCGACGACCACTGCCGATAGTTGAGCGTTGCTAAGGCGCTGTAAGGTGGCCTCAGCAACTGCTGCATCCTGGGTGTACTCAGCTAGTAGATAGGCACGCTGCTGATAGACTGCTAATCCTACAGGAGTCGCAATTTGGCCTACGGTCGCAGCGATTTCTGGGCGATCGCCAAAATCAACCAGTACTGCGTAGCCAGTCGCTAGCCGCTGAGGCTGATAGCCACCACCACCGCTGCTTGCTACCGTCCCTTCAGCTACCGGCGGATTTACCGGTTGCTCTGTAACCGGCTGCTCTGTAACCGGCTGCTCTGTAACCGATGCCTCTGCTACCGGTCTGGCAACAAAGCTTTCAAAGCCCTCCACCGTGGTCATGTAAGCAGCCCAGGCATTGGCAGTCTCAAGACTGGTAAAGCCGCCAGCACGCACTAAGACTTCATTGAGATAGTCGCAAATCAGCACCGTATTATCAGCTGGTAATACTGAGGCAATCCGCTCACGGTCGGCTGCTGTGTTGCCCCGCACTAACAGTAAGTATTCCTGGCTAGCGGGCGCAGGGCAGGTCGGCAGGTTGGTTTGAGCGATCGCTCGGGTCGAAATCAGCGGGTAGCTTAGTCCAACGCCGAGTAAGCAGGCAGCTAAAGACAGACGATCAGAAAGTAGCATGAGTGGTCTCAGGAGATGGGGAGGCACAGATGCCTCCGATGAATATCTGGCGATGAACCATCCAAGAAAAGTCGAACAGCTCTCAGACTGCCGTTTCTAAAGAGGCAAGCGGGTCGGGGATCGCAGCCGACGGTGCTTCAAATTCCCCCATCGCCACATATTCTAGACGCAGCTTGAGCCAGGTTACAAACGTTTTATCGGTAGAAATCACTGCTGCTGCCGGCTGGGGACACTTTGCTTTCACCTCCGCTAGCTCAGGCGCTGCTAAGAAAGCAGGCTGCTTGACCAACCAAAAATCAATCTCTTTCTCCCGCGCCTGATAATAGCGATAGCGCTCTGTCAGTACCTCCTCAAAAGGCTCTTCCTCCAGCAAAAAGCGCTGACTAGCCACCACATAGTAGTAAGTTGTCATGTTTTTAAAAGTTTCAAGAATTCAGCAAGCCGGAGCTCTGCGCTCTACCTTACCCTACGACGGGGATGAATCCTTCTACAGCCATACGCTCTAAAAATTCACTCTCCCCCCCGAAGCCCCGCTAAACTCTGGTTCCGAAGGCAGCTCAACTGTCTCAACTTCTGTCTCATCGGCAAGCGCTTGCCCTTTATTGATATCAATCCTGGCGGCATTGATTACAGCCCCCAAGAGCCTGACATCGTCGCTCATCTCCAGTTCCTCAACGGCAGTATCCAAAACGGCTTTCTCAGTGATACCCGGTCGGGTGACCAGTACAAGGCCATCGGTTTGGTCTTCCAACAAGAGCGCATCGTCACAGCGAGTAAGCGAAGGCGTATCTAAGATCACCATGTCGAAGCGAGCGCGAGCATCTTTAAGGAAACGCTGCATTTCGCTAGATTCGATGATCCCAGCCGGTTGCCTTTGGGGTCCCGGCGACGGGCAAACATACAGATTTTCGACTTGAGCGACCATCTGCGTATTGTCGCCAATTTGGCCACCGTAGTAGCGCAGGGGCTCTAAAACAGCCTGAGAATTGGCCATTAGTCCCAAAATTTCAGCTTTAGAAACCGAGCGCAAATCGGCTTCTACTAGGAGGGTGCGCCGACCAGCACGGGCGGAGGCGATCGCCAAGTTATAAGCGCTCACACTCTTCCCTTCCTGATCGCGGGTACTTGTGAGCACAATCATCCGAGGGCCAATCGAACTCTCTTCAGTACCTACCAACCGCAAGCGGCTCAAAAAACGCTCGTAGCTACTGTGGTAAATAGCATCAGGCTGTACCAGGACAGGAACGGCTCTGGCAGACCGCGTCTTCATGACCGGGATTATTCCCAGTACGGGTACTTCTTGAGCTTGCAGCAGCGCTTCTAGCTCCTCTGTGGTGCGCACCGTTCCATCTAGCATATCTAATAGATAGACCAAGCCACCAGCCGCGACTAGGCCAATTGCCGCGCCTGCCAGCAAAATAACGATTGGCGGGGTCTGTTCTTCTGTTTTTTCCTTAGTAAACGTTGGCTTATCTATCGTTAAACTGCTCACTGTTTCAGCCTGCGCCGCTTCAGCATCGACCCGGCTCGCCTGTAATCGGTCGTACAAGGCCCGGCGTAGACCCACTTGATATTCCAGCCGGTTGCGCTCTAACTGTTTGTTCGGTAAGCTAGCGTACTGCTGTCTGAGCCCCTGAGCCGACTGACCGATTACCTGCTGCTGTGAGAGAATAGCATCTCGCTGAGTATCGAGTGTGACAAGCTGGTTAGCCAAAGCAGCCCGCGCGGGATCTAAACTGCTATCCTGGCGCACCTGGCTACCGCTAGGTATGGGGACATTACCACTGCCAGATCCGCCAATCACCTCAGATGCCCGCTGTCGTAGAAGCTGATCGTAAGCCACCAGATTATCTCGCAGTTCCACAATACTAGGATGCTGCTCTCGCAGGCCCTGGCTTCGCAGCAAAGTCATTTGAGTTTCAGCTTCAGAAATCTGCGCCCGCAGTTGGGCAATCAGCGGATCAGCGCTCAGCGCCGATGAAGCGTATGCCTGCTCAGGCGTCATCCCGAGCTGAGACTGCAGGTTACGCATCTGCGCTTCGATTCCGGCCAGCGTGATTTGATTGCTTCGCAACTGCTCCTGACTGCCTGAAATCGCCCCGAGCAAGCTGCCGTCAATAGAAGCTTGAATAGCAGGACCCTCGATTCGGTCGTAAGCCTCTAGCGCCTGTTCAGCCTCGCGTAAGTCAGATTCAATCGTCGGCAAACGCTGATCCAATTCTTCGGTAATGGCTTGAAGTCTGCCTCTGTTGTTGATTTTACTGAGTTCTATCATGGCCGGAACCATAGCATTCATGACCGCTTCAGTAACGGCAGGATCAGGGCCCGAGAAACGTACCGTCACTGTTTGATTGGTGATGTTGCGGCCCTTATCTGATTCAGAAGAATCAATCCCTATCTGCGTGTTGTCCGCAATCTGCCGGGGTGCAATGTCAATTCCACGCGCGGCTAAATTGGCAGAGACATCATTGAGCAAAACATCCGACAGCAGCCGATCCTCAGTAATTTGGCTACGGCCCTGGGTCTGTAGCTGATTACCGGTATCTGAAAAAACAACCAGCGGCGAGTTGTCGACTAGCACCGCCTCTGAGTCATAGGTTGGTGGTGGTTCCGGTTGAAAGGCAAAGACGCTAGAAGCCCCTAAAATAGACAAAAAAGTGAACAGGCCCGGCCACTTATAGCGGTTTAGCGCAAGCAAATAGCGTTTGATAAAGGGGGATGCCATAGTTCTACTTCTAAAGTTTTAGTGAGCGAGCGGTGAAAAGGGTGGAAGTCCTAACAGCCTAGGTCTCGGTAATTTTTGATACTTAGTAATCAATTACATAAGCTCAACCTTGAGTGATTTGGCGATACTGGTAAAAGCTAGTTGTTGTTGTTATTCCCAAAGTTATCAAGAAAGTCAGTAAACCCGAAAACGTCCCTAAAGGGTTGAGTAATGGTCTCCAGTGCAAACGACAGCCGACCGAGTAGGTTACGACCAACCACGATCACATCGCTATCTTCCAGCGGCGGGTTTTGGGTGATGTCTCCTCGAATGGCCGAACCCGCATCCAAGCTCAGAGTCACCGCCCGCCCTGTTTCAGGATCAAAGCGAATGAGCCCAACACTACCCAGGTTGGCGGATTCGATGTTAATACCTAGCAAAGAAACCGCATCAATGAACGTGCTGCCGTTGTTCAAGTTGAGCGTGCCGACGCCACCTCGTCCGCCAGCATAATTGAGAAATCGCACGTTTATAATAGGCTGAGCCAGTGTGGAGCGAGCTACCAGATAGCGGTCGTACTCGCTGAGTTCGCTGGGATCTAGCTCTGGAATAACTACAACATCACCGTCTTCTAGACGAACATCCGGCAGAGGACTGCCCTTTTTGAGCGGCGTGAACAAGTCGACGTTCACAATTTCTTCAGTAATGATCCCGTTACGTCGTATCTGTCGCTGAATTTGAATAGACCGCAGGTCAGAGGTTCGAGTCGCTCCACCAGCGGTCAGCAGTGCGGTCGCGACAGTAGGATCGGCTAAGGGATAAAATCCGGGCCGCTGAACCGAGCCCAAAATAGTGACCTCAACGCCGCGCTGAGCGACCAGCGTGATCGCGACATCGCGAGCTTCACGGATCACAACGTACTGGTTATAAATCAGGCGCAGACGGTCTTCTGCCTCGCCTAATGTAAGTCCGTCAAAGGGGACGGCACCCTGGATGGGCACAATGATGTTGCCCTGCAAATCGAGAGTCGCTTGAAAGCCTAAGTCTGGATAGCGCTGCACGCTGACAAAAATTGAGTCACCGGGGCCCAGATGATAGTTATCGAAGGCGGGCTGCAGATCAGAGGGCCTGACGACGGTGTTAGGAACCGTCAGCGATCGCTCAAATCGAGGGTCTGTTTGAGGCGGTATAGTCGGCACCTGCCCACCAGAACCCAGTTCTTCGGCGGGTTCTGGTGGGCGAGCCGCTGGGCCGGATGGGCTTACCTCGGTCGGCGTAGGGGGCTGCTCAATAGCGGGCATTGCCTGCTCAGCGGGCGGTGGTAAAACAGGTAAGCTATCTTGAGCGTAGGTAGGCAGGGTACTGCCTACAATACTCAGTAGGCACAGCGTACCGGCCAATTCTCCTGACCATCGGCGAGTTCTGCCCGACTGAGAGGGCTGAAGTAACCGACACGAAGAGATGATATTAGAGCTGAATAGACTATTATTCATAACCGCTGAGTTCTAATGCTATTGGAGTGTTGCAAAGGCATCTACAGCCACTGTATCCCAGGAACCTACGTAAACATAAGGTCAAAAAACAAACATCAACGAATCTTTTTCTAAGCTCAACATTGGCTCTATAACATTGGATCTATGTAAAGTACAAATGATGGCAACGCTGAGACTGAATGGATGAAGCAGTGAGGCTCTCCGTTCAAGTTTAGGCGCTGTGCCTTTAAAAATAGCGCGTTAAGCTTCGTCAGCGGCCTTAAGATTGGGCAGATGGGCCGACACCTGCTTAAAGACTGTCTCTAAGAGCGTTTGGTGAATGTCTTTACCGATAGAGACTGCGATCGCCTCGTGCGGTGCAATGTCACTTAGCGGGGCAATCGGTAGCCAAAGACTCACCGCTACCCAGGGCATTCTGCGGTACTGCTGCCACTGGCGTTTTTGATCTGCCCAGAACCAGCTTGCAACCGAAGGACTTCCTCCTGTGGGCCAAGCGTACCACTGCAAAACAGCGTAGGTTTGGCCCTGACTCCATGCACGGAAGAAGTCGCTATTGATCCGGATGGTTTTGGTATTTTTTGAGCTGGCGGCGGGCACCTCAAAGGAGAGGGTTTGGTAAGAATCTGTCGTCCAGTGCTGAGAACTTTTGATATCCAGCCACTCTACTTCCGGCTGGTCGTCTTCGTAGGTTTGAGGACGCAGCAATAAAAAGGCAGCGGAAATAGGCTGATCTGGAGGGCTGGCAGCATCCGCTGGCGTCGATAACTGCTGAATAGACCAGGTGTGCCCGCCCAACTTTGTTTTGTCTTGTCCGTCGGTAGTCCATCCCGACAGGACAATACCCTGAGCAGGAATAGCTTGAAGGGCTGAACGAGTAGTCTGCGCTAACTTAGGAGGCGTAGCCCAGGGCCAACTAGAGGCGTATTGGGGTATGGCGCTCACGGCTACAAACAGAGCCAGGATAGAGACGACAATAAGCTTGACGGTCAGATAGTTAGACCGTTTTCCAGGCACGGGAGAGGAAGGCACGGGAGAAAATCTCACTAAAAGTAATCGCGGCTAGGCTTTCCGTTAGGCACGGGGCTACTGCTGCCAGACTCTGAATCAGGCTGGGCTGTCGCAGAGGCCGCACCTATGTTTAGCGTAGTCGGCACGTAGCGTTCCAGGAGCTGAATGAGCACAATCAGCATTCCCAGCATTGCTGCCGAGTAGAGATCGCCGCCCCAGCTCTCATGGAGCCAGTTAAAGGCGGCTGTCATTTGGGCCCCATGAAAGAAGGTAAGGGTAGCATTGCGAATGATATTGCCAACAACGCTGATACCAATGATGCCAATAAAAAATAAGGCCGTTCTGAGCCTGGAGCGGTTCAGCCCTGTCCAGTAGGTCAAAATCAAACCCATATAAAGGCTGGTAAACAGCATTTTCAGGCCCGCGCAGTGAGGGGCTACTTCGACGAGTTGATTGTTCACTGACAAGTAGATGCCATCGACCTGCACGTTGACATCAAACTGAAGCAAAATGAAGCCCGCGACAGAGGCGATAAAGCTTTGTAGCGGCAGAATATACGGCTCTATCAGGTAAGGCAGTTGAGTCGGTGTAGACAGCAGCACCAGCACCCAGGGGAAGGCATATAGGCGAAATCCGGCAAAGCCCTTAAGCGCTAACAGCAATCCGGCTAGCAGGAGGGGCAGGGACAAGTTCATCAAGTCGACCAGGCCGCTGTTGTAGAAGGTGGCGGCTATTAGCAAAAGCGGCACAGCTAGCCAGTGTGGCTTGCCAGCGGTGGACTGCCAGCGCGATCGCTGCTCCCAAACCAGGTAAGCCGCAAAGGGAATGCCTAACAGCCCGTGGCTGAAATACTCGTGCTGGATGCTGATAGATTTGTTAAGCCAGCCGTCTACCCAGTGCCAGAGCAGCGGCGCGTAGAGGATGCCGACGAGTCCGAGGATGATGCCTTCAAGGGGCGGCTGGGTTCTAAGTTTGGAGGTCAGCATGGCGGAAGAAGAGGGAGATTAGGGGCAGACCGGTTGGATTTTCGCGGACTTAACGGCTGAGGTGATCGCGCTCACGACCCGGTCAATTTGCTCAGTGGTGAGGCCGGGATACATCGGTAGGGATAAAATTTCTTGACTGAGCGCTTCGGCATGGGGAAAGTCGCCCGGACGATGGCCTAGCGACTGGAACGCGGGTTGCAGGTGGCAAGGGGTGGGATAGTGAATGCCGGTTTGAATATCTTGCCCGTTCAGCTCTAGCTGTAGGCGAGTGCGATCAATCGGGCAGTCAGGGGTAACGCGCACTACATATAGATGATATACGTGGCCCTGAGCGCTGTCGTTTTTGACCGGGCAAAGGCCGTAGTCTGCCAGCGGTGCAAGTAGGTGGTCGTAATAAGCCGCTAGCCGGTTGCGATCGCGGTTCCACGCGGGTAGGCGAGGCAGCTTAATCTTAAGCACACCTGCTTGTATGGTATCTAACCGGCTGTTGGTGCCACCGGGATCCGTGTGAAAGTATTTGCGGGTCGCGCCGTAGTTGCGCAGCGATCGCACCGTTTGCGCGACTAAAGCCTGCTGGGTCACGAGCATTCCCCCATCGCCCAAAGCGCCCAGGTTTTTGCTGGGATAAAAGCTGAAGGCGGCGGCGAGCCCAATCGAGCCTGCCCGGTAGCCTTCGCGCTCAGCCAAATGAGCCTGGGCAGCGTCTTCAAAAATGATCAGGCTGTAGCGCTTGGCCAAATCTATCAGGGCGCTCGGTGACACCATCTGGCCGTAAAGATGTACCGGCATAATCGCCCGAGTCTTATGGGTGATGGCACATTCTGCCGCCACCAGATCGATCAGCGCAGTATCCGGGTCGCAATCGACAAATACGGGCTTGGCACCCGCTCGAACAATGCCAATTAGGGTCGCGACAAAGGTATTGGCTGGTAGGATGATCTCGTCGCCAGCGCAGATCCCGCAAGCTCTTAGTCCGAGGGCGATCGCGTCGGTGCCGCAACCCACGCCGACGCCACAGGCCGTCTGGCAAGCTTCGGCAAAAGCGGCTTCGAATTCAGTGACGGCTCGGCCCAGGACATAGTCACCCTGACTGATGGTCGCTTCTACCACTGCTAAAATATCGGCCTGAAGCGGGCGATGCTGCCAGGAAAGGTCAACAAATGGAATGGGCGCAGAGACTGGAGAAGGAATCATAGAGTTTCAAAGTGGCATACCAGCGCGTAGCCAGCGTAAAGCATTGTGATATCAGCCATAGCCTCACCAGTCTGACGTGGTTTTTTGCTGGCTGAGTTACCGAACGATAAATTCTCTGTAAAGCTTGCCTAAATCACTTCAACGGGTTTTGATTAGATAGCTAAAGAATGCCCGGCTGGTGCGGCTATCGTGACAGCCGTTGTTTTGAAGCGTTTAGTTTTTAGCATTCAAAATTGTTTCGAGAAGTTTTCTGTAGGCGCTCAGACAGATGGATTTCAAAACCGCTCGTCAGCTCCTCGCCGACCAGACTTTGCCAGCCTACGAAACTGGCGATACTTTTTTAGGCAGGTTACGTCGCGGACAGCCCCCCGTGCCCGGACAGGTCACTTCGCTGCTGCTGGCGCTAAAGGTGATTCATAACCACTTGCAGCTCGCCTCGTCACTCGATAGAGAACTGGCCCATTCGCTGTTTTTGGTGGCCTATGAGAGCCGTAACTTGTTTGCTGCTGCTCGCGCCGATAGAGTCGTCTGGCCACCCTTGCTGGATGAAGACCTGGAGAGACTCGCGATCGCTGCCTACAGAATTTTTGCGAATGAAGCGATCAATGGCAAATAGCAGCTTGAGTAATTGCCGTCATCGTTCCAGTGGCCTCAGTAACAAAAACAAGTGATAAAAACAAATAAAATCAGTAGCCAATATTCGCCCTTACGATTAGAGTACAGGGGCAGCTTTTTGAATAGGTATGAGGCATCTGAGCCGATCGCTTGAGCTACGTACCTGATGAACTACCGCACAACTTGAAGAATTGCGATGCCCCCTCGTTACGACCTAGAGATCAAATCTCGCCTAGTTTTAGGGCTGGCTTTGCTGAGCCTGGTTGTGGTTTTACTCTTGCGGCTGCTGCTGCCGGTGCTGCTAATAGCTGGAATCGGAGCGGGCGGCTATTGGCTATGGCGACAGTGGCAGCAGCAGCAGCGAAAACGGCAGCGGCAGCAGGCTCAGCTCAACGCTAAGTTTTACCAGCTATTGCAGCGGCAGCAGGGACGCATCAGCGTTTTAGATTTTGCGATGTTTGCCAAAATTGAGGGAGTGGCCGCTCAAAGCTATCTCAACGCGCAAACGCAAGCCTTTTCGGCTTATTTTGAGACTACTGTACAAGGCGACATTATTTACGTTTTCAACTTGGCGGCTGTTCGCGGTGAGTCTGAGCGATCGCCTCGACCAACCCCTCCCGTAGCACCCTGGACTTACGCCGATCAGGTCAGTGCTGAGAGAGTTCGCGCCGAGAAAGCGCAGACAGCCTGGGCCAATGCCAAACAAATTAGAACCTTGCGCCAGCTTTCCCAACGCGATCTAAAGCGCAACGCTGCTGGGCAGGCCGGTCAAGACAGCGCCTTAGCCCCCCAGGTGAAGGCGGATGCGGCACAGTCACCGGAAATCCGGGGCAGGGCCAATGAAGCTCCCGACGGCACTGTGACTATAGACGTACCGGCGGTACGCGGATAAAAAAGCAAAGCAGTTTTCTTCAGCAGTTTCCTAAAGGGGCTTTACAAAGCGACCTTAGTTCCTGAGCATAGGGAAGGTTCATTTGAAAGACGCATTTAAGGAGCACTTAGCCTTGGAAAAGAGTTTCATCATGATCAAGCCTGACGGCGTACAGCGCGGTTTGGTTGGCAGCATTGTCGGCAAGTTTGAGGCGAAGGGGTTTACGCTAGTTGGGCTCAAGCAAATGGCCGTTTCGCGAGAGCTAGCCGAAGCGCACTATGCCGTTCACAAGGAGCGTCCTTTTTTCAAAGGGTTGGTTGAGTACATTGTGTCTGCGCCAGTGGTGGCAATGGTTTGGGAAGGTGATGGGGTGATCGCCTCTGCCCGTAAGCTGATTGGGGCGACGAATCCTTTGGAGGCTGAGCCGGGCACTATTCGGGGCGACTACGGCATGACCATTGGCCGCAACCTCATTCACGGCTCCGACGCGCCTGAGACTGCTCAAGACGAGATCAAGCTATGGTTTGGTGAAGGGGAGCTTTGCAGTTGGGAGCCAGCTATGAAGCCCTGGCTATATGAGTAATTCAGTCGTCTGATCTCATAGGGGGCTGAATATCGGCCCAACGTAAAAAACGCCTCGATTTGACCTGTACAAATCGAGGCGTTCTCATAGATCGACGATAGCGTCGCGGCTATTGCATGTTTGCCCTGGCATCTTTGACGGCGGCAATGAAGGATAAAATGCCAGCCGGAATGCTCAAGGCCAGAATAATTGCAGTTGGGGCAGTACCCCAGTCAGGGTCGCCTGATGACAGCTCAAACATCGAGCCGACGGCAGCGATCGCCGTCAAACAAGCTACCCCTAAATAGGCACCACTTTTGGGAGTCACAGTTTTTTCTCCAGAGTTGTATTTGAGCTTACTAGCACAGAGCAACAGCTTCAGCTTACCTTGCTGACATCTTTGACGGAGAAGCCATGCTTTTGCAGCTCTTGATTGAGCGCGATCGCATTCTCCACCCGGTCTACAAACATCACGCCGTTGAGGTGATCCATCTCGTGCTGGATTACGCGAGCTACCAAGTCATTGACCTTTAACTTGCGAGGCCGACCGGTTTCATCTTTAAAGCTCACTTCAATTGCCTCCGGACGCACCACGTCTAAATAGACACCTGGAATGCTTAAACAGCCTTCTTGACCTTTGGCCAGTTCATCACTATAGCGGGTGATTTTGGGGTTAATCAATACTAGGGGAGGCGTGGCCGCATTCTCAGGATCGCCGTCTACTACCAGCAGTTGCTTATTCACCGCTACCTGGGGCGCTGCCAGACCAATGCCGTCTTCGCTGTACATCGTTTGCAGCATTTGACGGACTAGCTCGCGCAGGTCGTTGTCTATTTTAGAGACCCGTTTGGCAGGCTGACGCAGGACGCGATCGCCCAAGTGAGAAATGGTCAGGGGTGACTTCTTGAGTTTTTTCTTTTCGACTTCGATGACTGCGGGCATAGTGATTTGAATAGGTTAAGACGCTTATCGGCGTATTCGCGCAATAGGTATTCGCGGTGACATTTTTATTGTAACAACTCACACTCGCTTCGAGATACAGAACTAGCGAAATAATGCTGCCATCCTATCAGCCCGCCTGATGAATAGGCATTTATCACTTATCGTTCGATCAAGATATTAAGAGTTTCAGAAATGCTACGGAAGCAATGGGTTTTCAGGCAATTGATAGTATGGATAGAACGCTACGATTTTCCTCGCTGTATGGCTGCTGAGTTAAGCATGAGCCAAATACCATCATCTGTAGCGCGTTTCTGGATTTTGTAGAACTACCCGATAAACCAGCGAACCATGAGCAAGGATTTCAGTTGGGCTGAGACGGCACTGTCTGAACATCAGTTGCTAACGCTGAGGGCAGCGCTGCTCAAGCGAATGAAACGGGATATTGCTCAGCGCCTTGAAGGTTCGCTCCACAATCTAGTCAGGGTCGATTTAGCGGGCAAGGAACAGCGGCAGCAGGTCGGACAGCGGGCAGATGAGCTAGCCGGGATTGAACCAGAACCGGTACGGCCCTTAGATAGCCTGATTAAAAGGGACGTTGCATTCTTCGATAATAATCAGGAAATAGCGCCGGTTCCCGCAGGGGAGCAGACCTATCGCATCTTTCACCGAGACGACATCGGCAAACGCTTACTGGTTCTGGGGGAGCCAGGAGCGGGGAAAACCACTGAACTCTTGATGGTGGCGCAGCGGTTAGTAGAGGAGGCGATTGAAGACAACAGCCAACCTATCCCTATCCTTTTTGAGCTGTCGAGTTGGACACTGGGTACACCGATGCTCGAATGGCTGAGAGAGCAACTACAGAAGGCATATGGTGTCTCTAATCAGCACGCTAAAAAGCTAGCTCACCAGTGGGTGCAGCAGAATCAGTCGGCACAACGGAACCAATGGGTGCAACCGAACCAGATATTACTGCTCTTAGACGGGCTTGATGAACTCGACGGGCCTGACCAAGACGCTTGTATTGCCGCCCTCGAAGACTTTCTGGCGTCATACGGGTCGTTGTCAGCACTGGTCTGCTGCCGTCAAGAAGACTATGAGCAAGGCGGGCAGCAGTTTAGACAGCTTAGAGGGATAATCTCCCTACAGCCGATAGGATTCGCTCAGATCCGCCAATACTTAGGCGACTTGAATCAAGTGCTCCTTTTGGAGGCCATAGAGCGGCAACCTGAACTATTGGAACTGGCTCAATTGCCTTTATCTCTAGGTATGTTGGTCGTTGCCTATGAGGGGCAGGCAATTCGAGATCAGTCAGCGCTTTTTGATGCTTACATTCAAAAGCGACTGCACGACCCTAATAGTCAGGGAGCCTATAGACCCGGAAGAGAAAAGACGCCCGAGCAGACTCAGCGCTATCTCTGCTGGCTAGCAAAGCAGCTTGAACAAAGACATGAGACCGAATTCCTGATTGAAAATTTACAGCCGTCTTGGTTACATTCTGCCTGGCAGGGACGATTGTATAGACTGACTGCTGGAGCGATCCTCGGGCTGAGTGGTGGAGTAAGTAGTTGGCTGATTTTTATACTGATTTTTCGGCTGAGTGATGGGCTGAGCAATGGGCTGAGCGACGGGCTAATCTTCGGGTTGATTTGTGGGCTAATTTGCGGGTTGATTGGCGGACTGAGTGAAATAAAGCCCGTAGGAAACCTGAAGTGGCGTCCCTTTCGAGAATTGATACTTGGGCCGCTCCTCGGGCTAATTCTTGGGGTGATTAGCGGGCTGATTGTCCAGTGGTTTATTATCGCGTTCACCGTTGGGCTGAGTTTTGCAATGAGCTTCGTACTGATTGGTGGGCTAAGCGACGAGCTAATACAGTCAAAGACATCGCCTAATCAGGGTATTCGAAAAAGCCTTCAGAACGTACTCACTTTCGGAGTGACTAGCGGGCTGATCAGCGGGCTAGTTAGCGGGCTGCTTGGAGGGTTGATGGGGTTAGTTTTCGGACTCAATGGCTGGTCAATTAGCGAGCTGATCTTCGCACTGAAGGGCGGGCTGATATTTGGGCTGCTTGGAGGGCTGTTTGGGGGAATGTTCGGAGGACTGTTTGGGACGTTAAGCTTCGGGTTGGTTTTTGGGGGGCTACAACCCGCTATCCAGCATTTTGTCTTACGCATACTGCTGACGACAGAGGACAAAACACCTTGGAACTACGAACGATTCCTAGAACATGCCGTCAAGCATCGATTTATCCAACGAAACGGCGGACGCTATCGATTTATTCATAGTCTCCTCAGAAAGCACTTTGCCCAAATGACGCCTCAACAGCAGTCAGCCCCGGCTGAACCTTGGGAAAACAACCAATAGCAGTATTTAGGGTTCTCTCAAGAAACCACCAAATGCATCAGAGAACCATGAGTTATCAAAAACTTGGTATCAAGTCCCTTTGATAGGGGAAAACTAAAGCCGGTTCGCTCCAGGCTGCTGCCGTGGGAGCTATATAAATTTAAGTAGAGCGTCGCCGTGCTGAAATCGCTAACTAAAACTGACTATCTCCTGCATGAGACGATGCGAGGCTTGCGGCGAGGCGGCTGGATGAACTGGGCTGCGATCAGCACGATGACGGTACTGCTGTTTTTGTTTGGCGTCAGCTTGCAGGCGAGCTGGCAGGTGGAAGGGCTGCTGAATCAATTTGGCTCTCAGCTCGTGATCTCCACCTATTTAGAAAGTGGGGTCGATGCCAGCAGCCTCGCCAATCAGGTACAGAAACTGCCGGGGGTCGTCACGGTAGAGTCGGTGAGCAAAGAGCAGGCTTGGGAGCAGCTCACGGCGGATTTGGGTCTATCGGATGTTTCTAATGCGTCATCTCAGCTCAATGGCAATCCGCTGGTGGATGAGCTGAAGGTAAAAGCGAGAGAGGCAGAGGAAGTGCCTCAGCTCGCGGAGACGCTTAAAAGTATGGCAGGCGTCAGTGATGTGCTCTACGTCAGTGAGGTGATTCAGCAGTTGCGGGATCTCAATCAGGGGTTGCGCTGGGTGAGCCTGATGGTCGTGAGCCTGCTAAGTTTGACGGCGATCGCGGTAGTCACTACGACGATTCGACTGATAGCGATCGCCCGTCGGCACGAAATCGAAGTGATGCAGCTAGTTGGGGCCACCCGTAGCTGGATTTATCTGCCATTTTTGCTTCAGGGGGCGGCGCTGGGACTGGTTGGCGCAAGTAGCTCTTGGGCATTGCTGCTGAGCGTGCAAAGCGGACTCAAGTCGCTATCGGCCAGCCAGCAGCCCGCCTTTATTGAATTTTTGATCGATGGCTTGCGGCTCACGCCTCAGCAGGGCGTTTTGCTGCCTTTGGCGCTGATTGGGCTCGGTACCAGCATTGGCCTGGTCGGCAGCGTATTCGCGGTCAAGAAAGTCGCCGCAAGCCTCTAGCCGCAAGGCTTAAGAGAGCCAGTTCGCGGCAATAGTAAAACATGCTAGCGACAAAAAAATCCCCTGCCGGAGCTGTGTTTGCACAGTTTGACAGGGGATTTTTCTGATGAAAGGGAAACCTGCGGCTGGCTATTGGCACCAGTCGTAGGCTTGCAGTCAGGCTTCTAGTAGGCTAGGCCCATGCTGCGGGTGGTTTCAGCGCCGAGGTAAACACGGATGCTGAGGAAGTCGGTGGGGCAGGCGGTCTCACAGCGTTTGCAGCCAACGCAGTCTTCAGTCCGAGGGGAGGAAGCAATTTGGCCAGCCCGACAGCCATCCCAGGGCACCATTTCCAAAACGTCTGTAGGACAGGCGCGGACGCACTGGGTGCAGCCAATGCAGGTATCGTAAATCTTTACTGAATGAGACATGAAGTACAGACTCCAGAATTATTATTGCAAGGTTGCCAATCGCCAGAGACCGGCCTAAAGGCTGCCCTCACTGCCAATAGGCGAGCAAGGGTTCTTCAACCCAATTGCAGTTTATCCCGGTGGCATGAAAGATCCGGCAAAGAAGGGGATGAAAATTTATGGAACGTAATATTTTTCGGGAGTTTTACTCTTTTTTGCGGGAGGTGGCACAGGCCATCTCTATCAGGGGTCACGCTTTCCTATAAGATAAGAAAACCTAAACTGAAGATCTGAAGCTTGGTATCTGCTGAGCGTAGAACCAGTTTGGGTGATTTTTTTTGCGCGTTTTGCCGCTGTTTTAAGGTAAGTACAGTAATGAGTGATGACATTTTAGGAAAGGTTCAGAAAATTGTTTCTGAGCAGCTTGGCGTCGATGAAGCCGAGGTGAAGCCAGAGGCCAACTTTGCTAACGATCTGGGTGCTGATTCTCTAGATACCGTTGAGCTAGTGATGGCGTTAGAAGAAGAATTTGACATTGAAATTCCTGACGAATCGGCTGAGAGCATCAGCACCGTGCAGGCGGCGGTTGACTTTATTAAAGCGAAGGCAGCTTAGTCTGAAGCGAAAAGTTTCTTAAGTCGCCCTGATGGGCCCGTGAGAATCTACAGTTGTTAGGATATTAGCTAACCGAATGTAGCGGTCGATTGTTAGCTGGTGGGCCACAGCTACTCATTTGATCTGGTTTTGAGGGCGTGTTTTGCCGACGTACTTCTTTGACCATCATCCTGCTGGCCCCTGTCATTTACTTTTGCTTGGGCGGTAAATCAGGTTTAGAAGCGCGAACCGGCAAACTGAAGCCCCCGTTGTTTTTAAAAATATGGCTAATTTAGAGAAAAAGCGTGTTGTGATCACCGGTATGGGTGCGATAACGCCCATTGGCAATACCCTGGAGGACTATTGGCAGGGGTTGATCAGCGGCAAGAATGGCATTGATACGATTACGGCCTTTGACCCGTCGCAGCACGGTAGCCAAATTGCTGGCGAAGTCAGAGGGTTTGACCCTTTGGACTATATGGATCGTAAAGACGCTAAACGGGCGGCGCGGTTTGCTCATTTTGCGATCGCTGCCAGCAAACAGGCCCTAGCCGATGCCAAGCTGACCATCACCGACCTCAACGCCGAGCAAATTGGCGTCATGATCGGCACGGGGGTAGGCGGCATTCAGGTGATGGAAGACCAGCAGGAGATTTACCTCAACCGGGGGCCAAGTCGCTGTAGCCCGTTTATGGTGCCGATGATGATCGCGAATATGGCCGCTGGGCTAACGGCCATCCAAACCGGCGCGAAGGGGCCAAATTCCTGCCCGGTAACGGCCTGCGCGGCTGGGTCTAACGCCATTGGCGATGCCTTTCGACTGGTGCAAAACGGCTACGCTCAGGCGATGATTTGCGGCGGCACGGAGTCGGCTGTGACGCCGCTGACTTTTGCGGGCTTTTCGTCGGCGCGAGCAATGTCCACGCGCAATGACGATCCGGCCCATGCGAGTCGGCCTTTTGATCGCGATCGCGATGGCTTTGTCCTCGGTGAAGGCTGCGGCATTTTAATCTTGGAAGACCTCGACCACGCTTTGAGTCGGGGTGCTCGCATTTACGCTGAGATGGTGGGCTACGGCATGAGCTGCGATGCCTACCATATGACCAGCTTGGCTCCTGGCGGTGAAGGGGCTACCCGCGCGATTCGTTTGGCTTTGAAAGACGGTGATCTGTCGCCAACAGACATTAGCTACATCAACGCCCACGGCACCAGCACACCCGTCAACGATCCCAATGAAACTGCCGCCATTAAGACCGTACTGGGCGACCATGCTTA
>JBBQAC010000177.1:0-9558 GCA_038315915.1 Phormidesmidales cyanobacterium
CCCGGCGGAAAGCGATTTACGCTAGGGCTGATATAAGCATACTCCTCGCTCAGTCCGAAGCGCTCTGCCGTAGGCACCACAATATGGCTCAAGTACCATTGTTGGAACTGATTGACCAGAGGATTTGTCGGTGTGTGAAAGTCCAGAATCGCGGCGCTGGCACCTGGCTTTAGCACCCGGCTGAGTTCGCTTAAGCCCTGGGGAATATCGGTGAGATTGCGCAGGCCATAGGCTATGGTCGCCGCGTCGAAGCTGCCGTCGGCAAAGGGGAGATCTAAGGCGTCGGCTTCGCGCCAGGTGAGGCGAGGCTGTAAGTGAGGGGAGCGTTGGGCAGCGATCGCCAACTGTCTGGCGGCAAAGTCAACCCCGGTCACCTGCCCTGCCGCACCGACCCGACGAGCGAGCAGTAGAGCCAGATCGCCGCTGCCACAGCACAGATCCAGACAGCTCATGCCCTCGTCCGCGCCGCTCCACCGCACCGCCATTTGCTTCCACACCCGATGCAGCCCGAAGCTCAGCTCCTGGTTAAGCTGGTCATATTGAGGCGCGATTCGGTCAAAGAGCTGACGAATATGGTCGGCCTCGGGCTGGGTGCGGTGGGTAAGTGCGGGGCGGGTCATGGGGGTTTAGCTGGGATACCTCCTCCAGGCTACAGCACGACAGCTTTCAGGCACAGGGCGAGCTGAGGGACTAGCAGATCCAGCAACTGAACAACATCGCCGACAGTTGCGTAAGCAGCGTTCCACTGTAGCGACAGGGCTGCTAGTATCTGGCCCTGATAGGTTACTGGGGCAACGACATGGCACTGTGTCCCACCGGCATAAAGGGCGTCGCTGGCCGAGGCTTGCTCGGATTGAATCCCGACGGCTGATTGAGTGGTTTGAGTGGCGATCGCTGTTTTCACCAATTCATTAGCCCGAGTCATGGCCCCATCTGCCGAACCATAGCAGCCCGCCACATCACCCTCGCTCAGCGCCAGCGTGCAGGCATCAGCAGCCAATATCTGAGCAAACCCACTCGCTAAAAACGCCAGCGCGTCCGGGGCCGGTTTAGCATGGTTGGCGAGCTGCCCAATCGTCACCATCAGCTTGGACTGTTTCTCCGCGCGGTGTAGCTCCTCGCTTTGCTGCTTGAGCAGATCGTAAGTTTCTGAGGCCCGCTCTACCACATGCTTTAGCTCATCGGGGTCCCAGGGCTTGGTAATGTAGCGATATACCTGTCCGGCGTTAATCGCATCGACCAAATCTTCTACATCGGTGAAGCCGGTAAGAATAATCCGCACGGTATCTGGAAAGTCCGGCACAGTCTTACTTAAAAACTCGGTTCCCTTCATCTCCGGCATCCGCTGGTCAGAGATGATCACGGCCACTTCGCCCTCACTAGAGAGCACTTTTAGCGCCTCCGCACCGCTTTCTGCTCGCAGCACTTTAAAGTCGCGGCGAAACGTGCGATACAGCAGATCCAAGTTGTCGGGCTCGTCATCGACCACGAGCATTCGAGGCTTTTTGGAAGGTTTGTAGCTGGCCAGGGTTAGCGGACTGATGGCGCTCATGTTGAAGAATGCTCTCTAAAAGCGATGAACAAGATAACATTGCTGCGAAAAGACGTCTAAGCCGTTTCTCTGTCATCATTAAGCCCAAGCTTTCATCGAAAATAACCTGGGCAAACTCATTGAAAGCCGTAGGATTGCGCCCTCCATTGGCGGGTTTCAACGGCTAACCTCCAGCAGTTCTACCACATTGCCATCGGGATCTTTAACGAATAGGGCGGCCCGTCCGGATGAACTCATTTGAAAAGGAATGCTCTGCTCGGTCAGAGATTGCTTGACAGTCGCTAGATCATGAATGGCAAAGGTGATGTGAGGATGTCTTCCCCATTTCTCTTCACGGGCGGGATTGATGGCCCATTCGCTGACAATGAGATGTAGCTGAAAGTCACCGATCTGATACCAAGCGCCTGGAAACGTGAGCTGCCGGTCTACCTTTTGCAGCCCGATCACCTGCGTATAGAAAGTTTCTGCTGTCGCTAAGTCGCTTACCTGGACGGCAACATGAAGGGGATACAGAATATCGGCCATGGAGATCTCTCTGTTACGATTTCACCCTATTATCTACGGGGTGTGTGCCCAACTGCTGAAGGATGTTTGAGCTGATGAAGGGATGGATTTTGGTCGGGGTGCTAGCAGCCTGTCTGGCTATCTTAGCAGCGCTCGAAGTGGTGCTGCGACTGGGCTTTGGCTTTGGCAATCCGCCGCTTTATCTGGCCGATGAGGGCATGGGCTATGTGCTTGCCCCCAATCAACGGCTGCGGCGCTTCGGCAATCATATCCATATCAACGAGTACGCCATGCGATCAGCGGCGATTTCTCCGCTGCCAGCGCCCGGTACGCTACGGCTGCTGCTGCTGGGAGATTCTTTGGCAAACGGAAGCTGGTGGACAGATCAGACAGATATTCTCTCTGCTCGGATTGCGCATCATGTGGAAGGCACTTTGCCCCATGGCTATCAGCAGGTAGAAGCGCTCAACGCCTCGGCCAACTCCTGGGGGCCGCGCAACGAACTGGCCTATTTAGAACGCTACGGCACGTTTGGTTCGAACGTGCTGATTCTCATGCTCAATACAGATGATTTGTTTGGCACGCAGCCGACCGCTTTGCAGGTGGGGCGCGATCGCAGCTACCCCAGCCGCAAGCCACCTTCTGCCATTGCCGAAGTGATCGGGCGCTATTTCAAAAAAGAGCAGCCGATTCCGGGGCTCAAGGAAATTCAGTCGGAGGGCGGCGACCGCGTCGGCAAAAACCTCACCGCCATCGAGTCTATCCACCGTCAGGCCACTGCCGAAAACGCTCAGTTTATTTTGGTGCTCTCCCCGCTCAAGCGAGAACTTCCCGGCCCCCGCGACTACGAAATTGTCGCTCGCGAGCGGCTGCAAAGCTGGGCCACAGCCGCCAATATTCCCTATCTAGACCTGCTGGCAACTTATCAGCAGCACCCCGATGCCGAGGGGCTGTATCGCGATCACATTCATTTGAGTCCGGCGGGTAATGAATTGGTGAGTGAGGCGATCGCCCAAATGATTTCCCCGCTGCTCTCTCCCTAGCCGCTGTTATCTCCTATTATCCGAGTGCCAGTGTCGTCATCGGCTCCAACGCCAACCGCAGCTCATCCTGGCTCTTCCATGCCTGCCCGTCGAGCGCCATCTGCTCGATTACGCTGGCCAACCGCAGCGCTTTAAGCGCCTGCTCGCCGCCGACAGAAGGCTGGTCGCCCCCCCGCACGCAGTTCACAAAATGCTCCAGCTCAGCATGCAGCGGCTCAGTATTGCTGGTGTATACCTGCTCAATCAGCCCGTCCTGGCGATACATCACCTGGCCGTAATCCGCCATGCAATTTTCAGTCGTCTGCCGGTGAATCAAAATTTTGTTGTTTAAAAAATCAGCTTCTGTCAAAGAGTTGCGGCAGTGCGCTGAAATCGTGCGGATTTTGCGATGGGTGACCTTACTGGCAGTCACCGTTGCCACTATCCCATTGACAAATCCCAACGTTGCCGTCACATAGTCCAGGTAAGGGGAAAGATTGCCCTTACTACCGCTAGCCGTCAGCTTAGCCACCGGCGAATTGGCCAGCTCCAAAATCAAATCAATGTCGTGAATCATCAAGTCCAGCACGACCGACACATCGTTTGCCCGCTCAGAGTAAGGGCTCATCCGCCGGGCCTCAAGCGCCAAAACGTCTTCTGTCCTCAGCACGTTATGCAGTTCTTTAAAGGCGGGATTAAACCGCTCAATATGACCTACCTGCAAAATGCAGTTGAGGTCTGCCGCTGCGTTGACCAGTGATTCTGCTTCAGAAATACTGGCGGCGATGGGTTTTTCGATCAGCACATGAACCCCTGCTTTTAAGCAGGTCATGCCCACCGAGTGGTGAAGCCGGGTGGGCACCGCCACACAGACCGAATCTACATGCTGAAGCAGATTTTGATAGTCCTCAAAATACTGGACTTGGTACTTACTGGCCGTCTCTATACCGCGCTCCACGTTGACATCCGAAACCCCCACCAGCTGCACATCTTTTAGCCTGGAAAGTACCCGCGCATGGTGCTGCCCCATATTGCCAATGCCAATCACCCCAACTTTTACAGGTTCAGGGTGATTGCGGCTGTAGGGCCTGGTCTCAGCAATTGGTAAAGGTTGGCTCGGCACACTCTCACTTTCACCTCTAAAAAACAAAATAGCGATTTTCTGGCCCTCAAGCTGCCAAACGATGGTCAGAAAGCAGGGATCACCAGAGGTATCCTCTGAAAGTATGCTTTCAATGCGCTGCGCTCTTTTGAGAAATTAACGATATGTAAACACTACTATAGAAATCCTAGCGTATGGGATACCTCTCAATGGCTTCCCCGAGGCTGTGCCGGTGTTGCTGGCCGGTCAGCCGGTTTCCGGACAGTGACCGGAGCCGAGGCGTTGGTGAGAACCAACTCTCTGCCAGGCCGATGAATTTGGATTTTGTTGAGCTTGGGGCCTTCAGCCGCAGTGACTGTCAGCTCCAAATCCTGATAGGTTAGCTGCTCGTTGACCTGAGGGATTTTTTGCATTTCAAAAATGATGAATCCCCCCAGCGTGAGGTAATCATCGCGGACAGGCAGTGCCACCGACAGCCGCTCGTTGACATCTTCCAGGTCAGTCTGAGCTGGGAAAACCACGGTGTGGCGATCTTTTTGGATGATCTGCACGTCGGGAGAGGTATCCTCAATATCGCCAATAATCTCAGCGGTCAAATCGCGCAGTGTGACCAAGCCAGCAGTCCCCCCGTATTGATCCATGGCGATGACCATTTCTCTAGCGGAGCGCTGCATTTGCGGGAGAAGCTGGTTGAGCAAAAGCAATTCGGGCACGACCCTAGCAGGCTGAATCCAGGGTTCAATAGAGGTATCGAGCTTGAGTTCCCCTTTGGATAGGGGCACAGCCAGGTCGTTGAAGTGAATGATGCCGCGAATATCATCAAGGGATTCGCCCGTTACCGGATAGCGGGAGTGGCCCGAAATCACGATTTCGTCTAGCAAGTCCTGGAAGGTCGCTGACTGCGGAAGGGCTGAAATCCGGGTTCGAGGCACCATCACTTCTTCCACGGTGGCCCTGCGAAACTCAAAGACATTACTGAGAATTTCTCGCTCTTCTTTTTGCAGCTCGGGGATCTCGGTGGCAGTCGTAATCAGCAGCCGCAGTTCTTCGGGCGTTACTCTGCCGTAGTGCCCTGGCATACTGTTTTTGATGCCTGCTAACGCTAGTAGCCACTCGGTCGATTGGTTGAGCAGCCAGATCACGGGATTGAGCAGTCGGGCGATGGTCAGGCTGGGCGGGCCTAATACGCGGGCTAACTTTTCTGGATAGATCAGCGCGACCGACTTGGGACAAAGCTCGCCAAGCACAATTTGCAAATAGGCCAACAGCAAAAAAGCAATGGGTAGGGCGGCTGAATGGGATAAAAACTGGGCGGTATCGGCGGAAACCGGCAGCAGGATGAACCAGTGCTTGATCAAAGCGGCCATGGTGTGTTCTCCAATCCAACCGAGCGCCAGGCTCGACAGCGTAATGCCTAGCTGGGTGGTAGAGAGCAAGCTGCTGAGCTGTCGCTGTAGCCTTTGAACGGTTTTGGCCTGGAGGTCGCCGGTGGAGACGAGCTGGTTAATGCGCGATCGCCGTACCGATACAATCGAGAACTCTACCGTCACAAAGAAGGCATTCAGCCCAATTAAAGTAATCACTGACAATAGCCGCGCCAGGATGTCCGTCCAACTCAGCGGTGCAGGCACCAGTAGCAAAAGCGCTAACGGAGGGAGGGGGCCGCTGCCGGTCAGGGCACGAAGTAACTCAACGATGTCCAAAGCAGGTGAAAGCCAGAGTGCAGCAAGCGGAACCATAGAGCTGGGAAGGAAAGCTAAGACACAGAAGGTCTGCTAAGAATTATCCAAAGAGCGCCGTCGAAGCTAATTCTAGCGAGATTAGTTGCCGCCATCGATGCGAACCTTCACGTCCTCGACGATCTTATTTTCATCGAGCAGTACCAGTTCGCTGTGTTTCTCGCCGCTACGATTGGCTGCCGCTGCGTTAGAAGGTCGGGTCTCGGGCTGACGTACGCCGGTCAGCGCCTGCCTGCCGAGGGCATACCCCCACGAGGAGCTAACGATACCCGCGCCAAACATCAGCGTCAGTAAAATGAGCGTAAAGGCAACTGCCGGGTTGATTTTCATAAAGGGAGAGACTCGTTGAGATTGCCGAACTAGCTAGAATCTTTGTCTTAAGCAGGTTATCTCTGTATTCAGGGGTATTCAGGCATCGCCGCCAAGCGTGGTCACCAGTAGGATACAGGATACGAAAAGCTTTAACAAAAAAGGTCGGGAAAGCCCTTAAACTATCTTGAAAACTATTTTGAGCAACGCTTAGCTGCACATGGAAACCGATCAAGATAGTATAGTAGCAACGACCAGGGTTGGCCGAGCGGATTAGGCAGCGAACTCATAATTCGCCCCAGGCAGGTTCAACTCCTGCACCCTGGACTTGGCTCCGGCCTGAGCGCTACTGGCCGTCGCTCGAACGTTAAAAGGGGACATACTCGCTGAGTAGTCCCCTTTCGTTGCCACTAACCCTACCTTTGTCGGTCGAGCAGACTATTGCGCTCAGCCCTAAATTCGCTGCCGTTCTATTGGCGGGGCAAGGGCTCAAAATTGAGTTCGCTGCCAACCACTCGGCTGTTGATCTGCGAGGTGGGCAATAGCTGTACCGAGGTGGTGTAGGGATTGGGCAGGTCGGGTACGCGGATAGTGGGCGTATTTTGCGTCTGGAGTACCAGTAGTTCCTGGTAGGCTCCACTGAGAGCGTGCATGTCCCGGTTGATCCGCTGGTCTGGAAAACCACCGAGGCCGGTGATGAATCCGATTTTACTGAGAGCGGAAAGGTGGTCGTAGTAGTCGCCTGAGCGCCGAGTGGAAAGGTCGCCTAAGGTGTCTAAGACCGTTTCCTGAGCGCTGGCAGCAGGTGCAAGTAGGGTGGTGAGGGCGATCGCGCCTACAATACCCACTAGCCCGCCAGCCGCCATACTTCTAAATCCAATAGCCATAGTTACGAGTTCCCCTTAGTGTGACGTGGTGTGACGTGAAATGAAGCGAGCAGCGCTGAACATTTCCTTTCAGGTTACCCACTTTTCGGGCAAGATGTTGACACCCTATACACCAAAATTGCTCGTTTTGAGGGGCCAATTACTTAAATACTGCTCATTAAACCATGACTCTTTCTGCGACCCTTTCTGCTGCTGATCTCCCCACCGCTGACCTGAGCAAAATTCGTTTGGCCCTGCTCGACTTGATTTGTCAGGTCGCCTACAAAGAAGGCGACTTTATCCTCTCTTCGGGTAAAAAAAGCACCTACTACATCAACGGTAAGCAGGTGACGCTCCATCCGCAGGGGGCTTTGATGGTGGCCCGACTGCTGCTAGACATGCTGCCAGCCGGTACCGTGGGCGTGGGCGGGCTGACACTAGGGGCCGATCCGATGGTCAGTGCGCTCAGCATCGTAGGCGCGTATGAAAACCGCTCGATTACGCCCCTGATCATCCGCAAAGAAGCCAAAGGTCACGGCACTCAAGCCTATATCGAAGGGCCAGATTTACCGGCAGGCAGTGCCGTCACCATTCTCGAAGATGTGGTGACAACGGGGGCTTCTGCGATGAAGGCGGTAGAGCGTTTGCGAGATGTCGGCTACAAGGTCAACGACATTTTGGCGCTAGTCGACCGGCAGCAGGGCGGAGGGGCACTGTACGCAGAGGCCGGACTCAACTTTCGACCGATTTTTACGATTGAGGAACTTCAAACCCACTGGCGCGCTCAGCGATAGGACGAGACCAGCGGTGGGGCATCCGCCGCTGCCCGCAGCAATCCTTCAAACAGCGCCAGACCGTCCGTGCTACCCAGGGCAGCATCGGCGGCCCGCTCGGGGTGAGGCATCATGCCTAAGACATTGCCAGCGCGGTTGCAGATACCGGCAATGTGGTGGAGCGAGCCGTTGGGATTGGCGGTTTCACTCGGTGTGCCGTTGGCATCACAGTAGCGAAAGAGAATTTGATTGTTGTCTTCTAAAGCTTTGAGAGTGTCGGGAGCAGCGTAGTAGCAGCCTTCGCCATGGGCAATCGGGAGTGTGATTACCTGACCTGGGCTATAGCCTTGCGTCCAGGGACAGTCGGTGCGCTCGACGATCAGCGGCTGGCGATCGCACACAAAATGCAAGTCTCGATTTCGCACCAGCGCGCCGGGCAGCAGCCCCATCTCTGTGAGCACCTGAAAGCCGTTGCAAATGCCCATCACGAGCTTGCCCCGGCTGGCATGTTCAACTGTGGCTCGCATGGCGGGAGAAAATTGAGCGATCGCCCCGCAGCGCAAGTAATCGCCGTAGCTGAAGCCACCGGGGACAACGACGACGTCAATATCGGTAAGATCGCCCTCCTCATGCCAGATCATGCGGACGGGCTGCTGCAAAATATCGCGCAAAATGTAGGCGATATCGCGATCGCAGTTAGATCCTGGAAAAACAATCACGCCAAACTTCATTCGCTTGCCCTCTTAGGCCACCTGAGCGGCTTCAAACACTTCAATTCGATAGTTCTCAATCACGGGATTAGCCAGCAGCTGATCGCAGATTTTGTCTAGCTGCTGCTGGGCCGAGGCTTCGTTCTCAGCCGTCAGATCGAGTTCGACATACTTGCCAATGCGAACTTTGGAGACATTGCTATAGCCCATATGGCTGAGACCGTTGCGCACCGCTGTCCCAGCCGGATCGAGGACGGAGGGTCGCAGCGTCACATACACTCTGGCGTGGTACAGATTGGCCTGAAAAGATTGCGCCACGGGAATTGCTTGTGAAAGAACATGTGTGATCCTACCGCAATTTACTCCCCCTAGTTGCTCCCGACTCATTTAAGCTGAAGTAAGTAGCCTGCTATTCACAAGCTCACCGACGCTGGAGCGCCTCTCTAAAAATTCCGCTATGAAAGACCGTCGCACTCGCAGTCAAAATCAGGTTCTCGATTTGCTCAAGCAGCTAAAAGAAGCTGTCTCAGCCCAAGATCTGTACGTGCAGTTGCGGCAGCGGCAGGTCAGCATGGGCCTAGCGACGGTATACCGGGCGCTAGAATCGCTCAAATTAGAAGGGGCTGTGCAGGTGCGGACGCTCTCCAGCGGTGAATCGCTCTACAGCCTTGCTAAGGAAGACACCCACCACCTCACCTGTGTCCGCTGCGGCGTTTCGGCGGTAATGGACGAGTGCCCGGTACACGGACTGGAAAGCCACCTCACTCAGTCACATCATTTCCAAATCTTTTATCACACGCTGGAATTTTTCGGCCTGTGCGAGGCGTGTCAGCTTACTGAAGAAGGCTCTCTGACGGCGACCGGCTGACCGAGAAAGCCCATCGCTTCTTCGCACCAGGCTACCCAGGCGAGCTGTTGCCGAATACCCGCTCGCAGTGCCAGATACTGAAACTGGCTTTCACGCGAGAGCTGAGGCACCTG
>JBBQAC010000083.1:0-15432 GCA_038315915.1 Phormidesmidales cyanobacterium
CGGTGGGATTAACGGAAGATACAAGGTAAGCTTTCAAGTGGAAAACCTTAGCTGGCTACTATAAACTGTGCCGTCGTCAATGGACTTTGCCAATATTGCCGCTCAGCTAAATGCGGGCATCATCTTGCCAGAAGGAATCGTGATAATCACGATTATGGCTATCATTATTGCCGATATCATTGGCGGCAGAGGGGTGGCCAAATGGTTGCCTTATGTAGCGATCGCTGGCCTCCTCACCGCTATTGGTGACCTTTTTCTCCAGTGGGGTGCAGCCGATCCAATCGCCTTTTTGGGCGCGTTTAATGGCGACGATTTGAGCATTGCCTTTCGCGGCATTATTGCGCTGTCGGCAGCAGTCACCGTGCCGATGTGTATCCGCTACATAGAACGCTCGGGTACGGCACTGGCAGAGTTTTTGACGATTTTACTGACGGCGACGCTGGGAGGCATGTTTCTCTCGGGGGCCGATGAGCTGGTAACAATCTTTGTTGCCCTAGAGACATTAAGTATTTCGTCCTATTTGCTGACGGGATACATGAAGCGCGATCCCCGCTCTAATGAGGCAGCGCTGAAGTATCTGCTCATTGGGGCAGCGAGCGCAGCAATATTTCTTTACGGGATGTCTCTGCTTTACGGCTTATCAGGCGGAGAAACAAACCTGAGCTTGATTGCCACTCGAATTGCTGAGGATAACGCCGTCGCGCCAATTGGTCTGATTATTGCGCTGGTGTTTGTGATTGCAGGGATTGCCTTCAAGGTTGCGGCAGTCCCTTTTCACCAGTGGACGCCGGACGTATATGAGGGATCACCTACGCCAGTGGTGGCCTTTCTATCGGTAGGCTCTAAGACGGCTGGATTTGCCCTGGCCATTCGGCTGCTGCTGACTGCGTTTCCGATGGTAGCGGAGCAGTGGCGGTTTGTATTTGCGGCGCTGGCTATTTTGAGTATGATTCTGGGCAACGTGGTGGCGCTGGCGCAGACGAGTATGAAGCGACTGCTGGCTTACTCGTCAATTGGTCAGGCGGGCGTTGTCATGATTGGCTTGATCATTGGCACCGATGCGGGTTACTCCAGCTTGGTGTTCTACCTGTTTATTTACCTGTTTATGAACCTGGGCGCATTTACCTGCGTAATTCTGTTTTCGCTGCGCACGGGTACCGACCAAATTAGCGCCTACAGCGGCCTTTACCAGCAAGATCCGCTGCTGACGCTTTCTTTGAGCATCTGTTTGCTGTCGCTCGGAGGCATTCCGCCGCTGGCAGGCTTTTTCGGGAAAATCTATATTTTTTGGGCGGGCTGGCAGGCCGGGGCCTATACCCTGGTGCTGGTAGGTCTGATCACCAGCGTCATTTCTATTTACTACTACATCCGCGTAGTGAAGATGATGGTAGTCAAAGAACCGCAGGAAATGTCTGATGAGGTGAAGGCTTACTCGACTGCCGACTGGGGGTTGCCCGGAATGCGGCCTTTGCAGGTGAGCTTGATACTGGCGGTGGTCGTCACGGCACTCTCAGGTGTACTGGCCAATCCGCTGCTGACGCTGGCAAATAGCTCGGTTGCGCGAACGCCTTTGCTACAGCGGTCAGTGCTGCTGAGGAACGCAGAGCTGGCAGCAGAGATGGGTCACCCGCAAATGCCAGTAGCCACAATCTCTAAAGCGGCTGAGTGAGTTTCGTTCAGGCTATCAGGTCGGGCTCTAAGTCGTCCTGATAGCTTCGCTGTAACGGACTAAACCCGCCGCAGCAAACAGCAGTCCGACGGGATGACACCAATGCGCTCAGCAAGGCTAAGCTTGAGAGCTGGCATCGGTACAGAGCGCTAAGCAGACGGCTCGCGCTGCCACCAAGACTGACGATGATGAACGTCTACTAGGCCAGTCCAATTTCTTTGAGCCGCAGGTTCAAATACTGCTCAGCGCTCTGATTGGGAAACAACTGATTTCCGCCAGTCCGCTCAATACAGTTAGGCAGCGGTGTCAGATCAAATTCTGGGCGGGGATGGACAAAAAAGGGCATTGAGAAACGGCGAGAGCTACGCTGACCTATCGGTGCGCGACTACTGTTAGGATTCACAACCCGGTGCGTGGTGCTTTTCAGTAGACCATTACTCAACGATTGCAGCATATCGCCCGCATCGACGATAATTTGTCCTGGCGTGGTCTGTACTGGCAACCATTCACCGTTAGCCTGAAGCAGCTCTAGCCCAGGTGTCGTCGCTTCGCACAGCAGCGTAATCAGGTTGATATCTTCGTGGGGGGCAGCTCTCTGGCTAGCAGGAGTCACCCCTTCAGCCACTGGCGGGTAGTGGATCACCCGCAAGATGGTCTGACCTTCTGACACCTGAGTCGCAAAAAAATCTTCGGGCTGCTGCAAATACCGGGCGCAAGCTCTCATCAAATGGCCCGCGCAGGTTTCAAGCTGCTGAAACAAAGCGGCCATCACCGGCTGAAACTGAGGTACTTCTCTGGGCCAAACATTATTTGGATAGCTGACGGGATGAGCTGTGGGCCGCTCGCGCCCCAGATGCCAGAACTCTTTGAGATCGGGAGCAGCGCTATCTTTGGCATGTTCTTTTCCAAACTGGGTAAAGCCTCTTTGGCCTTTGAGCGCAGCAATTTCATACCCGGCTTTAGTCGCTTCAGGGAGCGCAAAAAAGGCTTCTGTGGCACCATAGGCGGCGTCGATCAGGCGTTGCTCTACGCCGTGGTTGACTAGGGCAAAAAAACCTACTCCTGAAAGGGCATTGCCAAACGCTGCCACAAAAGCGTCTGCGCCAGTCTCTGCCTGGTCACCAACAAAGTCCTTTAGGTCTAATAGGGGGATGGTTTGAACCGTCATTACCGCAGCACAACCGGATGTCGTGCAAGAAGGTGAACTGTCCGAGAGGCTACTGTCGTACCCGAACCTTAGAAGTCTGTACTTTTTTGTAGGGTTCTCCATGGTAGCAGCGCTCTATGGGGATGGTTTGGTGTCTGCGATACAGGCTTACCCTTGACCGCTAAAATCTTGCCGCTCAGAAGATGAAGACAAAGGCATTACTCGCCTGCGGCTACCACTCCTGATGTGAAGGCAACGAAGCGGTAGAATTTACAAAGGTTCACAGGTCGGCTTCTTCCCGCTTTAATGCTTCCTCTTAAATCTCTGCTAGTCGATAAATTTTTGACCGTTTGGTGGGCAATTGTCATTGTTTTGCTGGTTTTGCCCTTCGCAGTTTGGCTGATCACGCTCACCTCAGCGCCCGCTAGGGCCAACACCTGCCACATTGTAAATGGTCATCAAATCTGCGCTGTGAGCCTTCGGCGTAGCGCTGCCCGCTACTGGGAATACCGCACCATTGTGAGCATTGACGGCAATAAGCAGCCTTTAGAAATATATAACTGCCGCGATCGCACGCGCACCTTGGCCAGCGACGGCACGATCATCCCCTTCCTAACCGGCAAAACTGGGGACTGGATCTGTCAGCTTACGACGCCTTCGCGATCGCGCCAGCTAGACAAGCGCATCACCATCGGCATCCGCTAACTTCCTTATCAAAGCGAGAGGCAATAGCCTCATAACACAGCCGACTATCGAACTCTCAGATAGACTCGCCGAGCAGTTGTAATCTATCTAGAAACCTATCCGATAGAAACGTTTTTGAGGTCTATGTGCCTAATATCAGTGCTCCAGCGGCTTACGAGTTTTATAAAAGATTCATTCTCGACTACAGCCAAGATAAGTCAGCCATTTACAAACAATACGGCTTTACCCTGCAAGGCAGTATCGGTTCCAAAGATTGGGAGGTCTTTGCGGCTATTTTGATGGGCGACCGCGCTAGTCCCGGCAATGGCGCTGACTTGGAAAATTACGAGGTCAAGTCAGCCCTGCTCGGCAACAGTTTTGAGTATCAATATCACCGGAATCGGGGACTAGAGAAGCTGCAAGACGAGCGTGCGGTCGATCATCTATTTGTGGCAAGAAGCAGCACTTATCAGGATGTGGAAGTTTGGCTTGTGGATCGCGTTGAGCTAATTGCTACGTTTGACAGGTGGTTGCCTGAGCTTCAGGAAAACTACCGTGCTGCGTCCCGCCAGAGATTTCGGCGCTCTGTGACCTACAGATTCGTGACGACACAAGGGACTAAGCTGCTGGATATCAAGAAGGGAGCTTTGATTGAGCCGTCAGGAGCTTAGCAGCCAAAGGGTTCAATATGTTTTCGCCGATCCAGGTGATCACTGGAACGCAGACCGCATCGCCAAACCCTGTCAGTGCCTGGTTGACGCGCTCAGGTAAGGGGTAATCGTCAGGGACGCCTTGCAACCGCGCATATTCGCGAGGGGTCATCAGCCGCATTCTAATGCCATTGGTTCCTACTCTGACCAGCATCTGTCGGCTGCTCCCTCCTCGCGCTGTTCTCAGACAGCCTGCAATATTGTCTTTGCGGAGTTCTGCTCGCTGTTGTCCCCCGCGAACACGGCGGTACATCGTGCGATAGTGATAGCCAGAGCGCTGTTTCAATTCGTCAATGTGAGCAGTGTTGATAGCACTCATCATCTGTAGATGGCGCTCGACTTCTGATGGTTGCCACCACCGCTCATCGGTTTCTGATAGGTCTTCGATGAGGCTGTCTAGCGATCGCGCCATTCCCTCAGGCAGTGCAGGAATATCCAAGAGATTCCATGATAGATCGTTGTTGGATGCGATCGCTCTAGTCAGCGCTTTAGTCGTCAGGGAAGCTGGCCTTCTCGCTAACATCAGCACGTCATCATGAGGGCTGGCGGTTTGTACGCCTACCACAAATATTCTAAGCCTGCTCTGCGGCACAAAATGAGCGGCATCAATAGCAAAGACATCGCAAGCGTAGCCAAGTTCGTTGAGTGCCTTGATCGTCAGGCGAAAGTCTTTACCCTGATTCGAGGTTAGCCAGCCGCTGACGTTCTCAAGCATGACCAAAGGCGGTCTGCACTGCTGACTTTTAAGGACTTCGATGAATCCCCAGAAAGCGCCAGAGTGACAACCGCTGATGCCTTCTAAATTGCCAGCCAGGGAGAGATCGATGCAGGGAAAAGAAGCGGTCGCCAGTAGAGAAGCAGGTACTTTTGTTTGGCAAAGGTTAAATACGCTCTTGAGGGCATAGTGGTCTTCAGCCTTGGGGAAATAGGCAGCGTACATATCGAACTTGTCATGCGCCCAATCATTGGCGAAAATAATGTCCCAGCCAACCCTTTCTAGACCCAAGCGCACCAGACCAATCCCGGCAAAATACTCGGCACAGGTTTTATAACTTGACGCTTGATCAACGGTATTAAGAAGTAAAACTGACTGTCTTGCTGTGGAGGCAAGCATAAGCGGAGCTACCAACAAGATATACGCTGACTAAACTAACCTTTTTGGGGTATTAACTCAAAGCGGTAAAAGCTGAAATCCTCAATTATCTGAGGAAATCTCAAACAGGATTAGTCGCTCGCTCCATAGAAACTAGCTCGGCGTGATCGAACTTGCCGGAATCCGACTATGAGATAGTTAAGTTCATCTTTGGAGCGAGGCTGTAACCAAATGAAAGTAGCATAAGATCTTGCTTCTATCATGGGCTCTCTACTTAGCATCTATTGAACGAAAATTTTTGCCATTTCAGGCTCCAAATTGGCCTGTCTAGCACTGCGTTAACCCTGCAATTAGATTACCTCTCTAAGGATAGACTACCTCTCTAAGGAAAATAATCTTCAACAGTTCTTTCAGAGTTAATATCAGATAAACGTTCTTGTATTAAAAATTTGAGAGTTTGTTCGTCTAACATACCTGCTTTTGTCGATATTTGGCCCATACTAAGGCCATTCTCTGACTGATACCGAGCAATTTGTGGACGCACGGTAGCGCGTTGCTCAGTCAATTCATAGGATGAGTTAACTGAGTTCAGCAAAGTTTGTATTTGCTGACATGCCAGATCTTTCAAGGCGTAGCTTAGCTTTGTTGCACAATCTATGGTTCCGTCGCTAGCTCCGATAGTTTTGAGTGCATAAGGCAGAAATGATATGGACGCGGCAGGGTTCATCGCAATGTCTTTTTTCATTTCTTCTATCTCCTTTTCAAGCTCTTGAATTTTAGTTTCCTTCTCGTCAATTATTTGATTTTTCTCTGTCACTTCGCCCTCTAGCTCTGAGACTTGATCATTAAAAGATGTCAGATCTGAAGAGTTGGAAGGCACGACTGTAGACTGATTCGGAAATATTTTTTCCCAGTTGGTGAATGCAGCGACGCCTATTGTCCCTGCTAATGTACCAATTAGACTAATAACAGCAATCTGCACTTGTATTTTTGAAGGCTCTTCACCGGGTTTTTGAGGCTTAGTGTTCATTTATTTAGAAACAACTGAGTAGGGTTCAACATGACAATTTTCATATCATTAGTCTCTGCTATCTCAATACGGACTACACTTTTTTGAAAAATTACGCAAAAAATCGTATTGTTCACTATAGATTTGATGAGTCAGAGATTGTGATACTTCAAACGCCGCTCAATTTCTTCGAAACGAGCGCTCCGCTAAATAATTCCTAGATCATGTTTTGATCGTTAGACATGAGCAGATGATCACCCCCTCACCTCACCCCGCCCTATAGCTATCAAGCAGGGCGATCGCACTCTCCAAAGTATCTGCCTCAGCCACCGGCTTATCTGTCCGCCAGCGCAAGATACGCGGAAACCGCACGGCAATGCCCGACTTGTGCCGCTTCGATTCGGCAATGCCTTCAAAGCCAATCTCAAAAACGTGGATCGGCTCTACTGATCGCACTGGGCCAAATTTCTCCTGCGTATGGCGGCGAATCCAGCGGTCTAGCTTTTCAATTTCGGCATTGTCCAGTCCTGAGTAAGCTTTGGTAAAAGGCACGAGGGTATCACCTTTCCACAGCGCAAACGTATAGTCCGTAAAGAGGTTGGCCCGCTTCCCTGTCCCGGCCTGCGCGTAAATCAGCACCGCATCCAGCGTCATCGGGTCTACCTTATGCTTCCACCAGTAGCCGCGCTTGCGTCCGACCAAATACGGGCTGTCGGTGGCTTTGAGCATGAGTCCTTCTGCGCCCTGCTGGCGGGAGTGCGATCGCCACTCCTCCAATTCATCAAAGGTCTCAACCGCCAAAGGCTCGGCGTAGCTGATTAGCTCGGTCGGATGCTCGTCTATTAGCTGAGTCAGGGCGGCGCGGCGGGTGTGTAGGGATTGCGATCGCACATCTTCCCCTTGCTGCTCCAACAAATCGTAGGCAATAAAGTGCACCGGACTATCAGCCATCAGCTTTTTGCCCACCTGCTTGCGGCCCAAGCGCTTTTGCAAATAGTTAAAGTCCAGCGGACGGCCCTCCATCCAGCAGACGATCTCGCCATCTAGCACCGTCCCCGCCGGAAACTCTCTCAGCGCCGCCTCAAACTCAGGAAACTGATGCGTAATCAAGTCCTCCCCCCGCGACCAGATAAACACCTGATCGGCCCGGTGAATGAGCTGAGCGCGAATGCCGTCCCATTTCCACTCCACCTGCCACTGAGCTATGTCCTCAGCCTCAGCCGTAAATTTTTCGAGATCAATCGGCGAGGCCAAAAAGAAGGGATACGGCTGACTCGGCTGAGTATCAGCATCATCAGGATTGATCAGCGCTTCGTAAAAGCTAGCTGTCGGCTCAATTTCGCCCATTAGCCGGTGCGATAGTACTGCCTCTGTCAGGTCATATTCAGCTGACAGCGCCTTGATCACCAGCTTGCTGCTGACGCCCACCCGAAAGGCTCCCGTCAGCACCTTATTCAGCACAAAAATCTCACTCTCTGACAGGTTCGCCCACCAGTCAATTACCAGGTTTTTAAGCTGAGCTTCGTCCGTTTTGGTGAGCTGCTTTACCTGCGGAATAATTTCCTCCATCCACAGGTGCAGCGGTGTGTCGCCATCTGCTGTAGAAGCACCTGTCGGGGCAATTGGCGTATCGCGCAACAGCAGCGCAATCGTCTCAGCCGAATCACCAACATGCGCATAGCTCTCTTCAAACAGCCACTCCGGAATATCCGAAATCTGCAAAAAGATCTCCCTGAGAACGCGGGAAGTGATCAGCCGCTTGCGGGTTTTGCCCAGCAGCAGGTAAAGCGCCCATACCGCATTGTCCGGACGCTCGCTGCGAAAGTACTGCTGTAGCGCTTTGACTTTTTCATTGGTTGATGTAGTGGCATCGACCGCACGAAAAAGCTGCGTAAATCGTCTCATCTCTTCTCAGCCTGTGCTTTTTCCACCGGCGCGTTCTCAGCCCCGACCGCCTCATTGCCTACTAATATGAACCATTCGTTAAATCATTTGCGGGCATTCCGTAAAGCGTAGTAAGTAAAGATTACGATGTTAAGGTTCGCAACATTTTGAGATATTCATTATCGCGTTGAGGCTCTTTGATTCTAATTCGGCGATAGAACCCGTGGCTCCCCAGTTTGACATGAAAAAAATCAACAGCAGTAATTCAGCCATCAACTCTGCCAAGTCCGTAAAAAGACCGGCTCGTACCAATATTAACGCCGAGGAAAATCGATCTCAGCAGGAGAAAAAAGTGATCGCTGAAAATAAGATCAGCTTTTCTCGTGCAGATACGGATGGCAAAGTGCCGCCTACTAGCAGCCCGAGTCTTACGGTTGGCCGTGTGGAGCGCAGCCAGCGAGCCGCCAATCGCGAACCTGATCTTCAACCCGGCTACCAATCGACGGATCAAAGCGGCGATCGCATTGCCATTTTCATCGACGGTTCCAATCTTTTTTACGCCGCCTCGCACCTCAATATAGAGGTGGACTATCGGCGGCTCTTAGCAACCCTGGTCAGAGGACGGCGGTTGCTGAGGGCCTATTTCTATACAGGTGTCGATCCGCAGAATGAAAAGCAGCGCGGATTTTTACTCTGGCTCAACCGGCACGGTCACCGCGTCGTCAGCAAAGAACTCAGCTATTTGCCCGATGGTTCTCGCAAGGCAAATATGCACGTAGAGATGGCGGTGGACATGATGCGGATTGCGGATTACTGTTCGACCCTGACGCTGCTAGGCGGCGATGGCAACTTAGCTTACGCTTTGCAGGTGCTCTCTCAGCGCGGCACCTCTATTGAGGTGGTGAGCCTTCAGTCAATGACAAGCGACAGTTTAATTGATTTGGCAGATTCTTACACCGATCTGGCCGATTTACGCGACGAAATCAAGCGTTAATGGCGGACGGGTCTAGCTGACTATCTGCATAGCATATATACCGGGAAGAGGTAAGGCTAGCGAATTGTATCCGGCAGATTATGGAAGGGCAGTGATGTCTTCACCGCACTCGTCGACCAGGTAGCAAAGGGCTCTAAATCTCAGCATCGTGAGCTGCTCATAGAGCGGATTAAACTTACACATGGGCGGAATGTGGGCGATGATGCGGCCAAAGAGCTTGAGGTCGCGCTCAAATGGGCAGTCGGCGGGGATCAGTGAAACAATGCGATGGGCTGTTTGCTGGTTGTCGACGCGGATTTGCTCGATCCGGCGGCGCAGAGGGCTAAGAATGTCCAACGTTTTTTTGTGACTTAGCAGAGAAGAATTCATAACAGAAAAGTTTTTGGGAACCAAAAAAAGAGGTAGCGATAGGTAGATTCGTTAAACAACATACCCACCGGATTGGCGTAATTGATCGGGGTAATTGCTGCTTGACGCAAGCCACATAGTCTGAAGAGTTGAAGCTTTGATGAAGGCAATAAAGTCCATTTCTCTATTGCTTTAAGCTTCTGCATCCTGTGTATTCGGTGGGTTGGGCTATACGAGAACTCAAAATCAGGAATACGCCGGGTAAATGGAACGGTGTAGATGGAATGGCTGAGGTCTCAGGCACAAGGAGAGGCTATTGATACGCTAACAATGCGATCGCCTACTTATGCCAGGTGAGAGTCACATTTGTTAGGCGTCATAGCAAGATGCTTTTATAGGCATTTGTTCCTAGAGATAAACAGCCATTTTGGTAGGTTTTGTCCTACTCCGCTGACTATGGTAGCCGCCAATATCGCAATTGGCAGGTTCACAAAAAACATTTTGAGAGGAATCATGCGAATTTCACATGCATTTCATGCGCTTCATCTCTGATATGTAGTCTCCGAGGCTTCTCCTCATGCGGCTAGATCACAAGGCACGGAAGAGAATCAGCGATCCCTTCAGAAAGAGAGTATAAATACTTATCGTTGCTTGTCTGTAGATAGCCAGCTTTCGATCAACAAGCAACGATGCTTGCTATCGTCCATTAAAATACCCCCTGAATTTCTTCAAGGGGTATTTTAATGGCATCAGCGAGGACGGGTTACCGCATGGTGACAAATTCTTCAGCGGAGCTGGGGTGAATGCCGACCGTCGCGTCGAAGTCAGCTTTGGTAGCGCCCATTTTGAGGGCGATCGCCACACCCTGAATAATCTCTGCCGCTGAATCTCCAACCATATGTGCGCCCAATACCTTATCGCTTTCGGTATGTACAATCAGCTTCATCAAGGTCTTTTCGTCCTTATTAGGCAGGGTGTAATACATCGAGCGAAAGCGGGATCGGAAGACATGAACCGCATCTTCACCGTACTGTTCGATGGCTTCGCCCTCGGTAACGCCAACGCTAGCGGCCTCAGGGGTGGTAAAGACGGCTGAAGGAACGGCTTCGTAGCTCATGATGCGTGACTTGCCGCCGTAAATCGTGTCGGCTAGGGCGCGGCCTTCATTAATCGCAACCGGGGTGAGGTTAATTCGATCTGTGCAGTCGCCGATGGCGTAAATACTCGGTTCTGCGGTTTGACTGAATTTGCCGGCAGCGATCGCGCCCTTATGCGTCTCCACCGCCGTATTTTCCAGGCCCAGGTTTTCTAGTTTAGGCCGTCTGCCCGTCGCCGCCAGACTCACCGCGTCCGCGACAATTACCTTTTCCTCACCGTCATTGATGGTGACATTGACCCCACTGCTGGTTTTCTCGATCCCCACGATCTCAGCGTTCGTCAAAATTTTGATCCCCTGCTTTACCAGCGCCTCGTGCAGCTCATTGCGCACGTCCTTATCAAAGCCATTCAGAATTTGATCCTTACGAATTACCTGGGTCACTTCAGTGCCTAGCCCGTTCATCACACAGGCAAACTCACAGCCGATATAGCCACCGCCCAAAATCACCATCCGCTTGGGCTGCTCGGTCATCTCAAACATGCCATCAGAAGTAATAGCATGTTCAATACCAGGGATATCCGGCTTAACCGGCTTGCCCCCTACGGCAATCAAAATTCTCTCAGCCGTCACTTTTTCATCGCCGACTTCTATCGTGTGACCGTCCAGCAGCTTCGCATGGACAGGGAAAATTTTGACCTCGGCAGTGTCAACCATTCGCTGGTAGATATTGTTGAGTCGCTTCACCTCGTTGTTGACATCGGTGATCATTTTTGTCCAGTCGAAGCTACCGGGATCAACCTTCCAACCGTAGCCTGCCGACTCCGATGCATATTTAGGGAAACGAGAGGCATACACCATCAACTTTTTAGGCACACAGCCCCGGTTAACACAGGTGCCCCCGAGTCGATCACTTTCCGCCACTGCAACTCTGGCCCCATAAGAAGCCGCCCGCCGCGCTGTCGCAATACCGCCCGAGCCTCCGCCAATTACAAAAAGGTCAAAATCATAAGTCATAAATGAGTTGCTCCGGGTAACTAAAAACTGTCAGTGGTAAAGGAAAAATTAGAAATATCAATCTATAAATAAATACTGAAGATATTGAGTCCGTATGGTCACTCTATACAGATCAGCTATGTAGATCATAAATGAATCTGCAAAATGATGACTCCTTTCTCCAAGGATAAAATCCCTCTTCCTGCGGCTAACCGACCTTCATCAAGCAACTGGTTATTAGCGATTTAGGAAGAGGGATCTTTGTGACCTGTGAGTCTTTGAGGTAGTCTGCAAAAACTCTAACTGCCGTCAGGCAGCAACTTTTTCTCTTTTCTCAAAGTAAGCTTCCAGGTCATCTGAACCGCCGACTAGGTGCCCATCTACGAAGACTTGAGGCGTAGTGCCTGCGCCAGAAACCGCATAGAGAGACTTGGTTGTGAGCCCGTCGCCAAGTTCTACTTGCTCGTAAGACATACCGTGAGACTCTAGCAGGTCTCTCGCTTTGGCGCAGAACGGGCAACCGGGCTTGCTGATCATAAACACACGGTGAGGTTTGCCCGCTTTTTCGTTGATGTAGTTCAACATGGTCTCAGCGTCGGAGACTTCAAACGGGTCACCGGGTACTTCTGGCTCAATGAACATTTTCTCGATGGTGCCGTCTTTGACCAGCATCGAGTAGCGCCAGGAACGTCTGCCAAATCCCAGGTCTTCCTTGCCGACCAGCATACCCATGCCCTCGGTAAATTCGCCGTTGCCGTCAGGAATCACGGTAACGTTGTCGGCTTCTTGATTGACAGCCCAAGCGTTCATCACAAAGGTATCGTTTACCGACATGCAAATGATGTCGTCGACCCCATTCTTTTTGAGCAGGGCAGCGTACTCGTTATAACCGGGTAGGTGAGTCGAGGAGCAAGTCGGGGTAAATGCGCCAGGGAGCGAAAAAACGACAACGGTTTTCCCTTTGAAAAGATCATCGGTTGTCAAATCTACCCATTCTTCGTTTTGACGGGTGCGAAATGTAACGCTGGGTACCTTTTGACCTTCACGGTTTTCTAATGCCATGGAATAAAATTCTCCTTGTGACTTACAACTGTACAGAAAACACTGTATTACCAAATTTGAAAGCGCTGTGCCGGGGCTATAAACTGCCGGGTACGGCCACAGCTTTCTTCAAGTAAATGTACTTTTGTGTACAGGTTAAATCATACTCGTTATGAGTACGTTTTTTATATGCATAGAAATAAATCTATCTAAGGATATAGCTTCGATTGAATGGCTGGCGGCTCGGCCCTACCTCAGCCCAGGGAAACATCCAAAAACATCATCACTACAAATCCCAGCATGACGCCCAAAGTGCCGACTTCCCCAAGACCCTTTCGGTCTATGTCGGGGATGATTTCGTCGATGATGACAAACAGCATGGCACCGGCAGCAAAGGCCATACCCCAGGGCAGTATTGCTGTAGAGACGCTAACAATGCCCGCGCCTAGCAGACCGCCAACAGGTTCTACCAGGCCGGTCAGAGTAGAAATCGCCAGAGAGTATTTGGGGCTGTAGCCAAGGTTGCGCAGGGCAACAGCGACGACTAGCCCCTCTGGAATGTTTTGCAGGCCGATACCGCCCGCTAAGGTCAGCCCGCCGCTGAGATCGCCTGTGCCGAAGCCGACCCCTACGGCCAGCCCTTCTGGGAAATTGTGAAGGGCGATCGCAATGACAAACAGCCAAATTTGCTCAAATCTTTCAGTAGCGACTCCTTCTTTACCCTTAAAAAAATGCTCATGGGGGAAAAAGGCATTGGCCAGCCACAGCACAATTCCGCCGAGCAGGACACCCGCGACCATCACCCCAGCGGCAGCAGTCTCAGAGTAGCCTTGAGAAACCGCCGCCGCCGTCCCTGGGATCAGCAGCGAAAATGATGTTGCTGCGAGCATGACGCCACCGCCAACGCCCAATAAAATGCCTTGCACCCGATCCGACAGGTCAAATGGCAGCAGCACTGGCAGACCACCTAATCCAGTCGCCAGCCCTGCGCCCAGGCTCGCCAAAAATCCGATTAAAACAGTGTTCACTGGCGCTTCCCTGGCTTTTAGAACTTTAGTTTTTAGAACCTTCAGTCATCAGGACGGCAAAAACTCGTCAGACCACAGGTCTTTGGATTCAAGCCACTCACGGTTGAAAATTTTGGACTGATAGCGCGATCCGCCGTCACACAAAATCGTCACAATCGTATGACCTGGCCCCATCTCCTTTGCCAGGGCAACTGCCGCGCCCACATTGATCCCCACAGACCCGCCCATAAACAGCCCTTCTTTATAGAGCAACTGATAGATCACCCTTAGCGCTTCGTGATCGTCGATTTGGATGGCATCGTCAATTGGGGCTCCTTCCATGTTGCCGGTGACGCGACTGTTGCCGATGCCTTCGGTGACTGAGTTGCCTTCCGGTTTGATCTCACCCGTCTTTACGTAGCTGTAAAGGCCGCTGCCCATGGGATCGGCGACTACACAGCGGGCGTTGGGATTTTTTTCTTTGAGGAACATGGCGACGCCGGCGTAGGTGCCGCCTGTGCCGGTTGCCGCTGTCCAGCCGTCGATTTTGCCGTCGGTTTGGGCCCACATTTCGGGGCCGGTGGTTTCGTAGTGGGCCTGACGGTTGGCCAGGTTTTCAAACTGGTTGGCCCAAATGGCGTTGTCTAGCTCGTCGGCTAAGCGACCGGAGACTTTGACATAGTTGTTGTCGTCTTTGTAGGGAACCGCTGGGATCGGGCGCACGTCCGCGCCGAGGGTACGCAGCAGATCCATTTTTTCCTGAGACTGGGTTTCTGGAATGATGATGACGCACTTGTAGCCTTTGGCGTTGCAAATGTGAGTCAGGCCAATACCCGTATTGCCTGCTGTCCCTTCGACGACTGTGCCACCCGGTTTGAGTCGGCCCTCTTTTTCAGCTTGCTCGATAATGTACAGAGCGGCCCGGTCTTTGACAGAGCCCCCCGGATTGAGAAATTCTGCCTTGCCCAAAATCTCACAGCCGGTTTCTTCACTGAAGCTATTTAGCCTGATCAGTGGCGTATTGCCAACGGTGCCTACAAATCCCGATTTAATATCCATTGCTCCATGCGCTTTTGCTGCTGCGCTTTGCCATTCAACCCTTTCATCCTAATAGCGTTTAAGTCCGCTTCGTCGAAACGCACCTAAACCAATAGCCATATAGCCAGTCCCCAAAAGGGAATAAATCGCAGGTAGCGCTTTCCTGTCTTTGATTGAGCGATCGCCCCCATCAGCCAAATCTGAAAGATCCAAAACAGCCCTAGATCCACGCAAAAGGCGATAGTCACCCGGTCAGTTGCCAGCTTGTGGAGAAAGTAGCGGCTGCGCTCAGCGATTGGCCCAAATTCGGGGCGGGCAAATAGAAACCAGGCGATCGCCCCTGTCCCTACAACGAATCCGACCAACCCAAAGCCCCGCGCTATCAGCCCTTTCTCAGGCAGATCTGAACAGTCCACCACAGGCTGCACCAGCCGCTGCGCCATGTAAGGAATCAAAAACACATTGGTCAAAAACATCGCCGCCGACCAGAGCGCGACCCTGGGCATGGCTTGCCCGCGCCGATCTAGCAGGAGCAGGGGCAAAAACATCAGAATCCAGGCTTCTGCGAAGTTAAAAAAGGCTTCGGATGCGGGGTGTACGACGGGTGCTGAGAGGTCGAACATCGGCTCAAGCACAGCGCTCAAAATTGGCAGCACAAAAAAGAAATTCAGCGACTCAGCCATGACCTCTGCAATAGTTTCTGGCTTTATCGCCCA
>JBBQAC010000281.1:0-5365 GCA_038315915.1 Phormidesmidales cyanobacterium
CGGCATTTGCACTCACGTCGCCGCTAAGGTCGCTAGTCATACGCTTCGTATTCTGCTAAGACAGCACTTTGGCATTGATGTGCTCACTTTTGAGCAGCACCCTGTCCGAAACAGATTTACACTCACATAAGACGTAGAATATAAACCGTTGAGTCGTGGGCAATGGGTAAATAGTTAGCATGAAAGTTAAAGGGTTTGCTACGTTTTCGATGGCTGTGGGGCTTTTTCTGGTCATGTTACTCAGCTTCGCTGCCCCAAGCTGGGCCTACATCGAAGGAGACGTCGAAATGCTAATGATGAACAATGAATGCCCGGTTTGTATTCTTAACGACGCCGACTTGAGCAACGCTCAGCTTCACAGCGCCAACTTAAAGGTTGCTTCGCTCACGGGTGCTAACCTCAGCGGCGCGGATCTTTCCAATACCAATCTGATGCTCTCTGACCTGGTCAACGTCAATCTCACAGGTGCCAACCTCAGCGGCGCTGAAATGAACGGCGCGCAGATGAAAGACAGCAATCTTACTGGCGCTGACCTGAGCGGCGCGATTTTGACGCAGGCCAATTTGCTAGATGCCAACTTGACCGATGCCAAGCTCATCAATACCGAAATGACCGCTGCTGTGATCGGGGTTGCTAACCTCAGCGGCGCAGATCTCACTGGGGCTAACCTGCGCGGGGTTAACCGCAGTCGCGCGATTTTGTGTCACACCATCATGCCTGACGGCGCTGAAGAAAATCGCGATTGCAAATAACCGTCCGGCTTACTCCCTGAACAGAATCTGAAGATTGCGTCAGAATAGTGAATACTCTGTTGTAGCTATTTTGCGAGCCTATGACCAACTCAGGTGTTATGCCCAATCAAAAAGACAGCCGGATTAGTAAGCCGGATGGCCCGAGCGCGGTTCGACGGCTGGAGTGGATTCTCGACCCGGTCACTTATTTAGAGCGAACTAAGGCAAAGACGCCCGATTTTTTTGAGGAGGATGCGCTCGGGTTTGCCTCAGGATCGCTGGTGATTACCAGCCATCCTGAGGCGATGCAGTTCATTTTGAGCCGCGATCGCAAAACCTTTAGCGCACCAGGGGAATTCAACCGGATTCTGTCGCCCCTGCTTGGCGATGCTTCGGTGATTATGCTCAGCGGCGATCGCCATAAAGAACGGCGGCAGCTCATCGCCCCTTCTTTCCACGGCGAACGGCTAGAGGTATACGGTCAGCTCATTTGCGATTTGACCGTCGATGCAGTGGCTAATCTGCGACCTGGCGCAGTTTTTTCTGCGCGCAGTCTGACTCAGCAAGTCTCTTTACAAACGATTTCTAAAGTGGTGTTTGGCCTGAGCGACAGCCCCCGGTCGAAAGCGATTATGGCGGCGCTGACTGAAACGGTGGATCGCTTCGGCTCGCCAGCAGCCGCGCTGATGCTGTTTTTTGGCTGGCTGCAAAAAGATTTGGGTGCCTGGAGCCCTTGGGGGCAGGTCGTGCGGCTCAGAGGAAAGCTAGATGCGCTGGTGTATGAAGAAATTCGCGATCGCCGGGCCCACCCCGACCCTAATCGTACCGATATTCTCTCCATGCTGATGGCCGCTCGCACCGAAACAGGGGAAGCCCTTGGTGAGACAGAGCTGCGCGATGAGCTGATGGCTTTACTAATGGCCGGTCATGAGACAACGGCAACAGCGATCGCCTGGGCTCTGTACTGGACTCACAAGCTGCCCGATATCAAAGCACAGGTGCTAGCTGAATTAGACGCACTAGGCCCGAATCCTGCGCCGACTGATATTGCGCAGTTGCCCTACCTGAGCGCAGTGTGTCAGGAAACGCTGCGGCGATCGCCCGTAGCTATGTTTACTTTTCCGCGCGTAGCTCAAGAGCCTGTTGAGCTGATGGGCCATCACTTTTCTCCGGGTACGAATTTTTTGGGCTGTATTTTTCTCACCCATCAGCGAGAAGAGTTGTATCCCGATCCCAAAGCCTTTCGCCCAGAGCGCTTTTTAGAGCGGAAGTTTTCCCCGTATGAGTTTATTCCTTTTGGTAACGGGGCTCGGCGCTGTGTCGGCGCTGCGCTAGCTCAGTACGAACTCAAGCTGTCTGTGGCCACGTTGCTTTCGGGCTATCGCTTTCGGCTAGCTGATAATAAGGAAGAAGTGGCTAAACGACGAGGGGTAACGCTGGCTCCGGCCCGAGGCGTGCCGATGATTTTTGAAGGAAAACGATAGTTAAGAGATTGTCCAAGGGGTAGTTGAAGAGTTTATGCAAGATGTCACTGTTTTTGATCGCAGTCACTGGGGCCGCATTCGGCTGACCGGCGCAGATCGCGTCCGTTTTTTACACAATCAAACCACCAATAATATCGAAGGGCTCTCGGCAGGTGAGGGCTGCTACACCGTGTTTGTAACCTCTACCGGTCGCACGATTGACCTGGCAACGGCCTATGCCTTGCCAGAGTCTTTGCTGGTGGTAACATCTCCGGGGATGGCCGCTCAAATTTATGACTGGATGGATCGGTACATTTTCTTTTCAGATCAGGTGACTCTGACTAATGAGAGCGAGCAGACTTTTATGTTTACCGTCTTGGGCGAAGGTGTCGACCAGCTCATGCAGCAGCTGGGAGCGAGCGAGCTGATAGGTCATGAAACATTTGGCCACCAGACAGTTCATCTGGCGGGTTTGACTGAGCCGGTCACGGTTGCTGTAGGCAGTGATCTGGCGATCGCTGGCTACACCTTTTGGGGCCCAAAGGCTCAGGCCCAGGCGGTGTGGCAGGCGCTTCTCAATGCAGGCGCGGCGCAGGGCGACCCGAATCAGTGGGAAACACTGCGCATTCGGCAGGGACGGCCCATGCCTCAGGCCGAACTCACAGACGACGACAATCCTTTAGAAGCGGGGCTATGGCAGGGTATCTCTTTTGAAAAGGGGTGCTATATCGGCCAGGAGACGATCGCTCGCCTTAACACTTATAGAGGAGTCAAGAAAAGACTTTGGGGACTGTCGCTAGAGGGCGAAGTGACCGCTGGCGCACCTGTTTTACATGCAGGCGAAAAAATTGGCAAGGTGACCAGCGTGACCCAGACTTCTTCAGGCGTACTAGGGCTAGGTTACCTGCGGACTAAAGCAGGGGGAGAAGGACTCAGTATTGATGTAGAAGGCGTTGCAGGAAGGGTAATCGCCCTACCGTTGGTCAGCCACGACTATCCCTAGCTGGCTTTACTGAATGGCTCTTTTCCAGACCGGCTTCAAAGCGACTGCGAACCACCTGAACAGGAGACCAGGGAGAAAACCAATAGTGGTCTTGAACAACGCTGCCGCTATCACCTCTGTCATCGGTTTCAAATTGCACCACCGCAATGTTGTTAACCCCGACGACTTCTGTGCCGGACTGAAACCAGCGGGCGTTCCAAAATTTGAACCAGTTAATGATCGAATGGGACGACCGCTGGCGTGGCACCAGTTCTCCAGTGCCCAGGTGAACCGACTGAACCGGCTGTCGTCGCAGCCATTTCATCTGAATCCGCCAGTCCGGATCGAGTAATTCTTGCACCGGCAGCTCCTTCATATCGGGCGGCGATGACCAGCCAATCCAGCGCCGGGGACGTTCGGGCAGCAACCAATCTTTCAGCTTGGTGTGCAGGACTTGGGTCAACAGTTCCTCGTTTTTGATGGCGCTGGCTGTGAGCTGTACCAGCGTTGCCTGTTCGCCTGTTCGCAGATTTTGATAGTCTGCATGAATCGCGGAGCTGTAGTGAATATCGCCGGAGAGTACAATCACGCTTTTACGGTACTGAAACAGCGTCGTCAGCAGTGTTGCCAGCGCACTGTCGTGAAAATTCCAGGCATCGCCAACATCTGCTGTAAATACTTTGCGGCGGTTGAGATGCCACTGCTGAATCCAGTCGAGCACTCTCATGCCAAAGACGTTAGTAGGTGCGATCACAAAAGTAGCACAGGTGTTCGCATCTGGTGAAGATTGACCCAGAGGCGCGGCGATCTGCTGCTGAAAGGCACCGGGGCTAAGGAGCATCGGGGGCGCAATCGGCGGGCCATCCATCGGGTAGCCGCGCCAGGTGCGGGTGTCGAGGACGATAACTTCGTGGCAGGCGCTGCGGACGGTGTAGTGCCAGATGAGCGTTTTAGGGGAGCGCTGACAGACCCAGACGTTTTTATCGGCGACGAACTGGGGGAGGTCGGTATGGGGGTCGCTCGGGGGTAAGCCTAGATAGGTGGCGATCGCTTCATCTGCCGCCTTGTCCTCCCCCTGTGAACCAGACCATTGCTGAGCGGCTGCGAGCAGCACGGCCCCGCCCGCCCCTTCAACAAACTGCTCAGGCGTATTGCCCCAAGCCTGAAACGCGGCGTAGGCCAGCATGGCATTTTGCACCGTGCGACGGCCCAGCGGTTTGCCCAGCACCCGCAGACACCATGCCTGGTTCAAGTTCCAGTCGTCGCTGACATCGTGGTCGTCAAAGATAGTGTAGGTCGGCACATTGGCGATCAGGCGGCGCACTTTCCAAAGGCTGTGCAGGAACTGATCCATGTGGTGCTTGTCTTTGTCCCAGCGGCGGATGGCTTTGCGGCCTTGTGCGATCGCCCGACCGTCAGGCAAATCAGCAGGCCAGCAGGCGGGAGAATAGGCCAATAAGTAGGCGGCGCAGTATTCTCCAAAGCTGAACAAATGGCTAGTCACCTTGCTGCGCTTATTTTCTAATCCGGCGGTTAGTCCCGCCCGCCGGGTAGCCAGGTCTGCGCGCTGACCAGCAGGCAATTCTTGAGGCTGAACGCCGCTAGCTCTGCCATAGGGGCTAGATCTGGCTGGCAGTGGTTCTTCCCAGCCTAAAAGGGTATCGCCTAATGCAGTTGCAAGCCACAGCAACGGGTCGGCAACGTCGTCGCCGTAGATTTGATCGCCGGTTAAAAATAGCTGATGCAGTCGCTCTTTGGGCTGATTGGCGCTCGCTTCTATGAGCGAATCTAGAATGGGCAGCGTATCGAACCCAGCGCCGTGCGGTTTGCGGCAGGAGCCGTGGGCGATCTTGAGATCGCTTAGATGCTCGGGCGGCAGGACAAAAGTTGGCTGCTGGTGAGCAAAGTAGCTGATCGGTTCGGCTGGGTGGCGATCGCTCTCCATTGCCGATCTCAGGGAATAGGGCTTGTCGGCAACAAAGGAGAGATCGTAGGCGTAGATGCGATCGCTTTGCAAAGTCTCGTTTGCGAGTTTGTCGTAGGGCAACCGCGCCGTAATCGCAAGGACATGGAGGTGCTGACCGAGGGCAACGGTGCGCTGCTCTCCTTGTAAAACACAGCGCCCAAGCTGCTCTCCCTGATGGGCCGTTTCTAGAATCTGTAGCTTTACCTGGCAGGGCTGTTTGAGC
>JBBQAC010000388.1:0-1744 GCA_038315915.1 Phormidesmidales cyanobacterium
AGCCACTGGCGTGCAGGCGCAGGGGTTCGCGGTTGACCTGGCCGATCTCGATCAGGTAAAAGCTCAAATAGCCGGGATTATCTCGCGCTTTGGCCCGATTGATATGCTGATTAACAGCGCTGGAATGGGCTACACCGGGCACCTGGCAGAAATGCCGCTGGCCGACTGGCAGCAGGTAATGGCACTCAACGTCACCAGCGTATTTCAGGTCGTGCAGGCGGTACTGCCCGGTATGCGAGCAAGGGCAGACGGATTGATTATCAACATTGCTTCGATTGCGGCGCAGCAGTCGTTTGCGGGCTGGGGGGCTTATGGGGTGAGTAAGGCGGCACTGGCGGCATTGTCTGGGGCGATCGCCGCTGAAGAATCTGCCCACGGCATTCGCGTCGTCACCCTGTTTCCTGGCGCAGTGAATACGCCAATTTGGGATAGCGACACCGTTCAGTCCGATTTTGATCGCAGCGCCATGCTTAGCCCTGAGACCGTCGCTCAGACCGTCCTACATACCGCGCTGCTACCGCCGAACGCCGTGATTTCTCACCTGACTATTACGCCCGCCCAAGGTGCGCTGTAAAACGACAAAAGCCTTTAAACCTACTCACTTTTTGGAAAATACCTATGACAATATCCGACGACATTCCCGCGAGCAACGGTCAGGACTTGAGCGATCGCATTCTCAGCAGCGCCAAGCCCAAAACTCGCCCCAACCGCGAAACCAAGCACCCCGAAATTCAGAGCCCGCCTCACCAGCCCGCTGCGCCCGACCCGACCCAAGATCCGACTCAAGACAATGGCCCAATGATGGACGCGGTGCGGACAATGCTGATCTCTGTTGGCGAAGATCCCGACCGCGAAGGCTTGCTCAAAACGCCCTACCGCGTTGCCGAAGCCATGCGCTTTCTCACCCAGGGCTACAGCCAGTCGTTAGAAACCATCGTCAACGACGCCATTTTTGATGAAGGTCATAACGAAATGGTGCTGGTGCGCGACATCACCTTTTTTAGCCTGTGCGAGCATCACATGCTGCCCTTTATGGGCCGCGCTCATGTCGCCTACATTCCCAATCAGCAGGTCGTCGGCCTGAGCAAGCTCGCCCGCATCGTCGAAATGTACGCCCGTCGCCTCCAGGTGCAGGAGCGCCTCAATCGCCAGATTGCCGAAGCGGTGCAGGAAATTTTAGACCCTTTGGGTGTGGCAGTGGTGATGGAGGCCAGCCATATGTGTATGGCCATGCGCGGGGTGCAAAAGCCCGGTTCCTGGACGGTAACCAGCGCCATGGTCGGTGTATTTGATGAAGATGCCAAAACCCGCGAGGAATTTTTGAGCCTGATTCGTCATCAGCCCGGGTTTGCTAACTATTGAGCAGGCGGTAAAATTGAGATAGGTCTTTGCCGCCCCCTTCTGTGGAGTCTTCCTTTTTGAGGGCACCAGCGATAGAGTTGGGATGTTCTTGTTTACTGCCGATATGAGCTACTGATATGGCCGCTAATACTTCTACTGCCGAACCCCTCTCAAACTTTCAAGATGAGAGCGATGAAACCTCCTTCACCACAAGCTATGTGGAAGTCATCGAAACGGTCATCTCTAGCCTGGAGCAGGAGGGCACCGCGATGGTCAATCACTCCGAAGGCGGCTACCTGTGGAAGTTTCAGTACGGGACGGTGAATGTGTATGTGCAGCTTTCGGGCGAAAGCGACGACGATACGCTGACGACCTGGTCACCTGTGCACAAGCTGCCGGTACA
>JBBQAC010000130.1:0-12457 GCA_038315915.1 Phormidesmidales cyanobacterium
TGGTGGCTCCCAACAACATGCTCACGCAAATTGTTATCGAAAACTTCACAGGTGCTAAAAAGGTGATGTCTATCATCTACCTGCGATTTTACAGAGAGATTGCCAGCGATGAAAAAGCGTTGATCCGTCAGGTGATTTTGGAGAGCACTCAGGGTATTTTTGGCATCGATTCGCGCAGTACCAACATTACTTTTGTCGAGCCCGAAAAGGCAGCGGGAAGTGACGCTGGCACCAGAGCACAGGTAACGTTTTTTATTCTCGGCTCGGGCGAAGTGTCGATGGAACTGCGCAGTCAGCTTTTGGATATTGCCAGCCGCAACGTCGCGCAAAAGCTCAAGGAATTTGGTCTTTCGTTCGATATTGAAGCGCAAAGAATTAACGTGGCTTCTCCGATTACCATTTAAGTGAAAGCGTAGTTTTAACCACAGCTCGAATTCATGCCCTGGTTGAAGTTGCCTTTAAAAACGGTTTGTCTTAGAGCCCATTTATGGATACTTTTATTTCAACATTGCGAGAGATTTTCCAGTTTGACCAGGAAGCCCAACTGTCCTTAATTCGACTAGGGCTTCAGCTCGGACTGTTTTTAATTTTTGTGCTGTTGTCAATTTTTGTCGGTCGCTACACGCCCGCGCTGGTGAGACTCACGCTGCGACGGGTAGCCTCAGATCGGGTCTCCGACATTTACGTTAATTTTGTCAAACCAATTGAGCCACTGTTTCGGACGACAGGCACCCTGATTTTAATCTCGCTTAGTTTGAGTTTGCTGCAAGAATATGAGGGAATTTATAGTTTTCTCGGATTCTTCATCACGCTGGCGATGGTGGTCAGCTTAGCTTGGTTGGCATCGCGGCTATTCCGGCAGTTTGTGCGCATTTATGGGATTGATCTGGTGCGCCGGTTCAACCTGGAAGTCGATGAAATGCTGCTGGTGGTCGAAACGCTGATGAATGTAACGATTGGCATTGTTGCAGTCGTCGCGTTTGCTCAAAATCAGGGTGTGAGCCTGGTAGGGCTGATTGCAGGGGTTGGGATTGGAGGTGCGGCGATCGCCTTCGCCGCCCAAAAAACACTAGAACAACTGTTGGGCACAGTAGTGTTATATCTAGATCGACCTTTTGTTCCAGGAGACCATATCCGAGTCGCGCTCAACCCCCACGCAGATGATGTGTATGGCCGGATTGAGTCGATTGGGCTGCGCTCTACCAAGCTGCGCACGGCGGCGAAAAGTACGCTAGTGATTGTGCCTAATTCCATTATGGCGAATATAGATGTTGAGAACATCACGCGCGGCAAGAAAGTGATGGTGCTGCTGTATCTCGACTTTGTTCGAAAATTAGAAGAGAGAGAATATGCGCTGGTTGAACAGGTTGTGAAAGCAAGCACTAATTCACTGTTTGGCATCGATCCGGGCAGTACAAAAATTGGCTTGTTCGAGCTGGAGGGTCGGCCCGGTACGCGCGCCCGAGTCACGTTCTTTATATTGGGATCCAGTGAGAATTCGATTCAGCTCCGGAAGCGTCTGCTAGAGCTGGCAAACGACACCATCTCCAAAGAGCTATTAACGTACAACATTCAGTTCTCAATCGAAGACCCAACTATCTACGTCGATTCTCCTGTAACAATTTAAGCGGTATCTACGTATGCGATCTTCTCTAGTTTTGATCATGGCGATCGCCTGCGGAATCACCGTTGCCAATCTCTACTACAATCAGCCGCTGCTAGCGCTATTGGCCAATGACTTTGGTGCTTCAGTGCGAACGGTGAGCCTGATCCCAACGCTGACGCAGGTGGGCTATGCGCTCGGCATTTTGCTGCTGGTGCCGATGGGCGATTTGCTGGAGCGGCGCAGGCTGATTGTGAGCATGATGGGCCTGACGGCGATCGCCCTGGCATTTGCAGCGGTGTCGCCAACCGTGACCTGGCTGATTGTCGCGAGCTTTATGATCGGTTTTACGACGATTGCTGCACAGGTAATCATTCCCTTTGCGACTCAGCTCGTCAAGCCCGAGCAGCGGGGGAGCGCGGTGGGCACGGTGATGAGCGGGCTGTTTATCGGTATTTTGCTGGCGCGGACGGTGAGCGGGTTTGTGGGGGTGGCTTTGGGCTGGCGGGCGATGTATTGGCTGGCGAGCGGCCTGATGCTGACGCTGGCGCTGGTAATGGCCAAAGTGCTGCCTCGCAGTCAGCCGTCGCTGCAAATATCTTATGTGGGGTTGATGCGATCGCTCATCCGGCTCATGCAGACTCAGCCCCGACTTCAGCAGGCTGCTTTGACCGGGGCGATGACGTTTGCGGCCTTTAGCGCCTTTTGGAGCACGCTGTCTTTTTTATTGGAGCAGCCGCCTTATGGGTACGGTAGTGATGTGGCAGGTTTGTTTGGGCTTGTGGGGGTGGTGGGAGCGGCGATCGCACCCGTGGCAGGCAAGGTTGCAGATCGCCGCAGTCCCCGGCTGACGATTGGCCTGGGAATTGTGACGACCGCTCTTTCTTTTTTGCTGTTTTGGGCGCTGGGCTATCAGCTCTGGGGTCTGGTCGTCGGCGTGATCGTGCTGGATCTGGGCGTACAAACTACCCAAATTTCTAACCAGACCAGCATTTACCAGCTCCCGGTTGAAGTCCACAGCCGACTGAATGCGGTTTATATCATGTTCTACTTTATGGGCGGGGCGCTGGGCTCGTTCTTAGGCGCTTACGGCTGGAGTCATTGGGGCTGGGGCGGGGTTTGCGGGCTGAGTTTGGGGCTGATGGTGATCGCGCTGGCTGTGTTTGTGGAAGGGCGATCGCAATATTCCTAATATTTTGAGTTTCATATCGATGACGATTTCAGCCTGAGAATGCTAAATAGAAGGTGAAGGGAACGGCCAACCTATTGGTGATGCGGGGAATGATAGCTTAATGGGCGGATGCAGCTTTTCTGTGATTGACGGCTCTTCTTCGACTATTTAAGAGACAACTATATATATTCAACATATCTCGCTATGGAGACTGACAAAACTTGAGAAGCATTACAAGAGGGCTATTTTTATTGAGTATTTCTCTTTGTTTGCAGAGCTGTTACTATATGGGTCCGTTTTACTACGTCTTTGAGGATGTTACGCTGTACTCTGATTTCGGTGAAGGCGACATGGTTAGGGCATTGAAGGAGGTCAGCGCTATTCAAATAAAAGAGTACCTTGAAAAAGGTAAGGCTTCTTCTTTGTTTGAGCTAAATGTGGAATGTTACGAAGCTTACTCAATTATCTCGAAGACTCAAGCTAACGTCGTTATGAATATTGCTAAACAAAGCAGATGTAGCGATATTAGAGTTTTTAAATATATTCATAAAATCTTTCTGCCCAAAGACATGAGGGCAGGGGAGGAAATAGTTGAAGTACTCTGTAAGACTGTCAGTTACTTGGATTCTGAAATCGACAGTGTTGCTGTGGAGATTGAGTGGGACGGAGAAAAGCCGATTTGTCCAGATAATACACACGGTAAAGCTGTAAGACCTGAATACCGGCGCTATCCAATCGGAACTGCTCCATCGCTTAGACCTGAGTTTGAACGATGGAAGTGGTTCACGCCCAGGGATACTTCAGATGGTTAAGACTTGAAATAGTCTCACAGCCATGGCGAAATTAAGGTAGCTTTCTCAACAGAGCGAATCAATCAACGCCCTCAGTGTATTGATTAATGAGTTGAATAGCGTCAAAGATATCGATTAGAGCAGCCAGATCACGCGACATAGATTGTCTCAAATGAGCTGAGGATGTTTTGACGGCGAATCCAGTTACGGCTTTTCTCGATTGCTTTTTTGCTGACCAGATCAACTCTGCGGTTCACTAAAGCTTCTAGCTCTTCTTTCATGGTCACTTTTTCGATCAGGCCGCGCTGGGCGTATAGTTGATAAGTAACCAAAATGTCAATATCACTGTCTGAATGGAAATCATCGCGGAGGATAGAGCCAAACAGAGCGAGTTCGGCGACTTGATGGCGAACGCAAAAAGCTACGAGCTGTTCTGAAGTAAGCCCCAAACGGCTGTAAAGCATCGTCTTCGAATGTGCCGTGGTCACGCTACTATCCTTGAAAATGCTCTCAGGGCGGTCATGAAGTCATTTGGCCTGTACTTAAAATTCTATCAGCTTCGTCCGCGCAGCCGTCTGAGCAATTCTAAAGCTTCCTCACGCGGAAGGTTCAGCCGGTTTTTGCTGTGCTGCCAAAACTGCTTCCACCAGTCTTCGGGCTCCTGATGTTCGCCGTTGTATTCGGTGGGTCTGCCGGTTCTGCCGTCGGTCACCAAGCTGCCTACGTAGTCCGCGTCGTCGTAAATGCGCTTAATTTGTGTGTCAATTTCGGCCAGATCTTCCGCCGAAACCACGCCGTTGCTAGTCGCCTTGTAAAACTGAACGGTGACACGAATCGGGAAATCGGGGTCGCGCTCAATGGCCAAATCGTCGATTTCGGTAAAGGGGCCTTCTACTGCGCCGTGGCCGATCACAGCAGCTTCTACATTGCTTTGACGGGCGCTCGCGGTTGGCGCGGGGGCTGCTTCATACATCAGGTCGCTGTCGGCACTGTTTCCAGCGCTGTAAAACGGCTCTTTTTGCTTGAGCGGTACCTGAATCAGCATCACCATATTGAGCCCTTCTTCTGCGGTCGCGGTGACTGACGGCAGGGTCGTGGTGTCATCGCGATCGCCCTGCTCAGCCTGAAAGTCGCTGATGCGCTTACCCGTCAGGCTAGCCCGTTCGCCGTCTTTATTAAAGAAAAGGCGCTGCCCCCAAGTGCGACCTGCATCGAAGCCGTCGCGCTGATTGTCTATTACGGTGACGCTGGTGCCTTCGCGGGTGGCTAGCAGCGTCAGCACCGCCGGATCGCCTAGATAGGACTGATAGTTGAAGAGGACGGGGTTGAAAGTGGCTTCGCCGCCCTCGGGAATGGGGAGAAAAGCTGCCTGAGCGCTGACCAGCACATGAGAATCGCGTTCGGCCAGCAAGGATTGTTTGCGGCCTGCCCAGGAGTCGGGTTTGGTGAGGTGCGATCGCAAATCCTCCAAAACATCCGCCAGCAATACCGGCTCTACATCTTCTCCTTTCTCATTGCCAGTCAGCACCGAAAAGCGTTGCAAAGGCACATCCGCCGTCAGATCAGAGAAATTGGGATAGCGAATCACCGGCATCAGATGGAGCTGAGCTTCGCCTGAGCGCGGGTCTTTGTGCTCTACCTGAATGGTCATATCGCTGATGTTTGGCCCGACCGTAGAGTTGTTGTAGCGACCGGTATCTTCCCAGGTGACATCGAGAATTTGTAGGTCGTATTCAGAAGCCATGCGGATGGCGTCTTGATTGCGAATCATCGACTTAGTGCGTTCAATCACCTCGCCGTAGCGTCTAAATTCTGAAATGTCGGTCGCCAAGGGAGCAGCCTCTGAGCGGGGGGCGGTACTCTCTACAGTGTCCGGCACAGCTGTTCCGCTCGCGTCAGAATCGTTGGCTGCTGGTGTATTCTCCGGCGCAATGCCCCAGGATTGGGCGATCGCAATTCGATGGAGGCCGAGCAAGCTGGCCAGCGCAGCACTTAATATAACCGGCAAAATAATCGGACGCGATCGCCATTGGTTCCACTGCTTTCTCATCTGAAGTTCTGCCATTTACTCGCAACAGTTTCAGAATAGAGGCGCTACAAATAAGAACTGGCCCGGTTTCAGTTTCGGAAACAGCCGTCACAATGACGGTAGCGAGTTACGCGCTGCCCAAGATCATGCCTCGGCGGGCGGGCACTTCCAGGAGGGTGGTGCGATCGCCCAATCGCTCAATCCGGCCTTCGCCATACAGCACCTGCCCGTGTTCTACTGCCATATCTGCTAGCCGTACTTGCACAGCCTGCTCGCCCACATTGAGCGCGACAACGACCATCTCATCTGCCAAAATTCTGGCGAATACGTAGCAGAGTCCTTCTGCCGCCAGCGTTTGGTACTTACCCGTGCGTAAGGCCGGGTATTGCTTTCGCAGGGCAATCAGCGTTTTATGCGTTTGCAGCAGCGGCTGGTTCCACTCTTTTTCGGGAGGAAACGTGCGGCGACAGTCGGGATCAAGCCTGCCCGGAAGACCGACTTCGTCGCCGTAGTAAAGACTGGGCGCACCGGGAAAAGTCAGCAGCAGCAGCGTGGCAAGCTCCATACTGGCCATATCCTCATTGACCACGCTCAATACCCGCGCAATGTCGTGGCTAGAGAGCAAATTGAGCTGAGTCTGCTGAATCTCCCAGGGGTACAGATTGAGTAAGGCGTCAATTTTTTCGGCGTAGCTTTTGGCGTCGAGCGGCGGATAAGGATTGTACTCGACGCTTTTTACCAGCGACATATCCACCTTGCTTTGGGCAGTAAAGGCGATCGCTGGCCCCGTAAACAGGTAGTTCATCACCCCATCAAACTGAGTGCCATCGAGCCACTCCCGCGCATCCGTCCACACTTCGCCGACAATGTAAGCCTCCGGGTTAATCGCCTTGATCCGCGAGCGAAACTCCGCCCAAAATCCTTCCGTCTTCACTTCAAACGGCACGTCTAGCCGCCAGCCATCGACGCCTTTTTCAATCCAATACTCACCGACCCGCATGATAAATTCGCGGGCTTGGGGATTGTCATGGTTAAACTCCGGCAGCGCCCGGTTATCCCACCAGCCTTCGTAGTTAGCAGGCTTGTCACCATCGTAGGCAGACAGCGGCCAGCCTTCTATCTTGAACCAGTCCAGCCAGGGGGAGTGCGGGCCGTTTTCCAAAATATCGTTGAAATAGTGAAAGCCCCGACTGGCATGGTTGAAAACGCCGTCTAAAACAACTTTAATATCGCGGTCGTGCGCGGCCTCAAGCAGGTCAAAAAAGGCGTCGTCTCCGCCCAGTAAAGGATCGACTACGTGATAATCATGAGTATGGTAGCGGTGATTACTCGCCGAGCGAAAAATCGGCGTAAAGTAAATCGCCGTAACGCCCAGGTCTTGCAGGTAGTCTAGCTTTTCTAGCACGCCCCAGAGGTCACCCCCCTTGTAGCCTTCCAAAGTCGGCGGGCTGTCCCAGGGCTCTAGCGGTACCTGCATCTCCGGCGGCAGGTTGGGGCGCGTCGTGCGGGCAAAGCGGTCAGGAAAGATTTGGTAAAAAACAGCGTGCTTTACCCAGTCTGGTGTTTGGATAGTCATAAGTCAGATTAGAAGGAGCAATCTTACGGGCGTTGGTCGGGTGGTTAAAGGTGTTTATCAAATGTTTTATGGAGTGTCTCAGCAGCGCCTGGTCGCTGCCAAATTGTCGAATGAGCCTCCAGCCAGGTACGAATGTCAGCGTTCATCCGCTGGGGAATTTCCCAGGGAAACAGGTGGGCGACGTTGGGATAGCAGTGTAGTTCGCAGTCGGGCAGGGCATGAGCGGTTTCTATGCTGGCAGCGGCGGTAATGTGGTGATCGCCTTCCCCACACAGCATCAGGCTCGGCACTCGCAACGCCTTGATGTCCTCGACCCGGCTATAGCTAGCGCGAATAGCGTTGAATAGCGCGGCTTCTGCATGGCGGCTCGTGCGCAGGTACGCCGGGGCACCCTGACTGGCCAAATAGCGATAGGCTTCTGGCGTATGCTGGCCGATCAGGTGGCGGAAGAGGGATTGTTTGCCAAGGGCGATCGCCAAAGGAAAAGCAGGCAACGCCCAATTCAAAGCGCCCGCCAGTCCGGTCATCACATTGTCCTGCCAGGTAATCGGCGGATGAGATCCCCGGGGCCGCGCCGCCGTGCCAATCAGGATCAGCCCGCGCACCGTTTGCGGCCTTCGCAACGCCAGTTCCATCGCCAAAATCCCGCCCAACGACCAGCCCAGCACCAGACATTCCTCAATCTGATACTGGGCCAGCAGTTCGTCCAAATCATCCAAATGGCGAACCATCTCAAACGGATAGGACGTGTGGCTATGGCCATAGCCCCGCAGGTCGGGGGCATAGGTCGTAAACTGCTCGGCCAGTCCGTCTGTAAAGACGCTCATCGCCTCACCGCTACCGGGATGCCCGTGCAGACAGAGGATCGGAAATCCCTGTCCTCGAATTTGAGTATGCAGCCGCATGTTGCTGATAAGTGGCGCTGACGAGTTGATGCTAACAGCTAGGTGTCAATCGGCGAAATTAATTGGTACGTGCGCTAGCTCGTAGCCTCAGCCGGAGTACCGCTGCTGATTTGACCGTCGCCATTGACATCGGCAGGTTCAAAAGTCAGCGCCGCGCCGTTCATGCAGTAGCGCTTACCGGTGGGCTGAGGGCCATCGCTAAAGACGTGACCCAAGTGAGCATCGCACACCGCGCAGGTGGTTTCAGTGCGAATCATAAAGTGGCTGAAGTCTTTCTTATTGAGAACATTTTCGGGCTCGCTGGGCGCGTAAAAGCTCGGCCAGCCGGTGCCTGAGTCGAACTTAGTCTCAGAATTGAATAGCTCTGAGCCGCAGCCGATGCACTTGTAAATGCCCTCGATTTTATTATTGTTCAGTTCGCTGGTAAAAGCGCGCTCCGTCCCGGCTTTGCGGGTGACCTGATAGGCTTCAGGCGTGAGCTGCTCCTTCCATTCTGCGTCCGTTTTTACAACCTTATCTACCATCAGAAGGGGTGCTCCTTGAGTTATTTTTCTACCCTGATCGTAGCGTATTCACACTTTAAGAACTATCCCCCTAAAGCCTCACTCGCCGCTGACTGTCGCCCCAGACTCGACAAGTCCGTATTCGCCCCGCAGATAATCAGTCCGATGCGTTCACCCGGCGCAGGTTGATAGCGGCCAGAAAGCAGCGCCGCTAAAGGCACTACGCTGGCCGGTTCTGCCACCACGCGCAGCTCTTCCCACAGCATCTGCTGAGCCTGAATGATCGCCGCCTCGTCAACTAAAACAACTTTTTCAACATACTTTTGAGCGATCGCAAACATCAGCTCACCAACACGGCGAGCGCCCAACGCATCGGCAGTGATCCCGCCCACTTCGACATCGACTGGGTTGTTTGTGGCGATCGCCGCATACAGCGAAGGGCATCGCTCAGGCTCTATCCCCACCACCCGGCAGCGTCCCTGATACCAGGCCGCAATACCGCCAATCAGCCCGCCCCCGCCAACCGAGATCAGCACCGTATCGAGGTCAGGAGCCTGCTTTTCCAGCTCTAGTGCAACGGTTCCCTGACCGGCAATCACTTCGGGCTGGTTGAAGGCATGGACGACCAGTCCACCGGTTTGCACCGCTCGCTCCTCACTTTTTGCCAGTGCATCAAAATAATCTCGCCCGCCTACCCTCACTGTCGCACCATAGTCCTTCAGCCGCTGCACTTTGGTGGAAGAGGAGATTTCTGGCACAAAGATTTCAGCCGGGCTGCCCAGCTTTCGAGCCGCGTAGGCCACTGCCGCGCCGTGATTACCGCCCGAGGCAGCGATTACACCGGCTTCAGGCAAAGCAGCTTGCAGCATCCGACTGAAAGCGCCCCGAGCCTTGAACGAACCCGAATGCTGAAGCATTTCCAGCTTGAGCGTGAGCTTGGCGTCAATGCCAAAAGCGCCTCTAGCGAGCGTGATCGAAGGCGTTTCGCGAATGTGCCGGGCAATACAGCCATGCGCTTTTGCAATCAGTGGCTTGAAATCTTCTGGGTTCATGTATTCAGTCTCATACAAGCGAATAGAGAAGTCGGGATACAATAAAGTCAATGCTTATTTTGGCCGTATCAGCAGCATACTTCGACGATGCCTCTAATGCCCGCTACGCTGAATACGCTTCCCGCTTCGGCAGAGCAACGGCGGCAAGCTGCCTGGGCGATCGCCGACCAATGTTCGCGCATCTTAAAGCAGGAGTTTGGAGCTACTGAAGTAATTGTGTTCGGATCTTTGCGGGGCGATGCACCCTGGCACAATGATTCGGATTTGGATCTGGCCGTGCGGGGAATATCCTCAGACGGACTGCTGAAGGCGTTTGATCGATTGGCAACCATCGTACCGAGATGGTTGCCGTTTGATTTGGTTGCCGTTGAGCGGGCGCATGAACGGGTTCGCGATCGCATTCTAAAAATTACGCCGATGCCTGAAAATACTTACTTAGCCTTACAGCAGCGTCTGGAAGATGAATTGGCCACTATTCAACAAACGGTCGATACGCTAGCTGCTGTCGTTGATCAGGCCGATACTGTTGCCGAGATTTCGGTGACACCAGCGCTTGCAGCCTACCTAAAAGATTTCAATATTGGCTGCGAACGCTTAGCAGAAAGAGTGGTCGTGGCTTTGGATGGCGGCTTGCCAACCAGCGAAAACTGGCACCAGCAATTGTTACAGCAAGCAGCAGAACCGGGCGGGCAGGCGCGTCCGCCATTATGGGAGCGATCGCTCCTGCTAAAACTGGATGCCTATCGTCGTTTCCGCCACCGGGTTCGTCATTTGTACAACCTCGACTTGGATAGCAAGCAAGTATTGGCACTGGCTCAACCGGTACCAGCACTATTCGGGCAGGTACAGCAAGCTGTCGAACAATTTGGGGAGTGGCTGGTGGAGCGATCGCACTAACAACCCGATCTGCCTGGGCCACCGCCGCCCCGTGATCTTAAACGAACCCGATTGCTGCAACATCTCAAGCTTTAAGCAGCATGTACAGTGAAAATTTGTAGTGGCAGCTTGTTGCCGCGTCAAAGGTCAAAGGGACGTCTCCAAATACGTTACGCTATTAGAGTAGTTTCTGGTCTTGGTCAGTTTGTCAACTGCACGGCGCAATTCTCCAAACTCCGTCAGTACGACGCAGCCCGCACCTGCCAAAATGTGGTTCACCGACCACATGCTATTCAACTACCACCGCTGTCGCCGCCGCCTCTATCTCGACAGCTATGGTGATACTGCGCTCAAAGACCCGCCCAGCGACTATTTCGTCAAGCTCCGCGAAGACAGCGCCGAACATCGGGCTGCTAAGCTCGCCCAGTTCGAGCCATTGCAACGTCCCGTGTTTGAGCGAAACGATTGGGAATCCGGGGCTACAGCCACCTATAAAATGATGGCTGATGGCGTAGAAACCATCTATCGCGGTGTGCTGGTTGCCACAGGCCCAGGGAATGTGCTCTATCGGAGCGAGCCCGACGTGCTGGTGAAGAAGGCGGGCCACTCCTGGCTGGGCGATTGGTACTATGTGCCCTACACCGTCAAGCTGGGTAAGAAGCCTAAGCCCGAATATCAGCTAGTTGCCGTTTTTGGAGCCTATGTGCTTGCCGAAATGCAGGGTGTGTGGCCCGAGACCGCTGGGCTCTTTCTCAAAGAAAAGCAGTACGCTGTGAACCTGGAGCGCTACGTTCCTAAGCTGCAAGACGCTTTAGACGATTGTTTGGATACTCAGCATGGCGTCCTGATCTCGTCTCATCCCCCCGAAGTTTTCATCTCCCGCAGCCGCTGCGACATGTGCCCCTGGCTCGGCCACTGCTACCAGGAAGCCAAAGCGCAAAATCATCTTTCGCTGCTGCCAGGTGTCACCCAGAGACGCTATCCCACGCTAGTAGAAATGGGCATTAGCACGGTGGAAGCTCTGGCCAAGGCGCAGCCGTCTCACCTGGCTGACTCGCTAGACGTGGAGCAGATAGTGACAGAGAAAATGATCTTTCAGGCGCAGGCAAATTGGACGGGGAAAGCGATCGCCCGCCTCCACAACAGCCGCTTCCCGCTCATTCCTGACGACGTTCCCACCACCGATATCGAACTCTACTTCGACATCGAAGCGGCTCCAGACAAAGACCTGATTTACCTGCACGGCGTTTTAGTAGTCAACAGCCGCACCCGAGAAGAAACTTTTCATGCCCTGATTGCCGAATCGCCCGAGCAGGAAGAAACCGCCTGGTTTGAGTTTCTAGCTCTGGTGGATAGCCATCCCAACGCGCCTATCTATCACTTTTGCCCTTACGAAGCGCAAACTGTGAGCAGACTCAGTGAGCTGTATGGCGACGGCGGCGTCAATATCGACCATTTACTCAACCGCTTTGTAGACATTCACAAGCGCATCGTTGAGGCGGTGGCGATACCGGTAGAAAGCTACGCGCTAAAGCATTTGGCCCGCTGGATGGGGTTTGAATGGCGTGACGCCGATGCGAATGGGGCGCAGTCGATTTGCTGGTATGATGACTGGCTGACGACAGGCGATCGCACCTACCTCAACACCATCCTCCGCTACAACGAAGACGACTGTCGAGCGACCCACCGCGTCAAAGACTGGCTAGTGACATTTGCACAAGAATTCTGGGATCGGAAAGAAGTACCCACAGAGAGCCTCGATAGTCTCTACCAGACCTACGAAAAAGAAGGCACGAGACTTCGCGTACCTACTGACTTATGATCGACCATGATCGCCTGTTCAAAGAGCTGCTCTCAACTTTCTTCCTCGAATTTCTGGAACTGTTCCTTCCTGAAGTCGTGAGCTACATCGAACCAGAATCAATCACGTTCCTGGATAAAGAAGTCTTCA
>JBBQAC010000275.1:0-5509 GCA_038315915.1 Phormidesmidales cyanobacterium
AGAAAGCCTTCTTTTTTACCCTTTCCCACAATGTCACCACGAACCTCCGCCAGCTTAGTGAGCAGATCCCTTTCGTCTGCTTTAATCCGAGTCGGAATATCCACCTTCACAGTGATGAGGTGCTTGCCTCGACTAACCGGATTGCCCAATCGGGGCACGCCGCGCCCTTCTAGGGAAAGCACCGTATTCGGCTGAGTTCCGGGCGGCACCTGCATAGCCACCTTGCCATCGACCGTTTCCACATCCAGCTCACAGCCCAAAATCGCCTGCAAGTAGCTCACCTTCAAATCCGAAAGGATGTTAATCCCATCGCGGCTGAACTTAGCATCGTCGTTGACAACTAAGTAAACGTACAAATCTCCCGGCTGGCCATTGCGCTTGCCCGTATCGCCCTCGCCTGAAACCCGCAGGCGAGTCCCATTTTCAACTCCCGCAGGCACCGTAATTTTGAGCTTCTTGGTAGTTTGCTTCTGACCGCTACCGCCGCAGGTCTCACAGCGATCTTCGACGACTTCGCCGCTGCCATTACAAGTCGGGCAGGCCGAAACCTGATTAAAAATTCCAAAGGGAGTGCGCGTCGCTCTTCGGACTTGACCGGCCCCATTACAGGTCGAGCAGGTGCGGGGCCGAGTACCGGGCTTTGCCCCCGAACCCGAACAGGTCTCGCAGGTTTCTAAGTGGCTGATCCTAATTTCTTTTTCGCCACCAAATACGGCTTCTTTAAAGTCGAGCTTGAGGTTAAGCCTCAAATCATCTCCCCTAGTTGGCCCCCGACGGCGCTGCTGTCCGGGCTGCCCAGAAAACCCATTGAAAAAAGTTTCAAAAATATCGGCAAACCCGCCCATATCTTGAAAATCTTGAAAGCCACCGCCCGCCGCTGCCGCCGCGCCGCCTACGCCAGCTTCGCCAAAGCGATCATACCTGGCCCGCATCTCTGGCTCCGAAAGCACTTCGTAGGCGCGACTAACCTCTTTAAAGGTCTCTTCAGCGCCTTCGTCTTTGTTGACGTCAGGATGATATTTACGGGCTAGCTTACGGTAGGCACGCTTAATCTCATCTTGCTCGGCATTGCGTGAGACACCCAGGGTCTCATAGTAATCACGGGCCATAAAACGTCAGTCAGAAAGAGAACTAGCAAGTTACAAATCAACACGCATTGAACTATTGTATAGCAACCACCGAGGATGGATGAGTGCGCTGGCCAACTACGGAGGCTTTTTCTAAGTTTTTGCGATGTCTAGGGGTGCGATCGCCCCTCTTCAGAACCAGCCAGATCAATCAATCGCCTCATAATCAGCGGCGACTGTACAGTCAACATCAAACTCATCTGCAGCCATATGTTCACCGACAGAGGCTGAGGTCACTGATACAGGTACGGGTGCAGGCGGCTCGCTAACAGCGTGGTTAGGAACCTCAGCCATACGAGCACCCGGCATCTCGTTCTGCATGCTGCCGACATCACTACTCTCGCCCTGTACCTGACGATACATCCCTGCCCCAATATTGAAGATGGCTTGCTGCAGCGCCTCCAGTTTTTGGGTCAGGTCAGCCGACTGAATATTGGCGCTAGCGAGCACCGCTCTCAGTGCTGCCGCTGCCGACTCGGCCTGTACCTTAAGGTCTTCAGAGACCGTTTCTGTACTGTCGCGCATTGCTGCCTCGTAACTGTAGAAAAGCGCATCGGCTCGGTTTTGCAGCTCTGCGATAAACTTCCGCTGCTCGTCTTCGCCAGCATACCTGTCAGCTTCGTCTTTCATCCGAGCAACTTCCGCTGACGAAAGACCGCCCCGGTTGGTGATTTTGATACTTTGCTCACGATTGGTGCCGCGATCTTTAGCCGCAACCTGCAAAATACCGTCCGCATCAATTTCAAAAGATACTTCGATTTGGGGCACTCCTCTCGGCGCTGGCGGAATCCCCGTCAGCTCGAAGCGCCCGAGGCTTTTGTTATCGCGAGCCATGGCTCGCTCACCTTGGAGGGCATGCACCTCTACAGAGGTTTGTCCGTCCGTCGCAGTTGAGAAAATTTGGGTCTTGCTGGTCGGAATCGTCGTATTGCGCTCGATAATTTTGGTGAAAACTTCTCCCAGCGTCTCGATCCCCATTGATAGTGGCGTCACATCTAGCAAAAGCAGATCTTTGACTTCGCCGCCCAGCACGCCAGCTTGAATAGAGGCCCCTAATGCCACTGCTTCGTCCGGGTTGACCGAGCGATCCGGCATTTTCCCGCCGAAGAATTCAGTAATTGCCGTCTGCACGGCTGGAATACGAGTCGATCCGCCGACTAGCAAAATCCGATCAATCCCGTCAGCCGCCAGGTCAGCATCTTTGAGCGCCTGCCTTACCGGCTCTATTGTACTCTCTACCATTACCGCCGCCAGTTCTTCAAACTGCGATCGCGTTAACGTCATCTCCAAATGCTTAGGGCCGTTTTCATCGGCAGCAATAAACGGCAGATTAATAGACGTTTTCGCCATGCTCGACAGTTCGACCTTTGCTTTTTCAGCCGCCTCACGAACCCGCTGAAGTGCCATGCGATCGGTGGTTAGATCCATGCTTTCCTGCTGCTGAAAGGTCTCTGTCATCCAGGTAACAATACAGTTGTCAAAATCATCGCCGCCCAAATGGTTGTTGCCAGACGTTGCCTTGACTTCGAAGACCCCGTCCCCCAACTGCAAAATTGAGACATCAAAGGTGCCCCCGCCCAGGTCAAACACCAGGACAGTTTGATCTTGGTCTTGCTTATCCAGGCCGTAAGAAAGGGCTGCCGCTGTGGGCTCATTGATAATTCTCAGCACCTCTAGCCCGGCGATAGTGCCCGCATCTTTGGTGGCCTGTCGCTGAGCATCGGTAAAATACGCCGGAACGGTGATCACAGCTTGAGAAACCGCTTCCCCTAAATAGGCTTCAGCATCTTTCTTGAGCTTTTGCAGCGTCATGGCCGAAATTTCTTGAGGTGTGAAGCTCTTGGTGCGAATCATCACATCGACGGTATCGTCCTTACCACGGGCGCAGTTGTAGGGGACACGCGATCGCTCAGCTTCGGTATCATCCCAGCGCCGACCGATAAACCGCTTAATACTGTACACCGTATTTTCGGCGTTTGTCACCGCCTGCCGCTTTGCTAGCTGACCGACGAGGCGATCGCCCCCTTTCGCAAACCCCACAATGCTCGGGGTCGTGCGGCCTCCCTCGGTATTAGGAATCACCACTGGCTTACCGCCTTCGAGCACAGCCACGCAGCTATTTGTAGTCCCCAAGTCAATCCCGATAACTTTTCCCATAATCCGCTTGGATAGCTCAATGAAGGTAGGTGGCCACTTAACGTGAATTTGCCGCCCCTCAAACGCCCCTACAAAAGATTGCAAAACAACCTCTCAAAGGCCCTCAGAGAGAACGCCATATTTATTTCTTAACCCAGTCGCTGTTTCACACCGCCACTAGCCTTCACTGAACCATTAGCCCACCGTCGGACTCTCAAAGTGAGCGTCCTCTTTTACAGGGAGGAAACACGGGCGTTAAGCCTCGGATGCTGACTCACTCGGTTCAGTAGAAGGATCTAGCGGTGTAGCCACTTTGACCATGGCATGACGTAAAACACGCTCACCTAGAACATACCCACGGACGAACTCATCAATAACAGTTCCTTCCGGATACTGGTCGGTCGGCTCGCGCATCACGGCTTCATGTAAGTTCGGGTCAAACTCTTGCCCTTCGCAGCGCATGGGTGATACACCGAGCTTTTTGAGCGATTCGACTAGCTGCTTATAAACGCCCTGGTAGCTCTTGTGAATCACCATCTCTCCGTCGTTTTGAGGCTTGATCTGCGACCGGGCCCGCTCGAAGTTATCCACAACTTCCAGCAGTGTGCTGATAGTGCTGCACTTGACTTGCACCTCCAAGTTCTCCCGTTCGGTCGCAGTGCGCTTACGAAAATTATCGAAATCAGCCGTCAATCGCGTGAACTGACCCGTGCGGTCTTCCAATTGAGCCTGCAAAGCACCTAACTGCTGCTGCAAAGTGGCCCTAGCACTTGCTTCTGCCGCAAATGCATCTTCTGCCGAAATATCATCTGGTGGCTGATCCAAGTTAGCATCAGCTGGCTGACCCTCCGCTTCTGCTTCCAAAGACTCCAAATCAATATCAGCCGCAGCATCTTCTATCCGCAACTCCTCAATATCTTCCGGACTCTCATCACGTCCCGGCTGTTGGTTATCGTTAGTATCTGCGTCCATCATCACTATTAAAAAATCTCCACTCCCGGCAGCTCAACACAGAGCACTGTACATACTGATCGCCAGCCCAAAAACTAACCAGACAAACCAGAATAGACAAATACTACCTGAGCCTATTTACCCTGTCTATATTAGGAGGCTGTGTGGTAATTGGGGAGCGGTTTTCCGTAGCGGTTTTCCGTAGCGGTTTTCCCTCATCACAGCCAAGCCAGCCAGCTTTCCTGATTTAGCAGGATTCTTTGGGTAAGGACTTGAGTGCTCTCAAAAGAATCCTGCTGTGTAGTGGTTTTCGCTTTGTGGGCACACTGATGTGAGATTTCTTCGCATCGACCATGACAAACACCTCATCCGCGCGGAAGGCACTCGTCCTACAAAAGAGCTTTTCGCCTTTCAGCAGCAAGCTTATTCAAGCAGGCTTTGTAGACGGTAGCCAGATGCAGCAAGCACTGGTTGAAAGTCGTAAAACAGGTCGCACGCTCACTGACGTCTTAGAGTCGATGACTGGCAAAGCGCTCTCTCCAGAGCTTTTGCGTCAGTACAAAAAACAGCAGCTTTTTGAGCTCAAGATCCTCTATGGCGTCGAGTCTCTTGATCCTGAAGTAGAGAACGTCTCTAGCGCTCAAATCACCGATTTGATTGGCAACTTGATCCCAGTCGATATCTGTCGTCGGCATCGGCTCTTTCCGCTGTCTCAGGTAGGCCAAGATGACCATTGCTCTGTATTAGTAGCAATGGTCGATCCAGAGAATTTGGAAGCGCAGGACGATCTGATTCGCATTCTCAGACCGAAGAATATTCAGCTACGACGGATGGTCATCACCGTCGAAGACTATCAGCGGCTGATGGCGAAATATTTAGATGAGCAAGTCGCTAAAGAAAAGCAGGAAGAACTTGTCAGGAAAACCAAACCGGTTGAGGTCAAAACCAACCTGGAAGACTTAAACCTTGATGGCGGCGAGCTAGCAGACGTTGTTGAGGAAGATGCTGATCTCGGTGCGGCACTTCAGGATGCGGGCGCGGCACCGGTGATTGCGCTGGTCAACAAGATTTTGGTGAAAGCGCTACAGGAAGATGCCTCTGATATTCACGTTGAGCCTCAAGAAGAATTTTTGCGCATTCGCTTTCGCAAAGATGGCGTTTTGCAAGAGGCGTTTCCGCCCCTACCCAAAAAAGTCATTCCGGCAGTGACAGCCCGCTTTAAGATCATTGCTGAGCTTGATATTGCCGAGCGCCGCCTGCCTCAAGACGGCAGAATTCGCAGAGTATTCCAAGAG
>JBBQAC010000153.1:0-10740 GCA_038315915.1 Phormidesmidales cyanobacterium
AATAGCGAGTGACAGATTGCTTAAGCAGGCCCCTTTCACCCGCTTCAAAAATGCACTACACTTGCAAGGTTGTTAAGATTTTGTAGACGCATACTCTCATGGCGGTTCCCAAGAAGAAAACTTCCAAATCCAAGCGGAATAGTCGCCGAGCTACTTGGAAGCACAAAGCCGCTATCCAGGCTCAGCGGGCACTCTCTCTCGGTAAGTCTGTGCTGACCAACCAGTCCAACAGCTTCGAGTATCCCTCTGACGATGACGAAGAGGACGAAGAGTAGGCTCAGCGGGCTTTGATGTTTTGAGCCGCGAGGGTGACCGTTTTTTCAATCCGCTGCTGCCGGGTTTGCTTGCGCTTGGCCATTTTTATCCATTGCAAAATGCTCTTCTTAGCGGAGGGACTAAACCCTTCAAAGTACTTTGCGGCAGCAGCGTTGTCTGACAGAGCGGTAGCCAAATCATCTGGCACGATTAGCGCCTCAACGTCATCTAAAAATGCCCAACTGCCATCGGCTTTGGCCTGCTGAACTTTTTGGAGTCCTGAGGGCATCATCTGCCCATTGGCAACAAGCTTTTCTACTCGGGTCTGATTGAGCTTAGACCATACGCTCTTAGGCTTACGAGGGGAAAGCAGCATCATCGTGCGGTCTTTGTCTAGTCGGCGCGGTAAGCTGTCGATCCAGCCGAAGCAGAGTGCTTCTTCTACAATGGCATCGTAGGAGAGATAGCGCTTTGAGTGGGCAGAGACACTGCTCGCATCGGTATGTTTCTTGTACGTCACTAGCCAGATGCTGTCTTTTTGTAAATAATGGGCGGCTAGCCAATCACGCCATTCCTGACGGCTGATCACTTCCACGCGCTCAAAATCTTTCATACCGGCTGCTGCTCGCAACTTTTTTACTATAGACGTTAGGTTGAGTACGGCATCCCTCTACATACACAGCGGCCCTCAGAAGTTTGACATTGGTTTTGATATTGGTGAACAGCATGGGAAAATCGAATGATCGCCTGTCATTGCACCCTTCATGCCAGTTGTTCAGCCCGGAACTGATCGATTTAAAACGGCCTTTAAAGCAATAGAAATCGCTCGCTTTTTGACCCACTGTCAGCAGCAGGCGATTCAGGCGAACCAGGCCAAAATTGCGAGCCTGGCTTTCTCAATTCCGCCCATTCCTGCATGGGCTGTCCTGTCAAATTTGGCGGGTGCGCACCAGCGACATTTTTACTACGACCCACCGCAGTGTCGGGTCACCCAGGCAGCTACTGTCGGACTGGGCGTCGTAGTCGGCTGTAGTACGGCTGGGCCGACTCGGTTTGCGCGGGCTCAGGCATTTATCCGCTTTTGGCAAGATCAGTTCGTCTATGCGGATACGACTCTGAGCGAGAGTACGCAAGGCCGATTCTTTTGCAGTGCGACTTTTTTTGACGGCGCGGTTGTTTCGGCAGAGCCGATTTGTTTTGAGCCTGCTTATACGTTTGTGCCTCAAATTCAGGTGACAACGCAAGCAGGGGCTTCGGCGGTGGTGTTCAACTGCTTGATGACGGTGGATAGCGACATTGAGCAACTAATAGCGCAAATTTATCGGCAGTTGCGATCGCTGACAATAACTGCACCCTTAGGCGCGGCAAAGGGTGCTTCGCAGACGATGCTCTCCAAAGATGTGGCCAATTTTGAGGGGGCGGTGAGGGCCGTCCTGCGGCAGGTGCACAGCGGCAAACTCCACAAGGTTGTCCTGGCCGATGTGATGGATGTGGTGGCTCCGCAAGCAGTCAATGTGGCGCGATCGCTCCAAATGCTTCGGCAAAACCACCCCGACTGCACTGTTTTTTCGGTGGGCAATGGTCGCGGTCAGTCGTTTATCGGCGCGAGCCCCGAACGGCTACTCAGCATTGTCAGCGGTCAGCTCACGACCGATGCGCTGGCAGGTTCTGCTCCGCGCAGTCCTGTTCCTGGCACAGATATTCAAATTGCTCAAAGCCTGCTGAGCAGTGACAAAGAGCGCTATGAGCACCGGGTAGTGGTGGATTTTATCGTGCGGCAGTTGCGATCGCTCGGTCTCAACCCAACTTACGCGCAGGCTCCTCAGCTCCTTCAGCTCCTGCACATTCAGCATTTGCACACGCCGATTACGGCGGATTTGAGCGATCGCGCTGTTTCCCCCCTCGACATTCTCGCCAAGCTTCATCCCACTCCTGCCGTCGCCGGGGTGCCGCGCGGCGTAGCCTGCCAACTCATCCGCCAGTACGAAGCCTTTGATCGCGGCCTGTATGCCGCGCCGCTGGGCTGGATTGACACCCAGGGCAACAGTGAATTTGTGGTCGGTATTCGTTCGGCGCTGATTGACGGTGTCCGGGCGAGGCTTTATGCGGGCGCGGGCATTGTTGCCGGTTCTGAACCCGCTAAAGAACTGGCAGAAATCAAGCTAAAATTGCAAACGCTGCTCAACGCGCTGGTTTAGAGGCTGATGCCGATTGATTTTCGCAATACTAATAGCCTGTGGGCTTCGGTTGCAGCTGAAACATTGGCCCGCTTAGGACTACAAACGGCGATTATCTGTCCAGGTTCTCGCTCTACGCCGCTGACGTTAGCGCTCGCTCAGCATTCTGAGATTGAAACCCTGCCTGTTCTAGATGAGCGCTCGGCGGCTTTTTTTGCCCTGGGCGCAGCCAAGCGACAGTTCCGACCGGTAGCGCTGGTCTGCACGTCGGGGACGGCGGGTGCCAACTTTTACCCGGCGGTGATTGAAGCGTATGAAAGCGGCCTGCCGCTACTGATATTTACCGCCGACCGCCCGCCTGAGATGAGAGACTGTGGCTCGGGGCAAACGATTGACCAGCAGCGGCTTTTTGGCCAGTTTACCAAGTACTATAGCGAGCTGGCGGTGCCGGTTGCCGGCGTTCGGATGCTGGCCTATCTGCGACAGACGTTGGTGAGCGCTTGGGGGCGAGCGATTGCACCCTATCCTGGCCCTATTCACTTTAACTGTCCTTTTCGCGATCCGCTACCTCCCTTGGCCGATGGGCAAACGGAGGTGATCGCCTCCACATTTGAGGTAGATAGGTTTTTTGCCACTGTACTGCCCCCAACGCCCACTACCGAAAACACGCCGTTTCTACGAGTTTCGCCCTGGCAGCAATGTACAAAGGGAATCATTCTCGCGGGTGCCGCTGCTCCAGAAAATCCTCAGGCGTACTGCGAAGCTATCAGTGAACTCTCCAATTTGTTGGGCTGGCCTGTGATCGCCGAAGGGCTTTCTCCGCTGCGCAACTACAGCGCCCTTAACAGCTCTCTTATTTCTACCTATGACATCATCTTAAGAAACAAGGTGCGGGCAGATTCGCTGGTTCCAGAAAATGTAATTCAGCTAGGGCCATTGCCCATCAGCAAGGTGCTTCGTCAGTGGCTACAGACGGTTCATCCTGAGCGCTGGCTAATCGGCTCTCAGCGCAATCTAGATCCCCTCCACGGCCCTGCTCACTTTTGGGTAACCGATATTGAAACGCTCGCTGGTTTGGCCCGCAACAAGCCACTACCCGACTCGCTTAATCCTTACAATGAGCGGTGGCTGGCCTACGAAAAAACTGTTCGAGAGGATTTAGATCAGCAATTAGCTAATGAATCTCTTCTAGCAGAAAGCAAAGTTGTTTGGATTCTGTCGAAATATCTGCCCGCCGATACGCCGCTATTTATCGCTAACAGTATGCCGGTGCGCGATGTGGAATACTTTTGGCAGCCCAACAATCGCCATATTCAGCCGGTGTTTAGCCGGGGTGCGAATGGGATTGACGGAACGCTTTCTACGGCTATGGGGTTGGCGCACCGCAATCGTGCGACGGTGCTGCTCACAGGTGACCTGGCCTTTTTGCACGATACCAACGGGTTGCTGAATGCGCCTCAGCTAGCGGGCCATCTCACAGTTGTACTGATCAACAATCAGGGGGGCGGTATTTTTGAAACGCTGCCGATTGCTCAGTTTGAGCCAGAGTTTGAAAAGTATTTTGCGATGCCTCAGCGGGTGGATTTCTCTGCTTTGTGCAAAACCTATGGCGTAGAACATCGGGCCATCAGTGAAGCAGAAGAACTGGTAGACCGGATTCGGATTTTGCCGACGCGCGGGATACGGGTGTTGGAAGTAAGGTGCGATCGCAAGCAAAGCGCTCAGCAGCGAAAAGCATTGCTCACTTCGCTGTCATCCTGATGAGTCTTCTTCACTACCAGACTGCGGGAGAGCGAACAAACCCGCCGCTGCTGCTGCTGCACGGATTTCTGGGTAGCCATCAGGACTTTGAGCCACTTTTGCCGATGCTCAGCACACGTTTCTACTGCATCTTGCCCGATCTTCCTGGTCACGGACAAACCCTGAGCATTCCAGGGGACTATACGTTTTCGGCGACGGCGATCGCCCTATTAACCTTGCTCGACCATCTCAAAATTTCTCAAACTCATCTGCTGGGCTACTCTCTGGGCGGACGGCTAGCACTGTATCTGGTTTGCCACTATCCAGAACGGTTTATGAACGTAATTTTGGAATCGGCTTCGCCCGGGCTGAAAACGGCTGAGGAGCGGAAGATCAGGATTGAGAGGGATGAGGCGATCGCCCAACAGCTAGAAACCCTTCCCCTCGCTGGCTTTCTCTTGCAGTGGTACAGCAACCCCCTTTTTGCTAGCTTACAGGCCCGCCCGGATCTCTACGCAGCGATGCTACGGCAGCGTCAGAACAACCATCCGATGGCCCTAGCAAAAGCGCTAAGAGGCTTTAGTTTGGGGAGACAGAATGCGCTTTGGCACTGTCTGCCTGAGATTGAGCGATCTCTGCTGCTAGTCGGCGCTTTAGACAGCAAGTTCGTAGCCATTAACCGTGACATGGTTGCCCAATGCAAGTCAGCTTCGCTCACAATTCTAGAAGGCTGCGGGCACAATACCCATTTGGAAAATCCTGAACTCTACGCCCTGACGGTAGCGCGTTTTATAAACGAACATTCCGAGGTTCCTGCGTAGCCTTTTTGCCTAAAAGCAGCAAAGTAAGACTCACTTGTATAATTGCGAGACCTGCGGTAGTTTTGAGCCGCGCTTACTCCGACAAATTTCAAACATGGCCAAGCAAACAGATATCCCGCTCCCAACTGAAAGTATCGTGATCGACACGCCACACCAGCTCATCCCGATTGAATCGGTTCAAAAAATTCTCAACCGCTCACGCGCGTCTGTCTATCGCTATGCGAATACCCATCAGACCATTCTCAACCCGCCGTTTGACTCTCAGTGCTTAAATCCTGAAATTCGCAGTGAGAAAGACGCTCCTCTCATGTTTCATCCCAATGAGGTCGCTCGATTTGCTCAAGATGTGCTGGGTATTAAGCAGGTGACCATTGAACTCACTCAACCGGCTGAAACCGAAACGAACCGATTGCTACAGGCCGTCCTAACCGAACTACAGGCGCTCAGAAAGGCAATAGAAGCTCAAAAATAGCCCCAGTAGCCCGAAAATGTGTGATCGCTCAGCCGGTGACAAGAGGTTACTCTTTAAACGGAAAGCTGTCGCTTATCTTACCGATTATTGGCGTTTCAACCTGCGGTAAATACTGAAGTTAGCGGTAACTTTATCACAAATACGAAATCATCTGTGCCGAATCTAAAGGTCTTGGCTACCATGTAAGTCAAAGGTTCATAAAGTAAAGATTGTATGTAGTTGGGCCGTTTAGCTCTCTATCTACTGTTTGCCTGTGAGCCTTTGTGCGCCGCTCGATAGAAGAAAGTATCTGTAGCTTATGTTACAACTGCTCTGGCTATCGCCCGGCCCGACTGTGTGGGCCCCACTGTGTGGGTTAGCCACCCTTTTCAACTGTTCTTTAAGTACTGTCTACTTCTCTCATGGAATCTGCGAGTCCCGAGCATCAATCTGAACAACCTCCCGGCTATATTTCAAGCTTTATCGGTATAGTAATTGCGATGTTAACCATCACCCTGCCGCTATACGCGATATCCAACTTTGATACTGCCGAGGCGGACGTTCCGCAGCAGCCGTCCCCACTATTCATGAGAGCGCAAGAGTAGACCTGCAAAAAAATGTCAGCGGCAGCGATTTACCGCTTCCTCACAGAGACGTCTGCCTCACTACAAACTCGCTGATCGCATCGTTCGCAAGTGCCGCACTCCCGTAGAATGCTACTCGGAGGAGTTAGCGGCGGACTTGGGCTGGTTTTGCTGTGCCCACCGGTTTGCAACTCCTACCGTTGTACCCTACAGGAGAAACTTGTGGACTTATCGCGCATTCCCGCCGAGCCTAAGCCCGGTATCGTCAATGTTTTGATCGAAATTCCGGCAGGCAGCAAAAACAAATATGAGTTTGACAAAGATCTCAACGCGTTTGCGCTGGATCGCGTGCTGTATTCTTCGGTGCAGTACCCATACGACTACGGCTTTATTCCTAATACCCTCGCCGACGATGGCGACCCGCTAGACGGCATGGTAATTATGGATCAGCCGACCTTTCCGGGCTGTGTGATTCCGGCGCGCCCAATTGGCATGATGGAAATGATTGATGGCGGTGATCGCGATGAAAAAATCCTCTGCGTCCCCGCTGATGATCCCCGCTACGTCAACGTCAAATCTTTGGACGATGTTGACGAGCATCGCCTCGCTGAGATTGCCGAATTCTTCAAAACTTACAAAAATCTTGAGAAAAAAGAAACCAAAATTTTGGGTTGGAAAAACCTCGATCAGGTGCAGCCGCTGATCGACGAATGTATCAAAGCTGCTCAATAGCAGGGAATAGCAGAGAGTGGAGCATTCCTACTCACCCACCGCTGTCTCCATCCGTTTAGAAGCCTCGAAGCAGCGATGCCTCGGGGCTTTTCAGTAAGTCTGCTTCATCAAAGCTAAACAGCTTGACCAAAAATCCACAGAAACACTGAGATCAAGCGGCATCTGCACTGGGCTCACTGAATTGGCACATACTGACGCTCACGCACCATTTGAGATGAGCCGGTTTCGTTCGCTAGCAACCTTCCTAATTGCTCGTCATGATCAACACCGCCTATCCGCTTACCGCTCCATTCTCCCAAGCCGTGATTCCAGAGCCCGCTCAGCTATCCGTCAAGTTTTGGGGCGTGCGGGGCAGCGTCCCTACCCCGGTCGCAACCAATCAGCGCTACGGCGGTAACACCATATGTGTCGAAATTTTGCTGGGAGATCAGCGAATTATTTTTGACGGTGGCACGGGTATTGTGAACCTGGGCAATCACCTCCAGCAGCAAGGCATTTTGAGCAACGCTCACATTCTTTTCACGCATACCCAGTGGGATCGCATTCAGGGATTTCCCTTCTTCCAACCCGCCTTCGTTTCTGGCAATCAGTTCTCGGTATATGGCGGCACTGCGCCCAACGGCGCTTCTATTAAGCACTGTCTGACCGACCAAATGCTGCAACCCCATTTTTCGATGCCGCTACAGCATATGCGCGCTGACTTCAGCTTCGACACCCTCAGTCACGGCTCTAGCTTCCAAATTGGCGATATTCAGGTGAATGTAATTAGAACTAATCACCTGACAGAAGCCTTGGGCTATCGACTTACCTGGCGGGACTATTGCGTGGTCTATGCGACCGATACGCCTACCGATGCTATCGATCCAGATTTTCTTCAGTTTGTAGACCAGGCTGATATTCTGATTTATGACGGTACCTATCGCGATCTGACCTATTTACATACAGCCGATAGCCCAGATACAAAGCAACCTTGGGAGCTAGGCATCGAAATTGCCCAGCGCGCGAACGTCAAGGAACTGGCCTTACTACACCATAGCCCCGTCCAGGATGATGCTGCCCTAGATCAGTTGCAAAGGGAAGTGGGCGATCGCTTTACCAATGCCAAAATCGCCTACGAAGGGCTGACTTTAGAGCGCTAAAGGATTTCTAAAATACCGGGCGTCTTCCCAAGACTCTGTATATTCATAGGTGTATTTAGCCTGATGAGTAGGTTCGGAGAGTGGGCGTATGAGTTTAGACGCAGATGACGCTCTATCCCCATCGGAGCCCGTCCCTGAGTCTGTCGCTTACACTGCGCTGTCTCCAGCCGAACAAAAGCAGCGATTGACTGAACTGGCCGCCGTGTTTTTTCGATTGGGAACGGTCGCTTTCGGGGGCCCGGCTGCCCACGTCGCGATGATAGACGATGAGGTGGTCAAGCGCAGACGCTGGATGAGCCGGGAAGATCTGCTCGATCTGATCGGCGTAACCAACCTGCTCCCCGGCCCTAACTCAACTGAGCTAGCGATTCATATCGGCTATGAGAGAGCCGGATGGCGGGGCCTATTTGTCGCAGGCAGCAGTTTTATTTTGCCTGCGATGGTTTTAGTGTGGATACTGGCGGCTTTTTATGCCCGCTATCAGACCGTTCCGCAGGTGGAGTGGCTGCTGTACGGCATCAAGCCGGTGATTATTGCCGTAGTGCTCCAGGCGCTTTGGAAGCTCGCAAAAAAAGCGGCTAAAAATGTGCCGACGGCGGTAGTAGGGATCGCTGCTGTCGCGCTCTATTTTTCGGGTATGAATGAAATTCTTTTGCTGGTGCTCTCAGGGCTGGCGGTCATGCTGGTGGAAAATTGGCGGTCTCGGGGCACCCGCGTTGGGGCATTTTTGCTGCCGCTGTCGGGGACGTTCTCAGGAACGCTGGCTCAGGTAGGAGCCGCTTCAACCGTAGTCTCAGTGGGCTGGGCTGGGGTATTCTTATTTTTTCTTAAAATCGGCTGCGTCCTGTACGGCAGCGGCTATGTGCTGCTGGCCTTTCTCCAACGCGACCTAGTTGAGCAAAATCAGTGGCTGACCTCACAGCAATTGTTAGATGCAATCGCTATCGGCCAACTCACGCCTGGCCCAGTTTTTACCACTGCCACCTTTGTCGGCTACTTGTTAGCCGGAAACGCCGGGGCGATCGCTGGCACCATCGGCATCTTCCTCCCCGCTTTTTTGCTGGTGGGCCTGGTCAATCCGTGGGTACCCAAGCTGCGCCGCTCACCCTGGGCAAGAGGCTTTTTAGACGGGGTGAATGCGGCTTCTTTGGGGCTGATGGCAGGTGTTACCTACACACTGGGGCAGGCGGCGCTGCTCGATTGGGTGACGGTGGTTTTGGCGGGGTTGAGTGCGATCGCTGTATTTCGTTACAAAGTAAATTCTGCCTGGTTGGTTCTGGCGGGCGGTGTGATCGGCCTGGGGTTTCACCTGGCAGGCATCGTGTGAAGGAAACTGCACCCAGGAAACAGAGAAAGCGTCGACCGCAGAATTACTGAGCTGTCCCTTGATAGGTCGGTATACAGCGTTTCTTGCAAAAATGAAAACTGATCGTTCTCCGTCTACCCCTGACTTTGGCATTCTCCGAGCTGCGCTAGAAGGGCTACAGGATGGCTTCATCATCGCTAGCCAAACCGGCAACATCGAAAAAATCAACGCCAACGCTCAGCGCATCTGCACGCTCCTTCAGGCAAGTTCTCCGGAAAAAGAAAACGTCCTGCCAACAGAAATTTGGAAAGTCTGCCAGTCGGCCCTCGCCAACCAGGACGTGCTCTCCTTCCAAAAAATTGGCCTCGACGCCGAAGTCGTCCTGCCTGACCTGGGCACGGCCCGAGTTCGCGTTCAAAACATCTGCCTTGCCCAAACTCCCTATCTTCTTATTGTCCTCGAAGACCGCCAGCAAACCCTTCGCAACAAAGCCCTCTCCGACGCGGCCCTGTTCGGCCTCACGCAGCGCGAAACCGAAGTTTGGCAGTTGCGCTTAAGAGGCTCCGACTACGGCGAAATCTCAGCCACGCTATGGATCAGCCAAAACACCGTGAAGAAGCACATGAAAAATATCCTCGCCAAGCGCCGCAGTTATCAGGATGATATGGAATACGCGCTGATGGCCAGTGCCTGAGCGACTTGCCCTGCTATTAAACTAAGCACTGGTCTCTTCGGTTGCGATTTTCTCTGCGGCGGCTGATTGACTGGTCTTCTTTGCAGCGGCTGTGCGGGATTTCTTTGCACTGCTGGCCCTGGCACCGCTTTTTGAGGTAGTGGCTGCTTTAGTTCCAGTAGATTTGGTCGACTTTTTGGTCGCGCTTTTCTTTGCCGTCGTTTTGGTAGTGCTTTTCTTAGCGGTGCTCTTTTTACGAGTCGTTTTCTTCGCTGTATCCCCTTTTTCTGCCAGCAGTGCTACAGCTTCCTCTAGCGTTACTTCCTCTGGTTTTTTGCCTTCTGGCACAGATACATTTACTTTGCCGTGCTTGATATACGGCCCGTATGGCCCGTCGTATACATTGACAGGTTCTTCATCAGCCGGATGCTTGCCGATCTCATGGATGGGCTTGACCGCTCTGCGACCCCGACTGGCCTTGGGCTGAGCGAGTAACTCTAGCGCTCGCTCCAGAGGGATGCTGAGCACGTCATCGCCCTCTTTCTCCTTGATAGAGCGATAGTCGTCCTTGCCGTCTTCCTTTCCCTTGCTGTGAACGACGTAGGGGCCAAATCTGCCCAAGTTCGCCTTGATATTGTTACCACTCTCAGGATGAACGCCTAGCAGCCGGGGTAAAGACAGCAGCCCGACGGCCATTTCTTCGGTCACGTCCTCAGCTTTGACCCCTTTCGGCAGTGAGGTGCGTTTGGGCTTTTTGTTCTCTTCGGTCACGTCGCCTAGCTGTACATAAGGCCCATATTTGCCAATCAGGATGTACATCGGCTCACCCGTTTCAGGATGTAGGCCGATCTTATCGGGGCCT
>JBBQAC010000238.1:0-6763 GCA_038315915.1 Phormidesmidales cyanobacterium
CCGTGGGGGGCGATCGCGTTCACTACACTCAAGATGTCTTCCTCAATTTACGTCTGTCTGAACTTACAATTCTTTCGCGACGAGCTTTGCCCGGGCGATCGCTGATAAGGGATTTTGGCAGATAGCACTGGATGAGCGGATTAATTTGAGCGTATGGGCTCAATGATACCGCCTCCCAGTACCCGTCCTCCCCTTTCATACCAGACAGCCGCCTGTCCGGGGGTAACTCCGAATTGAGGTTCATCAAAAATTATTTTGATTCGGCCAGTGCTGTCTGTAGAACCAGCAGCAGCCTCTATTGGCACAACGGTTGCGCCGACAGCATGAGCCCGGTAGCGAATTTGCACCTCGGCTTGAATGGGCACGCCCGGCGGCGCGATTGAGACCCAATTCACCCGGTTGACGGTGCAATCGGGGGTAGTCACACTGTCGCGCTCACCAACGACGACCTGGTTGCGGCCCACATCCAGGCTGACGACATACAGCGGGTTAGGAGCAGCAATACCCAAGCCTTTGCGCTGGCCAATCGTGTAGTGATGAATGCCCTCATGCTGACCCAAAACCTTCCCAGCCGTATCGACAATCGCCCCAGGCTTGGGCGCTAGATACTTTTCTAAAAAAGTTTTCATCGAGCCGTGCTGCTCGACCAGGCATAAGTCCTGGCTTTCTGGCTTGTCAGCGGTGTGAAGCCCTAAGCTCGCCGCGATTTCTCGGGTTTGGGGCTTAGTCTTCTCCCCGAGCGGAAACTGGGTAGCTGACAGATGATCCTGACTTAAGTCATACAGGAAATAGGACTGATCCTTATTCCGGTCGACGGCGCGGTGAAGCTCGTATCGGCCCGTTTCAGCGTTGTGAGTGATGCGGGCATAGTGACCGGTGGCGATATAGTCAGCGCCTAGCTCATGGCGAGCGTAGTCGAGCATTGGCCCAAATTTGACGGTGCTGTTGCACTGAGAGCAGGGCAGCGGCGTGACGCCCTGAGCGTAGCCTTCCACCAGGTAGTTGACGATATTGCGCTCAAATACTTCGCGCGAGTCGACGACTTTATAGTCAATGCCTAAGCTTTCGCAGAGCTGAGCGGCGTCGGTCATGCCTTCTGAACAGCACTGCCCTTTGCCCTTCATTAGCCACAGCGTCAGGCCAATAACTTCGTGGCCTTGCTGATGGAGAGTGGCTGCTGCAACGGAGCTATCGACCCCGCCTGATAACCCGACGACAATTTTGCTCATGAGAAAGGATAGTAATGGCTGCGATCGCATCGCTTAAAACACTGCCTCTAGGCTAACATTCACAGATGCTAATGTTGAGGCGCACTGCGTTAAATAGCGGTGTGGTCGATTCAAATTGTTTTTGCTTCGAGCGATTTGGGGTTGTGTAGCTGCTGAGCAGCCATATTTATTGGCTATGGAATCCGTATATTTACTTGATCTTTTAAAAGCTATTGACGAAGCTCAATCACTAAAACTACCATGTGCTAAGTAATAGCTCGGTCATTACTTTTGATTTCGAAGCTTGTCAGCCCGGCGACACCAACTGATTTTTGAGTGAAAGATATGAATACGATTAGCCAGTCGGTTTTGTGACTGACTGGCTGATGCTTGTGAAGCAACTGGCGATCGCTCAGGCTGACTTGTAACGCTTGTTCAAGCCTCTCTTTCTTTAAAGGGTACCCCAACACTCTAGTCATCTTTGTAATAGTTCCTGATATTAGCTTTTCTGGATGGCTTGCCATGCGGAAAATGTCGATAGAGTTTTTTGGCTGTCTGAATCGCACCGTCGAAACTGTTCTTGGCAGGTTGTTTTAATCAACAGTCTCCACAGTTTCTAGATCTTCCTTATTTTGAAAAAGAGGCTAAACCGCTGTGATTACGCTTGAAGATCTTCAGGATTTCCTGAATGTAGAGGATATCAATCAGGTGATGAAAAGCACCTGTAAGGAGGCGATCGCTAGCCCTGAGCTAATGCACCTGTTCATGCAGCGCTTTGTCCGCTATAGCGCTGCGTACAGTCATTCTGTTCCGGTGCTTTGCGGCACGATTGGCAAAAGTCAGAAATTTCTCGATCCGACAGCGGCGATACCGGGCAACGCCGACCGTTCTATGGATGTAGCGGCCAAGGTTTTCTCAGCCGCGATTGAAGAGTTTTGCGATCCCAGGACGGGTGTCTCCCATCGGACGCTGGCCTTTGCGTTGCTGGATAAATTGGCAGAATACGCTGACCTGTCGGCAGCAGCAGTCGAGCAAGCGGTGCGAGTTGAAAGCTGGCTGGTCGATATGGTGGCTGCTGTGCAGGACTGCTATCGCGCCGATCCAGAAAACTTGGCTGATATGGTGCGGGCAATGGGATTTCACGCTGCGGCTGAAACCATCGGCGGCAATGAATTCAGCATTATTAACGCGGTACTATTTTCTAGTCAGCGTCAGGGTCATTTTGGCAAATTTATCAAGCGGCAAAAAGTGCACTTCGAGGCCGGTGTTGTTAGCCCCTGGTACTGGATTGTCATTCACGGCACGGCGGCGACAGAAGGGGTTGAACTCGGTCATGCAGACGATGCCATTCAGGCATTGAACCAGGCCGTCCGCTATTCTGCTGCTTCAGAAGCGCAGGTGATCGCCTGGGCGGGTCAGGGCATTCGTCAGTTAGCGGCGATTCAAACGCAGTTTTTTACCCGGTTACAGCAAGAACTAAAAGTCTATTCGGCCCTGCCGGTAGCAGCCTGAATTCTTTCTTTTTTCCTATCTATTTAAGAGGTATTTTGACGTGCTGACTGTGCAAGCAATGACCGACGGTAAAGGCAAAAGACTGACTACAACAGAAGCTATCGAGTGTGACCAATCCTTTCATCAAATCATTGACTATCGGCCTGCGCTAGTGCGAACCTACACCAGCGTTCAAAATAGCAAAGACACGAGTATTGAGGAGTTTTTCCTGGCGCATCTCAACCATCACTGCAACCCCAATGTGGTTGTCGATATGGCCAGTATGGAACTTAGAGCAATTCGGGATATCGCCGTAGGTGAAGACCTGACTTTTTTTTACCCGAGCACTGAGTGGGAGATGGCTGAGCCATTTGCCTGTCTGTGCGGTGATGTTCGGTGCTTGCAGACAATTTCGGGCGCTAAGGATATTTCTTTAAGCGTGCTGGGCCGCTACTTTATTAATCGCCATATCGGGACTATGGCACTCGATTGTTTACTGGGATCTGAGCCTGCTTTAGTGCCGGTTGCCGCCTAGTTTTTGGGCTGCTTTCACTTAGTCTGAGGAGCCATTGAGGCCCGCCTTTGACCTGGTATTTGACCTGGTAAGTGTGCTGGTTCAATGGCGGTGCGCTTACCTGGCGAGGTCTATGGGTATCCTGAGCCCGAAAGGGGAAACCCGCTCAGGTGTATTTAAGGATCTTGTCTTCAGATGGAACCGTTTAAGAAAACTCAGGGTCGCCCGCTTCAGCTTGTTTTAGTCGTTCCTTTTGTGATTCAGATTTTTGCGGCGGTCGGCCTGGTCGGCTATTTGTCTTTCCGCAACGGCCAAAAATCTGTTGGCGATCTGGCTGAGAAGCTAACCGATGAAGTGGCTAACAATGTAGAAGGCCATCTTGACAATTATCTGTCAGTGCCGCATAAAGTCAATCAGCTCAATGCCGATGCCATCAAAATGGGACTGTTGGATGTGGGCGATCGCCCAACCACCAGTAAATACTTTTGGCGGCAAATGCAGGTGTACGATCTCACCTATATCGGCTTCGGGCTGACAACAGGTGCGGGCGCTGGAGCAGCCCGTTACGATGGTAAAACAATTACGGTTGACGATTGGACAGGGCAGCTACCCAACAACATAATTAACTATCAAATGGACGCCCAGGGCAATCGGACTGTGGCGAGCGAGCCTTTTGATTTTGATAACTTTAGCGAGAGCTGGTATACCGAACCGATTAGAGCGGGTAAGCCCGTTTGGTCGAGAATTTATACCTGGCTAGCGCCTGGTGGCTACCCCTACATCACCGCCTCAGCCGGACAGCCCATATACGATGCTAACCAAAAGCTGTTGGGAATGGTGGCTGTCGATATTCACCTGCTTAAGCTGAGTGAGTTCTTAAGAGACTTGAATGTTGATCGACCTGGTCAAGTATTTATCGTTGAACAGGACGGTATGCTGATAGCTAATTCTAACAGTCACGACCCTTTTAAGCTGGCTGATGGTGAAGTCACCCGCATTAAGGCTACCGATAGCGCCGATCCGCTGGTTAGAGACATTGCTCAGCAGATCCAACAGTCTTTCAACGGATTCCAATCTATCAACGAAGACCAAGATATTCAAATCAAACTTAATGGCGATCGCTATTTCATCGATGCGCGGCCCTGGAGTGACGAATACGGCCTCAGGTGGGTTACGGTTGTCGCGGTGCCTCAAAGCGCCTTTATGGGTCAAATTTATGCCAATACTCGCACGACGGTCTTGCTCTGTGTAGGGGCGCTGTTCATCGCGACCGCTATCGGCCTAGTCACCAGTCGGCGGATTACCCAATCTATCCAGCGGTTGAACCGGGCAAGTGCTGACATCGCTTCTGGGGATTGGGAAAAAAATGTCGAAGGCAGCGACATTCAAGAGCTAGAGACGCTGGCGCGTTCGTTCAACCATATGGCTAAGCAGCTACGGGAATCTTTTACTTCGCTAGAAGCTAATAATGAAGAACTCGAAGATCGTGTGGAAGACCGTACTCAGGCACTGCAAGAGACGCTGAGCGAACTGCAACGCACCCAGTTACAGATGATTCAGAGCGAAAAAATGTCGGGGCTTGGCCAGCTCGTTGCGGGCGTTGCACATGAAATTAACAATCCAGTTAACTTCATTCACGGCAACTTAAGCTACGTGGAAGGCTATTCGCAAGATCTGCTGAATATTGTAGCCCTGTTTCAACAACATTACCCCAATCCACCAGATGACCTTCAGACGGATATGGAAGATGCTGAATTAGACTTTATGAAACAAGACTTTCCGAAGGTAGTCGCATCGATGAAAATGGGCACTGAGCGGATTCGTGAAATTGTGCTGTCGCTGAGAAACTTCTCACGAATGGACGAGGCGGAGATGAAAGCGGTCGATGTTCATGAAGGAATTGAGAGTACGCTGACTATTTTGCAAAATCGCTTGAAAGCTCACTCTGAAAGACCAGAGATTGAAGTTATTCGAGAATATGGTCAGTTGCCAATGGTAGAGTGCTATGCCGGACAGCTCAATCAAGCATTTATGAACATCGTCTCTAACGCAATTGACGCGCTAGAGACGATGAATGGCTCTCGTAGGATCGAAGAGATTAAGGCCAATCCCAATAAGATTACGATCAGAACAGCAGTTTTGCCCGATCAGCAGGTGGAAATTGCGATCGCCGATAACGGCCCTGGCATTCCTGAGGATGTGCGCAGCCGTGTCTTTGATCCTTTCTTTACTACCAAACCAGTGGGGCAGGGCACCGGTATGGGCATGTCTATAAGCTACAGTATCGTCGTCGACAGGCATAAAGGTAGCCTCAAATGTGCTGTTACTGATCAGGGAACCGAATTCACAATTCAAATTCCGATTCGACAGATCTTAGTTGGCACAGTTTCTGCTCAGATAGGTTCAGACTTGGTAGCTGTCTAACAGGTCTAATCTGATAGGTTTAACAGGTTTGAAGCAACCGCTTAATATTCTCTTGCAAACTCAGATAAAACAATATCTTGAGGGATGGAAGCACACTCGGCGAAATGTCACTCCCAATACATTTACCGAAAAACTATCCTGATAGCTTAAGCATGTCTTTGGTGTGAGGAATGTAAGAGATGACTGTAAGCGCTCCCGGGCGGGGCTTTGTCCTGACGAATTTTTTTTGCTGCTTGCTGGGGACTGTATCAGCGGCGCTGAGCGGATTGACGGCTTCGGCTTTGGCTGGGGAAGCGATCATCTCTCCAACTGAAACAACTGCCGCAGAAACTGATGATACTGACGATACTGAGGCAAACCCGGCTGGACTCGCTGCTGTAGTCAGTCCCGTAGACCCTGAGCTATCCATTTCATCAGGACGCTTAGAAATAAACTCTGACCAAACAGACCAAACAACAGCCACTTCCGAGTCAGCCGATGCAGTATTGGCTCAGGTGACCAATGTCTCGGAGCTATCGGACGTCGCCTCCGGAGACTGGGCATATACTGCGCTCCAGCGGCTAGTTGAAGAATATGGCTGCTTAGAGGGCTACCCTGACGGCACGTTTCGAGGGAACCAAGCCCTGACCCGCTATGAGTTTGCAGCGGGTCTTAATGCCTGTTTAGACGTGGTATTGCCGCTAATAGGTGAAGATTCCGATCTGAGCAGTCTGCGGCGACTTCAGGAAGAGTTTGCCGCTGAGCTGTCGACCGTCCGCGCTCAGCTTGATCCCTTAGAAGCCGATGTTGCCGAGCTACAGGCCAATCAATTCTCGACAACGACGAAGTTCAGCGCTCAAGTATTCACTCATTTGAACTACACGACTGCGAGCGGCGATATTTTAGCAGAAGGTAGTAATCCGTTTGGCGGGGGGCGCACACCAGTCACGATGAACCCAATCGGGCGGACAATCACCCGAAATCCTGAACCCATTTTCACCTATTTAGCATGGCTGAACTTTACCACCTCTTTTACCGGGAAAGATCGCCTGGTATTGCAGCTCGCAGCGGGTGACGGTAGCGCGGGTGCGAATGCCTTTGTGTCAGCGGGCCTTTTTAATACGTACGGAACACCCTTCACCCTCTC
>JBBQAC010000073.1:0-16612 GCA_038315915.1 Phormidesmidales cyanobacterium
CCGCTGATGGCGATTTCTAGCAACGTAGAAGTTGCCTTAAAATATCCAGAAGGGATGCGCGAAGAAGACCGGGAGGTGATGGATGCGGTCACTAGCGCCACCGACCAAATGACCCGCCTGACCGAAGACCTGTTGCTATTAGCTAGAACCGACAAAGCGGCGGCGATGCAGCTAGGCCCAGTAAACTTGGCGGCGCTCGTGAAAGACCTGGTGCAGCTATATCGCCCTCAAGCTCAGAAAAAACAGCTTGAGCTGAGGGCAACAGCAGAAAGAGAACTGTGGCTAAAAGGCGATCGCACCGCTCTCATGCAGGCCCTGACCAACCTGCTACAAAACGCCATTCGCTACACCCCAGCGGGCGGCAAAATCAGCCTTGAGGCAAAGCGTCAGGGCCACCAGCTACAGGTAGCCGTGAGCGATACTGGCGAAGGCATCGCGGCTGAAAATATAGAGAAAATATTTGAGCGCTTCTGGCGAGCAGATCGGGCCCGCAATTACGACGGTGGCGGATCGGGGTTGGGTCTACCCATTACCCAAACCATCGTTCAAAGCCACGGTGGAACGCTTACCGTTACTAGCAAACTAGACGCTGGAAGTTGTTTCTTAGTGACGTTGCCAGCCTCCGTACTTCCTAAAAATTTCGACTGCGAGTAGGTTCGTTTGCTCTGTTTTACCGGGAATATTTTAGCCTTGTCGAGTTCTTGACGTTTGATCCATATAAATGGCTTATTCGCCGGTAGCCAAAGGCGGCTTGAAAATGCCTGGAGAGTGCTTAAACCATCACTTTGCTGCTGGTGGTTATTTTGTTCTTCGCTATGAAAGCTGAAAAGAACAAGCAAATCACAGCACGTTACAGAGGGCGCGTTACAGAGGACACGAGACTGCCTGATTCTTCAATCAAAAGCTTAGTCACTTAGTCAGTAAAACAAGGACAAATCTCATGCAAAATATTTCAGTCGATTCTCACGATATTCCAAAGACGCTGGTGAGAGTGCCCGCCATCACGCTTTACTTTTGGATTATCAAAATGATGGCGACGACCGTGGGCGAAACGGCAGCGGACTTTTTAGCCATAACGCTCAAACTCGGGCTGGTTGTGACTTCTCTGATTATGAGCGGCTTCCTGATTGTGGCGCTGTGGAATCAGTTCCGGCTCAAGCGGTACATTCCGGTCAGCTACTGGGCAGTAGTGGTGCTGTTGAGCATTGTCGGTACGCTGATCACGGACTTGATGGTAGATGGTTACGGTGTGAGCCTTGTTACCGCCACCGTTGGCTTTAGCATTTTACTCGCGATCGTATTTGCGGCCTGGTACAACAGCGAGCACACCCTGGCGATGCACTCTATTCAAACTGCGAAAAGAGAAAGTTTTTACTGGGCGGCTATTTTTGTGACTTTTGCGTTAGGGACGGCAGCAGGCGACTTTTTGGCAGAGGCGTCTGGACTGGGATACTTGCAGTCAGCGCTGATATTTGGGGGGGCGATCGCCCTCATCGCCGCTGCCTACTATTTTCTTCACCTCAACGAAATTTTAGCCTTTTGGATGGCTTACATTCTAACGAGACCGCTGGGCGCTTCCATCGGTGACTTGCTGTCGCAGCCCGCTAAATATGGTGGCCTTAACTTTGGTACGGTAGGCACTAGCATTGTTTTTCTAACAACGATTGCTCTATTGATTGGATACTTGACCGTTACCGGGAAAGATCGCGTGAGAGTAGGCGCGAAAACGGTTGATAGCCTCTAAACTGATTGATGGACGCCCCTGAGTGTTATTAAGAACAGGCAGGTATAGGCAAAATGGCTAAAGCGATCGCTAAGTTCAGTTCCCTGGCAGCTTTGACCATGCTGGTTCAGACTGTACTGACACGAACGGCGATCGCTCAAGCCGAGCAGCCCCCACTGCCTACTGACCCGTCAGATCCGTTGATCAGCCGGGGAGGCAATATCGCGATTCATATCGGCCTTGTGCTGCTAGCCCTTGCTGTCGGCTTTGCGCTTAAGAGCCTGAGTTCAAAGCTTGAGCGCGTGCTGCTGCTTGCATTCACCATGGCCGTTATCTTCATCGTTGTGTTGTGGTACTTATAATCAGTGAAACCTTTTGATCTAAACGGGTAACCAAATAACTACCCAACCAAAAGGCTGGCTTCTTGACGGTTTCTTGACAATTTCTTGACGATTACAATTTATAGTAGAAACAAATTAATTCGGATTTTAACAATCTCAATTTTTAAAAGGTTCAGCGGTATAAAAGCATACAAAATCGCGTTAGCAGGTTCAGCCGATGGGCCCGAATCTGCTCTGCATCAACAAGACGTAAAAGGCTTTACTCATGGCAACTGTACAGACAGCGAAGCGGCAGCTACAAAAGCTCAAACAGCTTCACGCTTTTATCGCTCCGATTGTAATTATTCCAATTATTTTGACTCTGATCACTGGCTCCATTTATCAAGGGTTTGACCTGGCGGGTAAAGGGGGAAGCGTAGATTGGTTACTAGATATTCACAAGGGTCACTTTGGGCCGGTTAACCTGGAAGCTATTTATCCTTTTTTAAACGCCCTGGGTCTATTATTTATGGCGGTTACAGGCGGCTCTATGTGGCTGGAGCTGAGGCGCATTCGCAACCGGGGTAGCGCATAGTAGTTGAGATTCCAAAAGTTGAACACGGCTTTAGAGAAGCTGCGAATAGTGCAATTCGCCAAAAGAGAGGCTTCGCCAGCGCTAAGGATTTGAGCTTGTTGCTTTGGTGAAGATGGAAGTGCTTTTATCGGTAGCGATCGCCGCAAGACTTCCATCTTCACTAAATACCACCGCCGAAGCGAAGTCGTCATTCTGTAGACTTTGGGACAACCCCGTTTGAACATTATTCAGACGGCTCCCACCTATGTAACCCTGTACGAAGTAATATTTACCATCAGGACTCAAGCGGCTAAAGGAATCATTGGCATGCCAATCTGTAGCGACTGTGCGGCTAGGCTGGCTATCAGTCTCAATGTTCCAAACGTCGAGGCGAGCGGTGGCAAGATAGCCTTCGCCAATGAGGGTTGATACATTGAGTGTGCTGCTGTCGGTAAACACCATATCTAGAAACTTAGAGGCACCTTCGAGCGCAGGTGACTTCTTAAAAAACTCAAACTGATTGCTTTTATTCCGTTGCCATACGGCGGCAACCCCTGGCTGAGCGATCGCCAGAAACTGACCATCTGGGCTATAGATAATTTTATGAACGCCTGCAATATCAGCCACCGCTGTATCTAACGATTGAACCATTTTGCCGGTCGCCGCTTGATAAAGGCGTATCTGACTGCTCGCAGAGCTATCGGTCTGAGGGGCTGCCAGTAGCTGAATAGCAATCTCGCTGCTATCTGGGGCAAAAGCTACTTGCACATATGACAGACTAAAGCCAGGAAAATCGGCCCATGGTTGAGGCGTCTCTAATGTTTGTTGCCAGAGCGGTTCGCCCGTTGCCACCATCCATACGGATAGCCGCGTAGCGTCAGTCGATGGCAGGGTTGAAATCGTGGCGGCTTGTTTGCCATCGTGAGAGATTGTGACGCTATCAAACCGGGTTTGAGCGGGCGCTGTAATCTCTTTAATCAGTTGGCCGGTTTGAGTGTTCCATATTTGAAATCGGTTGCTGCCATCCGTGCCATCAGATGGGATCGTCGCTAGCTGCTGCCCCGTCTGACTCAGGCTCATATGTGTCGAGATAAGCGGTAGCCTCACGACAGGTTTTATATGCCAGCGATCTTGGGCGGCTAAAGGCTCTGCTCTCCCTGCTTTGACCAATGCCTGATAGACGAAGGCCGCAACATCGGCGCGACGGGTAAAATTGTTTAGAGATAGAAGATCGACGCTAGGGTAGCTAACGATAATATTAGCCTCGGCTGCGGCCCTAATTTTTGGGAGCGCGTAGCTTGGAATGCGATCACTTGGGACGCCATTAGCCCATTCGTCATCTGCATCCCAGTAGTCAGCCAGCGCGTTTGGGCCACCGTCAGCGTACTTTAGGCCACTGGCTAGCGAAACTAGCGCGTCTCTTCTTGTAATGGGTTCGTTAGGGGCAAATCGGTTGCCTGGGTAGCCGGAGAGAAAGCCCGCAGAACGTGCGGCGTGGATGGCGTCGGTAGCCCAATAGTTTGAGGGAACATCAGTGAAAGGTCGGGCTGTTGTGGGTTGCGATTGTAAGAAGACCTTGCGTAAGATCATCGCAAACTGAGCGCGTGTGACCGGTTCGTCAGGGCGGAAAGTACCATCGCCAAAGCCGCTGATAATGTTGAGTTTTGTTAGTCCGGCGATGTAGTCTTGCGCCCAGTAGTCAGCAGGCACATCCGAGAAAGCGGCGGCTTGAGTTTGGGCCTGAGCGGTAGCAAAACTGGTGTTGTGAGAAATGGCAGGCATGATTATAGGCGTACTTAAACTAAGTAGGAGGCCGAAGGTTAAACCGATGCTAAGTCGTGAAGTGAGAGACATTTATAACGATTTTCTGGTTGATAGGAGACTGTGAATTTGAGGGTGCACTGGCAAAATAATCTAAGGAGCAGCTTTTGTGAATATGCGAATTTCGAGACCGTCAGCAACCGCTATAGCTTTTCCATCGCCGCTAAAGACGCCGGTTCCAAATTCATTCAAAGATCTATCTAGATTTCTTTGAATTTCGCCAGTTTGAACGTTGCCAAAGCAGGCTCCCAGGTTGCTTTGGCAACTAGCGAAGTAAGAAGTTCCATCTGGACTAGGAGTAGCGCTCCCATTCTGAAGAAATTCCTCATTAGGTAGCGCAGTGCTTTGAACTTGTTCGCCTGTCTGAGGATTCCAGGTATCGAGATATATCCGGCTCGATTTAGACGTGGACAAATTCAACAAGTTACTATGCGTAAATGCCACATCAATAGATCTACCCCAATCTTTAGATATGGGCAGCGACGCCAACCTATCGAATCGATTGTTGTTATTTCGTCGCCATATATTTATAGTCGTCGTTATAGTCGTCGATTCGCTAGACTCTGCTGGGCCAGTGACACCAAGCGTAGCTAAAAGACTGCCATCAGGACTAAACGCAGATTTGCTATATGGTGTGCCTGCGCCTGGGATCGCCGCGTTCAGATCCATGTCTATAGATTGTGTCACTTTCCCCGTCGCGATGTCTTGAAAGTCTAAACGGTGATAGACGAGTTCTATCCTATCAGTCACACCTAGCATAATTTGAGTCATCAACTGCTTACCATCGGGACTAAAAACAACGTCTGCCGTATAGGGCGATATCGGGTAGTTTGTTTCAGGAAGCTGATTCTTAGGCGGGTTCAGAGACTTAGTTATCAGCACTTTGCCATCTTCAACAGCCTGCACCGTTAGCTGTATTGCGCCCGTTGGCTCCGTTATCTCAATAAAAGCTATTTTAGTCCCGTCTTGGCTGATAGCAACTCCCCTGAAAGCATTATCTGGAGACCCCGCAGTAATTGTTCTTAGTAGCGAACCCGTCTGGGTGTTCCATACCTGAATTTCTGAGCCAAAGTCAATTATGGCCGTTAGTCGCTGGCCATTTTCACTCATGCTCATTCGATCTGCTCGGCCTGCAATCGTTGTTGTTGGCGTTATTTGCCAACGTCTCTCTGGTTTCACCGCTATGAGATTAACGCGACCCGCTTTAACTAAAGCCTGATAGAGAAAAGCCGCCACTTCGGCGCGACTCGCCGCACGATTGGGCGAAATTTGGTCGGGCGCGGGATAGCTGACGATTAGATTCGCTTGAGCCGCTGCCGCTGTGCTAGGGCGAGCGTAGGCTGGAACAGTGTCAGCGTCTTTGTAACTGGATAAGGCTGGTGAATTGCCAGGGGGATATTTCAAACCGTTAGCCAGTGAAACGAGCGCCTGTACTCGGAGAATTCGGTCATTGGGTTTAAAGGTGTTGTCGGGGTAGCCGGAGAGGAAACCGGCTAAGCGGGTGGCTGAGATGGCATCCGTCGCCCAATAATTAGCCGGAACATCCTTGAACGATTGGGCAGTCGCTGGCTGCGATTGCAAGAATGCGTGACGCAAAATAGCCGCGAACTGAGCGCGGCTAACGGGATCGTTGGGCTTGAAGGTGCCGTCTGGGAAGCCGCTAATGATGTTGGACTTGGCGAGTCCTTCAATATATTCGTGTGCCCAGTGGTCGGTAGAGACATCTGAAAAGGAAGTCGCCTGAGCTTGGGGCATTTGAGCCTGAGCCGTTTGAGCTTGAGCAAGAGAACGCGCGAAGCTATTTCTCGTAGGAATGCTATCAGAAATGGCGGGTGCAAATATAGGAGCGTTAAGTCCAGCAATGAAGCTTAACGCCAAGCCGAAGCCGAGTCGTGAAGTAAGAGACATTTAAAGAGCCGCCTTGTTTCATGGAAATTGGGAGTTAGTTTTGAGACTTCGAAAATATCTGAACGTTTTGGCCGTTGGTAATAGCTAAACGATTTCCGTTACCGCTGAATGTGACCATTTTGTAGGCGAAAGGCTGATCTGATAGCTTTTGGAACGCTCCCGTTTGAATATCGCCGAAGCAGGTTCCAGTGTCAGGATAGCTAGAATAGTAGCCCGTACCGTCTGGGCTAAGTACAGCGCCGTCTGGCTTGACGCAGTTCTCAACCGGCAGCACCGCACTCGAAACCTGTGCTGCTGTTTGAGGATTCCAAGTTTCGAGGCGAGTTTGGCTCGGTTTGCTCGCAATCAGATTCGAAAAACTGCTGGTTGTAATCAAGTTCAACAGATTGCTGTTCGTAAAGGCTACGTTGAAAATAGCAGACCCGTCTTCAGGTGTTGGAAGCGTTGACAGATAGTCGAAGCCATTTTTCTGGTTTCGTTGCCATAGGGTTACGCGCGATATGATGCCAAAATCCGAGAGAGTAGTGCTGCTGTAGTCAGCACTGAGGCTGGCCAAAAGGTTACCGTCAGGGCTAATCATAAATGCTACGGGGCTTTTGTCATCTATGCCCATCAGATCCACAGAATGGGTGACTTCGCCCGTGCTGATATCGTGAAAGCTAAGACTGTTGTACATTGCGCTGCCAAAAGGTTCAGACAAAGGCTTCGTGCCGTACGCAAATTGAGTAATGACCTGTTTGCCATCGGGACTGAAAACAATACCCGAGGCATATGGCTGCGTTATATAACCTTCTTCAGGCGGTGGGAGTTGGGTTAAGTTCAGAGGTTTGTTGAGCAGTATCCGCCCGTCCTCGACAGCCTGTACAACTAGCCGCTGGTCTGTTGGCGATGTGTACTTGATGGCGGCTACTTGAGTGCCATCTCTACTAATGGCCACTGTGCTAAAGCCATCATTTGGCTCATTAGCTGTAACTGTTGTAAGCAAAGTGCCAGACTGAGTATCCCATACGCTCAGGCTGGTGCCGTCGCTGGTGAGTGCTGCTAGCCGCTGACCGTCCCCACTCAAGCTCATCTGATAGGTCGCTGTGGTGAGAGTCTGAGTAGGTGTTGTTTGCCAATTTCCTGCTTTTGCCGTCAAGCTGCCTATGGGATTATCGCCGCCTCTAGGAATAATAGCTGACACTACAACAGGAGCGCTGAGAGCGGCTATCAGGCTGAGAGCCAAACCAAAACCGAATCGTGAAGAGAACACTAACTGATTTCCCTGCTTGTGCATAGATAGTGAAGAGATGATGCGGATACTGTAACGGGCATCCCTACAAACTATCAGGCAGTAGTAGACACCTTCTGCGAGTGGTATAGGAATTGTTTTTTACAAATAAACAAAACTGTCACTCAGATGATATATCGTTTCAGTCTGCAATGATAGCGATTTGCCACAGTTTAAACATAGGTCTGACACAGCGACAGCTTATGCTGAAAGCATTCTTGAAGTGCTTGGAAGGAGTCTTTTATGAACGTTCTGAAAAATGGATTGATTGGACTGGGCTTGGTCGAATTTCTGGCGGGCTGCAATCAAACGCCTCAAACCAGTGCCAAATTGGAGCAGTCTGCCAAATCTGAAACTGTTGCGATCGCCCTAGAAGCCAACCAGTCTACCGCAGCAGCAGGCAAAGACTCCGCAGCGCCGGGTTCTTCAACAGTCGAAGTTAAAATATCCGGCCAAAAAGTCGAAAAAACTCAGTGGGGTGTTGAAGTGATATCAGAAGCGAGCGATCGCCCCCTCAAATCCAAGCACGAAGCGACTATTTCAGAAACACTTGAGCCGGGAGAGTACACCGTCATCGCCACCTCTCCTAGCAAAGCCAAACCCGTTGCTACCGCTACTATAAAAGTCATTTAGAAGAAAAAACAGAGGTCTACCACAGATAGATCAGTGAGAATAGGACGATCCAAATCACATCGACAAAGTGCCAGAATAGGGCGGCTGCACTGACCCCGAAGTGTCCGTTCTCGTAGTTGTTGGGCCGAAAAGAGCGACCCAGCATAATCATTTGCAAAAGAACGCCAGTAGCAACGTGCAGACCATGAAAGCCAGTAAGAATGTAAAAGGTGCCGCCAACCAGCCCGGTCGAGAGGCCAAAGTCCAGTCCTAACCACTCTTTGACTTCCCCGATCAGAAAGTAAATGCCCATTGCCGATGTCAGCAGCCAGAGCAGGCGAAACTGATTTAGCTTGTGCTGTTTGAGCGCGCGTTCGGCGAAGTAAATCACAAAGCTGCTAGAAACCAGAATAACAGAATTGATAATGACAGCAGAGGAAGCTTCCGGGCCTTGCACACCGGGAGGTAGCCAGTCAGCCGTCGTCAGCCGCAGCGTAATGTAAGCGGCAAAAAAGCTGACGAACACCATACTCTCAGAGAGGAGAAAAATGGTGACGCCGAACATGCCTTTGCCATGGTGGTCTTCGTGCTGACCGCCGCCGCTAGGGATGAAGCGTTTGAGCCAGGGAGGGAGGCGATCGCGCCATCCCTGCAAGTTAATCGGGCTTTCGTCGTGATGGCGAGGCGTTGGGGTCATAGCTAATAGGGACTGCTCGGATCTTGAACAGCGTAGCGAGGGCTACCATAGCTGTAAGGGGGAAGCGTGACGGTGGGAATCTCCTCGAAGTTTTCTTTGGGCGGCGGCGAAGTGGTCGCCCACTCTAGACCTGTGGCGTGCCAGGGATTGTCTTTGGCCGGATCGCCTAAAAATAAGGAGACAATCACATTAACTAAAAACGGCAGCGTGGATACCCCGACCAGAAACGCGCCCAGGCTAGCGAGAACGTTCCAATCCGCATACTGCGAGTCGTAGGAAGAAATCCGGCGCAACATGCCTTGCAGACCCAGTGGAAACATCGGAAAAAAGTTAAGATTCGCGCCCACGAAGACAAGCCAGAAATGCAGCTTGCCCCAGCCTTCTGCGTACATGCGCCCTGTGAGCTTAGGAAACCAGTAGTAAATACCGGCAAAGTAGGCCATGACAATGGTATTAAATACAATGTAGTGGAAATGACCTACCACAAAGTAAGTGTTGTTGACATGCAGGTCAAAAGGCAACGCGCCCAGCATGACACCGGTAATACCTGCCAGAATAAACATCACCACGCCGCCAATAGCAAATAGCAGCGGCGTATCCAGGTGCATTTTACTGCGCCAAATGGTGGCTGTCCAGGCAAACACTTTAATGCCCGCAGGAATAGCCACTAGCTCGGTCGTAAACATGAACAGCGTTCGCATCCAGCCAGGAGTGCCGCTCGCGAACATATGGTGAACCCAGACTACGCCGGTAATCGGCACAAACATGAAGGTCGCGATCGCCACCGACCGATAGCCGAACAGCGGATTGCGCGTAAACGCCGGAATCACCTCAGAAAACACCCCCCAGGCAGGCAGCGCCCAAATATAAACGGCAGGGTGTGAGTAAAACCAGAACAGATGCTCGTACAGCACTGGCGAACCGCCTTCAAAAGGCTGAAAGAAGTGAGTGCCAAAGTTGAGATCGAACAACAACAGAATCAGCGCGCCCGTCAGCGAAGGCAGAAAAATAAGCTGCATGAGCTGAGCGCTCAGCACCGTCCACACAAAAATCGGCATCCGAAATAGCGTCATCCCTGGCGCTCTCATCCAGGCAATTGTCGTGACAAAGTTCACAGCCGCCATAATCGACGACACGCCGATCATCACCATGCTCAAAATCCACAGTGCCTGACCGTTGATGAAGCCTTCTGAAGCGGCCAGTTGGGTGCTCAGCGGCGGGTAAGACCACCAGCCTGCCTGAGCCGAGCCGTTGGGGAGGAAAAAGCTGGAGAGCAGGAGAAGTCCGGCAGGGGGAAGAATCCAAAAGGCGATCGCATTCAGCTTTGGAAACGCCATATCCTCAGCCCCCAGCATAATCGGCACCAGGTAGTTAGCCAGCCCTACAAAAGACGGAATTGTCCACAAAAAGATCATCACCGTCCCGTGCATGGTAAACAGTCCGTTATAAAGCTGACGGCTGACGATGTTGAGCTGTGGGGTCAGTAGCTCAGCCCGAATTAGCATCGCCAGCAGTCCGCCTACCAACAGAAAGAAAAAGCTAGTAGCCAGGTACTGAATGCCAATCACCTTGTGATCGGTATTAAAACTGAGGTAGCGTTGCCAGGACTGATCGCTCAGAGGGATCGCAGGAGAAGTCATAGATTCGGCGTCATTGAAGGAGCATTCGCTTTGAGCGCAGACTTAAAGAATGAATCAGGCGCTTTAACCGCCCAGCGCTGACCCCATAAGCTAGGCGGGTCGGCATGTTCAGCAGCAGCTAGATCAGGGTTGAGCGGGGGGTTCAAAGCTGCGGTAGAAAGCCACTGCTGATAAGCATCCGGCGATTCTACATACACTTCCGCCTCCATCAAAGCAAAATAGGTGCCGCTAAACTGAGAATCGTGCAGCCGATACTTTCCTTCCAGCTTCGGCGAGATCACCAGTGAAATGTCTTTAGCCGGAATAATATCTTGCTTAACGCGGAAGGCCGGAACATAGAACCCGTGCAGCACATCTTCTGACTTCAGCGCCAGTCGAACGCGTTGGTTAGCTCGCAAATGAAGCTCAGAACTGGTGACATTTTGTGCCGGATAGCGAAATGACCAGGCCCACTGCTTAGCAGTCACTTCAATCGTTTCGACAGGCATCGAAGTTGGTGAAGGCTCTGCCGCATAAGCAGGTTCGGTGCCAATCGGCGCAGCGGCAATCCCTTCTAGCCCTTCAATATTAAGCAACCCATAAATATGAAAGCCCTGAATGCCAATCCACAGCACCAGCACCGTTGGCACGACTGTCCACAGCACCTCTAACTTACCGTTGCCTCTAGCCGGATGCCCTTCAGAAAAGTCTCCCTGAGGAGCCCGGCAGTAAATCAGAGAATGCGCAATCATGCCGAAGATTCCCAAGAAAACAACGGAGCCCAGCGTTACCAAAAAGCTAAACAGGCTGTCCACCGCCTCGGCCTCTTGCGTGGCCTCAGGCGGCATCCAGGTATAAGCCTGCTGACCCAGCCAGTAGCTAATCAGCACAGTCGCGGCTGTCCACACGACAAAAAAGACTATCTCGATCCCTCTTGATATCACCCGTTGCTCCCCCAAAGACGTAAAAAGACTTAAACAATCTCTCGATAGAACGCCCGCTGCGCTTCCTTATTGCAGTTGATTGAGATTTCCTCCCTGCCGCACAATATTTGCTGCGGTATTATGAATACCAAAATCATCGCCCATTTGCGCACCTAACGTACCGTGAGCATACAGAGCGCCTAGCAGCACAACTCCCACAGCAAGGTAGCTCCACTGCACCTGACGACTGGCCGCCTTGCGCCACCGATAGCGCTGAAAGCCTCGCCACACAGCCATACCGACAAAAGCGCCCAGCAGTAAAATGCCGCCCAGCCCATGTATCAGCATCGTAACACCAGCGTTGAGTCCCCAGGCACTTTTCACATCGGCAGGGGGCGTCGCCAGCAAAATTTCAAAAAAGCCTGCTGCCACCGTCAGAAAGGTGATGGCAACAGCCGCTACCAGGTTATACCAGCCCACATCGTAAAAGCCTGACCTTAAAGCGGGCAGTGATAAAAACTTGAGAATTGGCTTCTCCAAGGGGAACAGCGTCCCTACAATATCGAAGATGATGGCAATAATGAACAGTCCCAGCGTCAGATGAACCAGAGTGGGATGGATAGGGAGAGGATAAGGGAGACCGTTTGCACCGAGATGGAGGCCAACTTGGTCAAGCTGGTTGATAAGCTGTTCATTCATGGAGTGCCTTCCTGCTGAATTGCCTGCACCACCGGCTTCACATGCAGCCCGTACTGCCATACGAGCTGAGTGCCTAAATAGGTTTGTAGGCAAACTAGAACAACTAAAAAAGCTGCCGCGCCCAAGTAAGCGGGCGGCACTCTGAATAAGCTGCGAGCGCGAGTAATAAATTTCCAGGCGGTCACTATAACGATGATAGCCGACAGCGACCAGCCCAGGATCTGATGACGGGTGAGCGCAGTCTCTACCGCCTGATAGGTAGGCGCAAGCCCGGCTTCAAACTGACCGGCAATGATGGCGAAGAAAATTGCCACCGAAGCGACGACCATGTTCCAAAAGCTCACCTCAAATAGCTTTGGATTGCGGGTAAAGTAGCCAACCACGTCACAGCAAAAGGCAAACAGCACCATCGCGATCACAAAATGGACAATAATCGGATGCAGCGGATCAGGATAGGGCAGTGCTGAACTATTGAGCGGGAGATCAGGCATGGTTTTGTTGAGGTTTTGACAGGGCTTGTAACTGCTTCCAACTATAGTGAGCCGGTAGTTCATCTTCTTCGGGCGCTTCGCCTAACGCTTCGGCGGCTCGCTGTTCTAAAGCTAGCAGGTCATCGCCAACGGCATCGCCAATCAGCGCGCCTGTGACTGCACCCGCGACTGCACCCACTATTCCCGCTTGTTTCCCGCCTGCTGCCCGCCCGATCAAAGCGCCTGCGACACCCCCGCTTACAGCGCTAATACTCGCTTCCAGCAGATGGCGCTTAGACTGAGCTGACAGACCCGGAGAAGATTCTTCATTCGGCTGAGGATCGTTTTCAAAAGACTGTTCATTTGACGGGTTGGGCTCCATACTATATCTCCTGTAGAACAAGTAACAAGGCAAAGGCTAAATCACAGACAGTTCACTGAGCCGAGAAACGCCGAGCCGCTGCTTCAAATGCTCAGCGACTCGAATGGCATTGGCAACAATTGTCAGGGTGGGGTTTACGCCCGAATTGGAGGGAAAGAAGCTGCCGTCTACAACATACAGGTTTTCAACATCGTGAGTCCGGCAGTTCAGGTCGAGTACAGAACTCTCCGGGTCGGTGCCAAAGCAACAGGTGCCGCACTGATGGGCGACAGCGGCAAGGGGCTGAATGCTGCGCGGGTACAGTCCAAAGGGTACGACGTGTTTGGTGCCTTCATCCAGGCTTTTGATCACTGAAGTCCAGCGGTGGATGAGGCGATCGCGCGCTTCCAAGTTATTCTCTGCATAGTCCAAATGAATCTTGCCGTCCACCACCCGAACTCGGTTGTTCGCATCGGGCAAATCTTCAGTTTGAAGCCACCATCCCGTGGCGTAGGCAGCGATCGCATCCAGCACAGACTCCGGCGCAAGCTTCACATAGGGCGCGAGCAGCGGTGGCGCTTCCGCAGGCATCATGCCCCCTTTCACATTACCCGTGTTTTGCACCATGCCCATTGGATAGGGAAAATCTGGCTCACCCCAGTAAAAATCATTGAGTCCGATGGTCTTTTGATGCACCGCCGGGTTTGGCTCCACGCTCAGCGATACCATCGCCGTCGCCAGGTGCTTCATAAAGTTGCGACCGACCTGATCGGAGCGATTGGCCAATCCGTTGGGATGTTGGTCATTGGCAGAGCGCAGCAGCAGCGCAGCAGAGTTGATCGTGCCGCAGGCAACCACCACAATATCGGCAGAAAAAAGCTGATGCTCTCCCTTTATCCGGGCGCTGACGGCGGTGACTTCACGGCCTGATTCATCAGTATGCAGCTGATCCACCATCGCCTCAGTTAGCAGGGTAACATTGTCCAAATCCCGAACCGGGCGAATGCAGTTGACTTCACCGTCAGCCTTGGCGTGAACCAGACAGGGATAGCCGTCGCAGGTGTCGCAACGGATGCACTGCGAGAGGGTTTTATCGACTTCGTTGAGCTTGAGACCGACGGGCAGATGAAAGGGATAGTAGCCCTCTGCACGGATGTTATCAGCAATCTTTTGCATGGCCGGTTCATGGCGGGCCGGTGGGTAGGGATACTCACCGCTGGCTGGTGGTTCGGTAGGGTCTTCGCCACGCTGACCATGCACGTCAAACAGCTTTTCGGCCTGGGCGTAGTAGGGTTCAAAGTCGCTGTACTTGAGCGGCCAAGCTGGAGAGATGCCGCTCTTATGCTCAACTGTCTCAAAGTCTCTTTCTCTCAGTCGTAGTAAGGCCGCGCCGTAAACTTTGGTGTTGCCGCCCACCCAGTAGCAGGTTTGCGGGCTGAATTCTTCACCGCTTTTGTTCACCCATTTTTCTGTGTGGGTGTAGTAGCGCCCCTTTTGATAGACCTCGGTGGGGTTCCAATTGTCTTTTTCACGAGGGAGAAAGTCGCCGCGCTCCAGGATGAGAATGCGCTTGCCGGTGGGCGCAAGCTGATGCGCTAAGGTGCCGCCGCCTGCGCCTGTACCGATGATGATGATGTCGTATTGGTGAGAGATCATGAATACTTTGTTACCAGTAAGGGTTACAACTAAGCAGGGATTGCGGAAGCGGGCATAAAATGATGGGCTCGCATAATTTTATCCAGGTTAACGCTATTTTCGACCAGGCAGGCGTGGCCGCTGTGAGGCAGGATGACCACTTGCGATCGCGGAAAAATCCGAGCCAACCGATGAGCTTCCTCCACCGAGGGCAAAATCCTATCTGTCTGAGCCCCAATTAGCAACACCGGGCAGTCGACCTGCCGCAGCCGAGATTCATCTGCTGAAAAATCTCTCATCAGGGCAAGTCGCCGTTCCAGAGTCTTTTTAGGGGCTGAGCGCGTAGAGTCTAATAAACCCTGACGAGCTTCGGATGAGAGACTATCGGGCGGTGCTAGAAACCTGACTACAGGCAGGCCAGATAAAAATTCGTAGAGCGGGGCAGGGACTAGCCAGAAGAGACTAGAGCCTAAGTTGAGCCAGGGCACTCGATGAAAAGAAGAAGCAGAATTGACTAAAATAACGCGCTCAAAAAGCCCCTGCGCTTGCAGCAAAACCTTCAGTGCTAAACAGCCACCAAAAGACTCCCCGCACAGGTACACGGGCATTTGCTCAGGCATCTCTGCCAGCTCACTTTTCACTAGGGCAACGGCAGCAGCAGCCAGCAAGTCCCAATCATCGAGATCGTCAGGCGGAATCACCAGGCTGCGGACGTTAAAGTCCTGCTCAAAGCTAGCTGTTTGCAGTGAGATCAGCGCTTTTCCAGTTTCGTCTAGCCCCGGCAAATACACCAGCAAAGGAGCCTTTTTGTAGCCGTCTTGAAAGTTCAAAAAATAGGCGTCAGTAGGCGCACCAGTCGAGCGAGCTGTTTTGATATGCGGCGTTTGGGAAGGTGCTTTCACAGTCTTTATAATCTCCTACCCAAAGATAAGCCCAATAAATTCAAAGATTGATTCCCACCTGCCGTTTAATATAAGATTCGGGCAAGCTTTTAGAATGTGCATCTTCCTCGGTACATACCTTTGGGAAAATATATCTGGATCTATGGGGTTGACCAGAGCGCAGCAGGATACCCGTTTTGTGAGCTACCGCAGTCTGCCAACGGCGCTGTGCATGACCGTAACGGCTCGCACAATCCGGCTGAGGCTAGTCGCTACGGGCGTTTGCTGTCGGACGGCCTGTAAGGTAGGGGTAGTATAGGTAGAATGAGCGGTCACTTCTGATAGGCGAGTGCTATGGAGCTGCTCGATGCGATCGCAAATCATCGCCAGATCCTCGGCTAGCGGCGGCAACGGCTGAAGCGGCTGCTCCTGGTTGAGCGCGTCGGCTAGATTATTCAGCACTTTGGCGATCGCCTCACTCAACTGTTCTATCTCAACAAACCTATCGGCCCCGCCAACCCTCCCGCCAACTCCTTTGAGGTGTTCAGCTAAGGCCGTCACCGCGCTAAACAAACTGCGAACATACAGCATCAGCGTCATCATCGGCTCAATATCTCCCCGGATATGACGCGGCTCGCTGAAGAGTCTTTGGGCGGAGGCTTCGGCATTGGCGTTCTCCAACGCTGCCTGGTGACGCAGCCGATGAATTGTACTCTCAAAGACCTGTTCGGAAGCGCGATCTTCGCCTTCCAGGTATTGGGCGATCGCCGCCTGAAAATAAGCTAAGTTCGCTCGAATCGTTTGTTCTAGCTGAGCAGGTAGCTGCTGCCTCTCCCAGCTAGGAAACAACAAATAGCTGCCCACCAGCGCTAGCGCCCCGCCGATTAAGCTATCTGTGAGTCTAAATATCCCGACTTCCCAGTTGCCGGAGCCAATCGCATTTAATAGTAGAATAATCGGGGTGGTTCAAAAAAGGCCGATTTTAGGTCACACTCGCAGCATAAATCAGGCCATCGTTATCAATGGCCCAGCTAGCTGATTTCATCAATTTCTATGCTCGCTGGAAACGCTTAAAGCCCAGCAGTTCCAGCCAATGTGG
>JBBQAC010000105.1:0-13869 GCA_038315915.1 Phormidesmidales cyanobacterium
GCCAAAACTAGATGAAACTTGCCTTTTCGTTTTAGTACAAAAGCTCTATCTTTCTCGCAAAAACATAGCCCAAATGGCTAATGTTGGCCCTTCTATTGGGGTAAAATTGGGGTAATGAAAATCTTAATACGCTGAAAGTACTGGAAAATTAGGGTTTCTCATAGCCTTCCAAGCTAATGATGGGGGTTCGATTCCCCCCACCCGCTTTGACTCTGAAAGCATTGAAAGTAAAGGGATCCAGCCTGTGAGAAGTGCGTCTCATGATCTGCTTTTATCGGTTCTGGCGTACTACTTTAAAAACATTTAGGGCTTTTTTACGCTTTCAAGTTGCCTAGCTAGTTGGCTAAACGTTGTGACTGCGCTTCGGTCAGTTCTACGCCCTGACGGTCGAGATAATCACGCACATTGATTTGAAGGAATAGATCCTTCAGCTCTCTGTCGATATTGGCTGGAGGTGTACCTGCTAGGGCTCTTGTGATCAGCCTCTCAGCAGTTTTTAATTTGCCACATTCAATGGCTAGAGAGGCAGCACTTCGATGAAGCACGGAGCGGGTAGGTTCGGCGGTCAGATCATCAGCAACCATTTGAGCAGCTTCCGATTCTAACGCTAGTGCCTGCTGTAGAACTTCTTGTGAGTGGCTTGTGTTACCACGCAGTTTTAGCAAATCGGCCTGTTCAGCTAAGCCCATCGCTTTTTTGTGAAGTTCTTGAAGATTGCTCATCATTTTACACCCTGATTTTAAGGCTGGCCAAACTCAATCTACGAGCGTATAGAGGTAGCTACGTCCCCCTTGAGTGAGCGTCTGGATATTGATTCGAATAGCTTCTACTTTTAGAAATCCGAAGGCTCGTCAGGCGGAGAGGTGATAGACGTTCGTTACCAGCTTATTCTTTGACAGGAAAAGGAATTTCAGTCCACCATAAAGGCGGAGCGATAGTTTTGTAGCCGCCTATCCACCATACGCCGGAACATCCTAACTGAACACTTTCCGTAGAAAACCCATCATCTCCTTTGTAGAGACCTGTAACGGCTTTCATTTCAGGCGGCTGTCTGAATTCAGATCTGTACCATACAAGCTCTAAGGTTTCACTGCATTCCCTGATAAAAGAGTCTCGCCTACCTTCCAAGTTCCATAGCTGGTTTTCCACAAGTGCTTGCAGTTCCTTTTCCGGAGGAGCATACATGACTATGTATCGCCTATCAGGGTTGGAACGACGTAGCAGTTGCCAGCACTCTTCAGCATCTGGTCTGTGCCGAAATCTGTTGACGACTATATTTTGCATGTCGGGCAATAACAGCACAACTGCCCACACGTGAAAAGCACTGAATTCAATCATTGGCAGACTCCAGATTAATTTAGATTGAGCGTATGGATTGAAGCGATGAAGAGGTGCAAAGCTCTGAGAATTAGCAGTGACTACCCTTCAAACTTTGGCTTAGGCATCTGTAGCCTCAATCGCTTTTGTTAGCATATAAGATAACAAATTTTTGGTGGTAGTTATCATATAACGTAACGGCTTGGAGAGCCTGATCTGTCATAATCTGCGCATGGGTAAAGCAGGTAAGGCATTAAAGCAAGTTCTTGAGGCTAGCAGCATCAGTCAAAGTCGATTGGCGGCAGCGCTAGAGGTAGAACGTCCAATCGTCTTTCGCTGGTTTCATGAGCAGACCGATCCGACCGCTGAGACAGTGGTGAAAATAGTCGAGGCTCTGCGAGGATTAGAGCCTGATGCGGCGACGGAATTTATTCGTCTATATCTAGGTGATTCGTCTCAATTACTGTCTGATGCCGTTCCCACTATCTCTGGACAAAAACTACCTGAATCAAACCATCTGAATATTTCAGCGCTCGCTCGGCTTTTCTCAGACACTACGAACTCGTACAAATATCTTTTCTTTTTATCTCTGTTAGACATTCTTAACAGACGGCACTTTGAAGTGCTATCACCTATCAGTTTTCAAGAAATGGTTGTAGAGATGCTAGCGAATGCTTGGTATCCTCATACTTTTTTCAAGTTGTCTTTTGGCAAGCAAGACAAAATCTCCCAAACACTAGACTCTCTAAAGCTGAAAATCGAAGAACCTATTATTCAATTCAAAGATCCGGATAAGAGGCTTCTTAGAAAAACAATCACTTCTCAAAACTTAAAGGACGCGGTATCTCATTTACGGCGATATGTTCCGTTTCGCTTGATTGTTCCGTTTTTAGAGGCTGAACTGGAAGGTGTCAGCCGTGGCAAAGGTAATCAGGTAGACGTAGCAATTCCTGCTGTCGCTGATCGCTATTTTAAGGAGCGAAAACCTCTATATCGGTTCGACTCAACCGCGCACAAAAATTGCCACTCGATTGTTATTCATCCAGATTGGGCCGCTTATTTAGAAAAACACTATGCCATTGTTCGCGGTTGGCTGGCTTGGGAATGGATGAATTACATGCAGAAGCGAAACCCTAGCACTCCTGCGATCGCAAATAAATTGTTCGTTCCAACAAAACGAGATTCACTAGGGAAACAAACCGATTATTGGAAAATGGTTCTGCGCTCTCAAGAATTGCGCTGCATTTACTCACAACTGCCTATTGATCCAGAAAAGCTTTCCCTAGACCACTATCTTCCCTGGTCTTTTGTCGCTCACGACCAGCTATGGAATTTGCTTCCCACGGTTCCAGAAGTCAATTCTTCAAAGTCAAACAACTTGCCTGACAGCGCATACTTTCAAAAATTTGTAGAATTGCAACATGTAGGATTGACTGTTGCTCATACGAGCCTAACAGAAGGTCAATGGATGCGACAGGTGGAGCCGTACATTCTCGAAATGAGAATTGATAAGGAAGATCTACTGGATGTAAGAAAGCTATGTAACGCATACGATCATCTAATAAACCCTTTGGTTTCTTTAGCTTCTAACCAGGGATTTTCAACGGGATGGGTATACACAAGATGATTAAAAGCAGTCCAGTAGGTATTAACGTCTATTTGAGCTGATCAGGAGCATTAGAAGCACAAAAACACAATGTCTCCTTCCTCTGCGACGCCACCCAAGCCGTCGGAAAAATACCCATTCGCTTCCATGACTGGGGAGTTACCATGCTGGCCCTTTCCGCCCACAAAATCTATGGCCCAAAGGGAATTGGTGCGCTAGTCGTGCAGAAAGGCTATCAGCTTGAGCCCATTCTATATGGCGGCGGTCAGCAAAAAGCAATGCGACCAGGAACCCTGAACGTTCCGGGCATCGTTGGATTAGGGGAGACTTGCCGTCTACGCCAGATTGAGATGGTGGAAGATGAACGGGCGATCGCAGCAAAGCGAGACAGGCTCCAAACCGAACTGCTCGCAGGTATTCCTGGACTCATTATCAACGGGGATACCCAAAATCGCTTAGCTGGAAATCTACATGTATCAGTTCCCGGCATCCCTAATAGCGCAGTTATTGCCAGAGTCCGTCATCGCCTTGCCATTTCTACTGGGTCAGCCTGTTCTTCAGGCGTCGAAACCCCATCCCACGTACTTACAGCGATGGGACTAGATGAAGATGCCATCGAAGGAGCCTTACGGATTGGTCTCGGCAAATTCACAACCGATGAAGATATCACAGCAGCAGCAAAGATCCTGATAACTGAAATCGACGCCATTCGTAGACTGTTGGAATGAGCACCTACGAGCACGAGCAGGTTGGTTCTCGTAGCTTATACAGCAACGGGAGATGAATCTTTGAACTGGACTGCTTGTAAAACACCATTAGCCATATCCTGAGCCGCAACATCTGCCAATGATTGCCAACCCTCTTCGGTCAAAAGGGCAGATAGTTTTGCGATCGCCTGAGCCCTCACAGGTCTTTCCTCGACCGGTAGCCCCTGTTTACTCTCAACCAGCAAGTCATGAATCCAAGACTGCTGCTCAACCATGAATTCATCTAGACGCTTATAAACAAGCCGCTGGGCCTCTGTGTAGACAGCCTCAAAACACAGACCTAACTGCCACCCTTCCAACCACTGCCGTAGCTCTGGCAGTAAAATTGATAGCACTTTCACAGCCTGCCGCTGCCGCTTCAAGGCTTCAGGAGACGCGGCCTCAATTTGCGCTACATAGCTTCTCAGTCCCAAACCCGCTTCCACCGCGCCACCGCACTCGGTTTCGATGGCGGCAGCTTCTTGGACAAAAGCTTCGTCATTCAGCAAATCCATCAGATTGCCAGGTTTCTTCAGTTGCTGAGTCAGGATTTCGTCTTTCATAACGTACTGCCTATCTCTGTATTCGATATGCGCGTCACACCTATAAAGTGTCGTACTCAAAGTATACTAGCCCGTCTTTATCTGGATCGGGGCCGTAGTCTGGCATATCGCACCGATGATAAAAAGCTTCGGCATCCGGCAGCGAGTGCAGCCCCACGCGACCACCGTAGCCCATATCCAGACTTCGCTGCCGAGCAAAAGATAGCAGCGCGCTGCCAATACCCGCGAAGAAGGGCGGATCTTCCAAAGCGCGGCGATTCCACGGTGCTGAAGCCAAGTATTCTACGTACACGAGACGGCTGCGGTTCTCCAAAAAAGGGGCTCCACCATAGCTCAACTGTGAGCGACGCCACTGCGTTTCAATCAGCACAACACCCTGTACTATCTCTTCTTGCTCAACGACATAAGCCTCAAAACGGTCGTCGTTTGCCGCCAAACGTAGCTTGTAATCCCAGTTCCAATCCATGTCTGTCTGTTCAGCTTCTATCAGCATATTTTTCCAAAGCGTTTCGATTTGCGCCAGGTGCCTCCGTGCCATCGTGCAGATGACTCCAGGAACCATTTCTCCATTGCCTGTGGCTAACTGAATGAGGTACTGCATCGATTTGAGCGTTGAGATTGCTTACGCCAAGCAGAACTTATCGGTAAATATGAATACACAGCCAGCTTAAATATACGTAGTGGCTTTTGAATAAAATTATCGCCTTTGGAGGTCAAATTTCCTTCTTTTGGGAAAATTTCCCATATCTTGAGTAGTGCAAGTTCCACTTTTACGGTGCCAATGGCGAAATGGGATGACGACGTTTATAACACCCCGGCCTATCCGTTAACGGATGCGGCCCGGTATTCGCATATCCCAGTTGGAACGCTTCGCTCCTGGATGAATGGCCGTTACTATTCCCCCAAAGACGGTAAGCAATACTTTGAGCCCTTGATTCAGCGGCCCGAGCCGGATTTGCCACAGCTCTCTTTCACCAACCTGGCAGAGGCCCACGTACTGAGATCAATCCGAAAAATACATGGTGTTCGCCTAGACAAGGTTCGTAGCGCCTTAGATCGCCTAGACGAACAGTTTCAGATGCCTCACCCACTGGCTCGGGTTGAGTTTCAGACAGTTGGCGCAGATCTTTTCGTCGAGTCCATCGGTTGCTTGGTAAGCGTCTCTGAAAACGGCCAGTTGGCAATCAAAGCAGCTTTAGAAAACTTGCTCACTCGGGTGGAGTGGAATGAGGAAGGCATTGCCGCTCGCCTCTTCCCAACGTCTCGGGATATTCCAGAGACTGCCGCCGCGACCCCCAGAAGCATTGAGATTGATCCTCAAGTGTCCTTTGGACGGCCTGTCGTTGTAGGCACTGGGATTCCAACCATTGCGATCGCAGAACGCTACGAAGCTGGAGAATCACCCGAATCTATCGCCGATGATCTGGGCTGTGGTATTCCTCAAATTCACGACGCCATTCGCTTTGAATTGGTTCTATCTCGGGCAGCGTGAGTAAGCAACCAGCACCGAGCACATTTTTCATTGACCACTTTCAGGTCGGTTAGAACTGAGGGCTACCCGTTTTTCAGCCTTAGTACAAATACTCTACTTTTCTGCAAAAACATAGCCTAAATGGCTAATGTTGGCCCCTTTATTGGGGTAAAATTGGGGTAATCAAAAATTCAAAACGCTGGAAGCATTGAAAAATAAAGATTGCTCATAGCCTTCCAGCTAATGATGGGGGTTCGATTCCCCCCACCCGCTTCCACTCTGAAAGTATTGAAAATAAAGAGATTCATTCATCGCTTTTTGTGAAGTTCTTAAAGCTTGCCTACCATTTTACAACCTGATCTAAAGGCTGACTAAATTCAATTACTGCGATGTAGGCTGGCGCAAGATTTCTACTGGCTTGACCTGCGCTGCTTTGAGTTTAACTCTGGGCCAAATCTGCTTGATTGCTGTGGTTTGCAGCGTTAGTTAATTTACTGCGTATTTTGTAAACTGGCGTTTGAAAGGGGAATGGAATCCGATCACAATATCGGTTTTGGGTATGCCCATTTCTATGAGTTCTGCGGCAATGTCGTTTTCGGTGCCGTTGTGTTGAATCCAACGTCAGTTCGGGTTAAGCCATCGTTCGATAGCTTCTTGCTCGGGTTCATATACGATCAATTAAGACGCTGAGCCTCTGTATAGACAGCTTCAAAGCTGTAGCATCATGCGAGATGACGCACCATGCTGATAAGTTTGCGCTTGCGACTGTGTTTTTGGAGTAGCTTGTCGTGGTAGGTTTGCCACTTTTTGAGTTCGCCTGATTGCTGGTAAGCCTGGTGAACAAGCTTTAGCCAATCTACCGCGTAGCCGTAATATTGCGCCTTGCCCCCATCCATAATGGACTCCGCGCGGCGACGGGCATTGGTGATGACCCAATCTGACCGCTCTGCCATTGCCGCTTCCATCACCTGTTGAATCGGCGCTGAGTTATACGAACTGCTTTGATCAACAACCTGGATGGCCTCTTCGAGCAGGCCCTCATGGAGAAAAATATCGACAGCCGCTGGCACCGCAAACCTGTGTTCTTTGCGCAAACTGGCTAACAGTTTTTTCTGGCGTTTTGGCCACTTGTCAGGTTCTGTTAGTTCTTGAATCTTGAGATAATCTGCGAGGGTTGGAATCTCGGCGAACGCTGCCATGCGAGCCTGTAAGGTGGTGTCCGTATGACCCAGTCCCTCGGCCAGTTCGCCAGTCCACTCGGCCAGTTGGGCCTTGCCATATCCTGGCAGTCTCAAGCCTAATTGTGCAATCTCCAGCGCCTGCGCCAAAGCTCCTTTTGTCCGCAAAGCTGTAGCTACAGACAGTGCTGCGATAGGATGGTTCAACCGTTTTCGGGATTCAGCCATGGCCTGTTCAATGTGGTCTTGATGTACCAGCATCATCAGATATTCTGGGGCGCAGTTTTTGGCTCTGGCCAGGTTTATATATTCTTCGTATCTTTCCTGACGTTCCAAAATAGCGAGACGGATCTGGGCAAGGGTGCAGCCGCCTTGAGAGTCAGGTTCCTCCAGTTCAGAACCGTCTGTGGTTTCTCCTTGCAAAATGGCGACCAGTTCTGGATCGTCCCAGCCCTGTACGAGCGCGGCCTGGCTTTTGGCAAACGCCGCATTGATGCCATAGTCTTCAGCGTCTTCCTCCCAAACTTCTATGGCTTCCTGCCATTCTGTCTGGTCTTCGGGTGTGATGGCAGCGCTGAGTAGCGCTTCTGCAAAGGCTTCGTCAAGTTCGTAAAAGAGAGATCCGCTCTCGCCACTGGAGCCATCGAGGTTCATCCAGCTTTCCCGGTAAGCATCGATAATGGCTTCTAGAATAGCGATCGCATTCTCACCGTCCCCCTGGCTGGTAAAGTCATCGGCCTTGTTGATAACGCTACGAATTTCATCTAGAGCAGGTGAATCATCCCAATCGTCAGTACCGTAGTCCAGAATTTGTTGTACCCGACGGTGAAAGGGCTGAGGATCGACTATAGTCTGTCGGGTAGCTGGCTGAGAGAGCGTAGTCTGAGATGCCTCCGGGTGAGGTGCCGCATTCTGCTGAAGCTGCCATTCAATTTGTTCAATCAGATCAGGCTGATCTACCGATAAAGTCTCTATAAGCGCCTGTAGCTGATCGCGGTTTAGAGGACGGAGCAGTTCGCTGAGACTGGGATGCTGCTGAATATCTTCTGAGTTGCGCAGGGCTGCTAGCAAGGTGGCTACAATGTGCTTACACCAGCCTTCAAAATTATAAGGGCAGGTGCAGGTAGCGCCCGTGAGTCCAGCCGCATCGAACTGAACGCTGACCCGATAGGGCTCATATTCACTTCCCTCGACTTTGCTAACAAGCGCAGTCCCTCGCTGGATTAGAGAAGTAACCGCACCCTGACAGCAATAGCTTTCGCCCCGCTGAAAGGACTTCTCAGTGGCGTGGCTACGGATATTGGCTTCGTTAATGGCAGGTAAGGGCACTGTGAGCGCAGGTCATAGCATCTAACGCTATTCTAGTCTTCAGATGTTGATGAACGGGAGTTTTTGACGATGGCACCTTGGGTGTACGATCCGCATTCAGGCGGATCTAAAATTCCTGAACGGCTGAAAGCGACTATCAAACGGCGGATATTAGCCTATGCAGAAGCTCACTATGCAGGCAAATACAACCGGATTGACGTGCGCTTTCGAGACAAGTTCTGCTATATCGATGCGTATATTGAGCCTTTTGTGCCGGAGAAGAACTTTGACGAAAAGCTGTACGGCGGCACGAGGGAAGAGCGGATCGAATTTTTGAGAACGGTGCCGACTCATCTTTGCCGCTTGCGCTACAGCGGCGACATAGAAAAGTGTGCCATGGCGTTTTACACCTACAGCAACAATAAATACGAGCCTTCTATATTCAACAACGGCACGTTTTTTGGCACGCCGGAAGAGGCATTTGAAACTTCATCGGTTTATCTGCAATAGGTTCAGTCCTGAGAATCGAGGTTGCAGCATTATCTTGAAGCCGTTCAATGCCAAAGCGAATTTCTGCTAGCGTCATCTGAGATAAAACGACTGCGGTAGCGGCTATCAGCCCGCTGCTTAACGTTAGGATTGAAGTTAGGCTGACGAAACTTAGAGATAACGCTAGCGTCGAGTAATTATCCCTTCATAAGTCTCCTAAGTTAAGATCTCTAACAAGAAACTAAACACTTGCCTGCTCTAAATCTAGACGGCTCAAAGGCGACTAGGAGAAAGTGCCAACAAGGGCAAAGATCAGACTCTTGGCTTTGTCGGACGTCAAACGTTCGGTTGGTATAAACATCTTTCCTGGGAAGAATACTAGCCGTAGGATCAGGTTTTGGGGGACTACTATCTCGCTAATAGTCCCCCACTCAGCCGACGTAGCGCCTTTTGCACCATATCGTCATACTTCAGCTCGCCTGTGAATATCTTCACCATCGCTCGCGTTGCTGAAGGCTGCTTGATAATCGTGCGATAGCCTAGTTTAGGAGCGGTATAGAAAGCTTTGGCTAGCCGCGACGCTAAGCGCATCTCACTGCCCAATTCAGTAGCAATGAGGCGGCTGTAGTTCGCCAGGGCGTCTGAGTCTCCTGCCAGTGCCAAGTCAATGGCTTCAGCCGCTTTGATGCCAGTGAAAATAGAGGGACGGATGCCTTCTGCGGTGAAAGGATCGACGACGCAGGCGGCTTCTCCTGCAAGCAGCGCGTTCTGGGTGTGCAGGGTTTGGTCGCCGTCCCACAGGCAAACGGGGTGGCCGTGTTTTTGGGCGCGATCACCATCCACCCCGAACGAAGCCGCAAACTCTACCATTGGCTGCACTAGATCGCCACCCTTGCGCTGATTGGTACAAAAAGCGCCGCTGCCAATCGAGTAGCCGTCGCTTTTAGGAAAATTCCACACATAACCATTTTTCAACAGACCAAATTCAAAATGCACCACATGGCTATTTTCTACCGTCACCCTGGGTTCAATTTCAATCGCCCCCGCCACGCTAGTCTTGCGCTTGGCAAAGCCGAGCCATTTGGCCATCGGCCCCCGCGCACCATCAGCAGCGATCAGGTATTTGCCTGTTAGCGTCTCGTTGCAGCTAGTCGTGACCTTCCAACTCTCTTCTTCAAAAGCAATGCCAGTCGCCTTGGTGTCATCCTGCAATACCGCTCCCTGGCGCTGCGCCTGCTGCACAATGTAGTAGTCAAACTCATTGCGGCGCACCATCCAAATCGGCAGGCTCAGGTCAGTTTCTACCGTGTCTCCTAGCTTCCAGGTGTAGCGGGCACGAGTTACCTTTTGCGAAATCACCGGTTCAAAGTCGAAGTCAAACCATTCTGCAATCTGGGGGGAAACGCCACCGCCGCAAGGCTTGTAGCGAGGCAGCGAGGCTTTTTCCAACAGTAGAACGCTATGGCCCTTTTTGCTCAAGTGGTAGGCTGCGCTCGCGCCCGCCGGCCCGGCCCCAACAATAATGCAGTCGTAACGTGACATATCTAAGAACCTTTTCAAGAACCCCGGATGGTGAGGCGATCGCCAAGCTATCAGTTTATCCCTAGACTGCCCTATTTACATGAGGTGCAACGCATCTTGAGTAATGGCTATTGCATGGCAGGCCCAGCAACAGCAGCGTCAGATTGCTCAATGATTTGATCCAGCGGATTTTGATGCGGGTTCCGAGTGGCTGCGCGATATAGGGCGATGCCGTCTTGAAAGCTGCCTTTTAGCACCGTCTCTACCGCGAAGTCAGAGACAGAAAATTCGTATCTCGTAATATCGTCATGTACTTTGATCTCGCTTTCTTCTAGAGATTCTAGAGGTTTGCCTATGGCGATCGCATCTGCTCTTTCAACAACCTGTCGAAAGCTTTCAGGGGAAACAGCGCACAGCAACTCTGTCCGAACAGCATTAATAGGAAGTTTTTCTCCCGAGCTGGTGACGTAAAGATCTTCTTCAAAATAGCGGGTATCTTCGTCCTGCAATGCAGCAACCGTCTCACGGTCAGCCGCTTCTTGGACTGGTTTCTCTACGCGCTCACAGCTCACGCCTACGCCTGAGATAGTTCCGATGATTAGGCACATGAAGCGTTTCTTTTTCATGAAAGGAGGCTCTAAAATCCGGTGAAGCCGCAAAACGTTCGTAGAGATGGCTCTAGGTGATCATTCATAGGCTATCTTCTATCTCAACTCGCGCTGCTTCAGTCACCAAATCTGCAACAGACCTACCGGGCTCCAAAATAAAATAGGATATGCTTCTGCTGAAAATATCAAGCTTCGATGTGTATAGTGTGTATAGGCTAATAGCATGACCAGTCGGCAGATTATATCCAGGCTCAAGCGTGAAGGCTGGGTTTTAGTCAATACCAAAGGCAGTCATTAGCAGTTTAAGCACCCAGCAAAAAAAGGCCGTGTCACGGTTCCTCATCCTAAAAAAGACCTGCCGCTCGGAACGGTGAAAAGTATTGCTAAGCAAGCGGGTTGGCACTGGCCCATAAGTTAGGAGAATAAAAAGATGCGCTATCCAGTCGTTATTCATAAAGATCCAGACCGTGACTACGGCGTCACCGTTCCCGATTTGCCCGGTTGCTTTTCAGCAGGGGAATCGCTAGACGATGCCCTCAAGAGTACGGTTGAGGCTATCGAGTGCCATATCGAGGGATTGCTAACCGATGAAGAAGAGATTCCCTCCCCTACCGCTATCGAAACGCACAGAGGAAATCCTGATTTCGCGGATGGCATCTGGGCGTTAGTCGATGTTGATTTGTCGAAACTATCAGGAAAATCTCGTCGCGTTAACATCACTATTCCCGAGCGCATCCTCAGTCAAATCGATAATTTTGCTAGCCGCCACGGTGAAAGTCGATCTGGTCTGATCACCACTGCAACCCTCGAATACATCTCTGCGCAGGAGTCAGGCTCCTCTGATGATGCAGATGCTGCTGCCTGAATAGAACCACGTTTGTGATAACTTCGCAAAAAACAGGAAGCCCCTACCAGTACAAGACTGATAGGGGCTTATCTATAGCCATGCAGCTACCCGGAGCAACTAGCTCAGTAGCGCATTCGCCCGAGACACCACGTTGTCGATGGTGTAGCCAAACTTCTCCATGACTACGCCACCCGGAGCCGAAGCCCCAAAGGTATCGACGCTGATCATGTCGCCTTCGTCGCCGTAGTACTTAGCCCAGCCGAAGCTGCTCATGGCTTCTACCACCAGGCGCTTCTTCACGGCCTTAGGCAACACAGACTCTTTGTAGACTGCGTCTTGCTCTTCGTATAGCTTCCAGCAAGGCATGGAAACCACACGAACTTTTTTGCCGTTACCACGTAGCTTTTCAGCCGCGTCTTCGCAAAGCTGCACTTCACTGCCGGTCGCAATCATGATCAGGTCAGGCGTGCCGTCTGAGTCAGACATGATGTAGGCACCTTTGGCAACCGCGTCGATAGAGGAACCAGGGAGGTTGCGCAGTCCCTGACGGGAGAAGCACATTAGCGTCGGTGCGTTGCGCTTTTGGATGGCGATTTTGTATGCGCCGGAGGTCTCGTTGCCGTCGGCAGGGCGGATCACGTACAGGTTGGGAATGGCACGCAAAGAAGCGACCGTTTCTACCGGCTGGTGAGTGGGACCGTCTTCGCCTAGACCAATGGAGTCGTGCGTCATCACATATACAACACCTGCTTCAGACAGGGCCGAAAGGCGAATCGCGCCGCGCATATAGTCGGTAAAGACCAGGAAAGTGGCGCAGTAAGGAATCAGTCCGCCGCCGTGCAGGGCGATGCCGTTGCAAATTGCGCCCATACCGTGCTCGCGCACACCGAAGTGAATGTTGCGATTTTCGTAAGCGCCTTTTTGGTAGTCGCCGGAAATCTTTAGCTCGGTCAGGTTGGAGTGAGTGAGGTCAGCAGAACCGCCAATCAGCTCAGGCAGGGCAGGAGCCAGTGCGTTCAATGTCACTTCCGAATTTTTCCGAGTGGCGAGTGCCTTGTCTTCGGGCGTGTAGGTCGGCAGCGCGTCTTCCCAACCGTCGGGCAGCTTGCCGGAGATCATCCGCTCAAACTCAGCCGCTTCTTCTGCGTACTTGCTGCGGTAGGTCGATAGGGTCTTCTCCCAGTCGGCTTCAGATTCAGCGCCTTTGTCAATTGCCTGACGGTAGCGGCTGAGCGCATCTTCAGGGATTTCAAAGAAGTCGTACTTCCAGTCCAGGTTTTCGCGAGTGGCAATGGTCTCTTCGTCGCCGAGCATGGCCCCGTGGATGCCGCCAGTACCCGCCCGGTTGGGCGAACCGTAGCCGATGGTGGTCGTCACCTTGATCATGGTGGGCTTGTCGGTGACCTTTTTGGCTTCAGCTAATGCCTGCTCAATCCCCGTCAAGTCACTATTGCCATCTTCCACATGCAGCACATGCCAGCCATACGCCTCAAAGCGCTTACTCACATCTTCAGTAAAGGCAATATCAGTTGAGCCATCAATCGAAATATGGTTGTCGTCATACAGGGCAATCAGTTTACCCAGGCCCAGATGACCGGCCAAAGAGCAGGCTTCACTGGAAATGCCCTCCATATTACAGCCGTCGCCCATGATGGTGTAGGTGTAGTGATCGACCACCGTGCAGTCAGGCTTGTTGAACTTAGCCGCCAGGTGCGCTTCGGCCATCGCCAACCCAACCGCGTTACAAATGCCCTGACCTAAAGGGCCAGTTGTCACTTCAATACCGGCAGTCTCAAAGTTCTCAGGGTGTCCGGGCGTAGTAGAGCCCCACTGCCGGAACTGCTTGATGTCGTCAATGCTGACGCTGTCGTAGCCCGTGAGGTACAGCATGGCGTACTGCAACATACAGCCGTGGCCCGCTGAGAGGACAAAGCGATCGCGGTTGAACCACTTCGGATTCTTCGGATTGTGGCGAATAAACTTATCCCACAGCACAAAAGACATCGGCGCTGCGCCCATAGGCAAGCCAGGATGCCCCGACTTTGCGGTGTTCACGGCGTCAATAGCCAAAAATCTAATGGAATTGATACACAGTGTTTCAAGCGATTGAGTTGCGACAGCCATAGCGGGTTTGTTTAGGTGAACGACGGGGGTTGTAACGAAGAGCGGTTGGTAAAAACTCTCAGGCCATGGGGCCATTATACTGACCAACCAG
>JBBQAC010000112.1:0-13526 GCA_038315915.1 Phormidesmidales cyanobacterium
GCTTGATAGCGGCCTATTTGTCTGCTCGCTCGCTGCGGCCTACTCGTTCGGTTCGCTGGCTGGTGCAAGCGCCGATTAGCGTTTACTTTGGCTGGATTACGGTGGCAGCGGTGGTCAACGTCTCTTCCGCGCTGCTGATCAGCCTGCCGCCGGTTTGGGCTACTGCCTTTGCGGGTTCGGTCGGTCTGACGATAGGGATGCTGGTGGTGAGCAGTGCGATCGCAGCAGTCATCGCCTTGAAATATGGCGATGCGGCCTATCCAGCGGTGACGGTTTGGGCCTTAGTCGCGATCGCCATACGTCATCCCGACCTCGTATCGCTGGCATTGATAGCGGCGGCTTTGGCGGTGGCCTTGAGCGGTGTGATTGTCAAGATCGTAGTAACCGGGCAAGGACGACCCAATAGCCGCATTCAGCATGGACGCTAGGCAGATCCGTGAGTGGTCTTCACCCATTTCAAGCGCTTAGGGCGTACTGAGATTCGCATCGCCATTGTCGCAATCACCAGCACCCAGTGCAGCATGTAGACTGTGCCTCGCACGGTTTGCACAGAAGCACTCCAGACCGAAGTGGGTTCAGCGCGGCGTAGCGTCGTCCCGGTTCCCCAAAACGACAGGCCAATTCCGAGCATCGTAATCGGGCCAAACATGGGAAGTTGATGGCGAATGAGAGCGATCGCCAAATCCGGCAGCGCCACCACCGGCATCATGTACTGAATAATCCAAAAGCTGGCCATATCAAAAGACTTTTTCCAGCCCAGGCGATTCTTGGCGAGCTGACGCCAGTAGTCCAAATAGCGCTGAAAACCGCCCTCGGCCCAGCGATTCCGCTGATGCCACAGCGCCCTTGCTGAGGTCACGCCCTCTTCTTCTACCGCCGGGGCAAACAGCAGGCCAATATCCCACTGAAGCAGATGTAGCTGAATGGTCAAGTCCAGATCATCGGTAATGGTAGCCTCGTTCCAGCCGCCGCACTGAGCGATCACCTCTCGCCGCACAAACTGGCCATTGCCGCGCAGTTCACCAATCCCGCCGACGGCAATCCGCCGCTCTTGCATGTAGCTATCAAAAGCCATTTCGGCCTTTTGTCCCCGCGTCCAAAAGTTAGCGCTGGCGTTAGCGATCGCCTTGCGCACCTGAACAGCCCCTATCCTAAAATTTGCGTAGCCAGACTGAGCCTCTGCTTCGGAATCGAACATAGGCACCACATGGCGTAGCAAATCTTCAGGCACCTGGGCATCCGCATCAAAGACGGCCAAAATATCGCCCTGCGTTTGAGGCCACACCAAGTTGAGCGCACCCGACTTACCGCCCGTTGCCTCCGGCCCCCGGTGAATCACATTCAGGCGTGGGTAGCGCCGCGCCAGCGCATCTAATATTTGCGGCGTTTGGTCAGTGCTGTAGTCATCTATCACCCACAGGTCATAGCGAGTAGCAGGATAGTCAATATGCAGCAGCGATTCGACGATTTTGCCGATGACCTGCTGTTCGTTTTTGGCCGCGACCAGTAAAGAAACATAGGGCCAACTCGTAAAATCCTGAGGGGCAAGGGGCTGCGCTATAGCCTTGCCGGTCGCCGGTAGATGATCCCCGTTTGCAGGTTGAGTAGACAACAGGGGCTGAGGCACCGTTAAAGGCTTTGCTAACACTACACGCAGCGCCTGAATACTCATGATTCCTGTCCCGATCAGAACCACGCCGCGCCCCCAGTCAACACTGTACAACAGCGCTGTAAACAGCCAGAGGGTCGCCACCGCGACGGCAGCTTTCAGCCGTCTTCCGGCATATCCTCTGAATAGCTCAGCATCAAAAACTAGCTCTGACTCTAGATTGAGTTCAGAGTTCATGGGTTCAGCAAAATCTGACATGCGTGGTTTTGTTTAGATCCCTTAACAAATGTTTCTTAATTTAACCATATCCCCCTTCTCTCCCCAGGTGGCGCTTCAGGTTCTTGCTGGCTCGGCTGGTTAACTACTGGGTCAGACGGGAATGCTCAAAGCAGGATTTGTCCGGAAGTACAATCCCCTTAGATCAGGGCCGTTCTCCTACCAAGTTTCACAGCAGCCATGTCTCTCCAATCTATTCAGCCTGCCACCAAGCCAGAAGCTAGCGTTTATTTGCCTTACTATCAGGGTAAAAAGCGCAATGCCCTGCCCTACGCCATCGGCCTGTATAAGCAGGGCAACCTCGAAGGCGAACGCAAAATTGAGGGTGCCGACAGCGTCTCATTTTTAGCGACCTGGAATATTTCTATGCTGCCTGCCGACCTCACTCGCTGCCGTATGCAGTTTGATGGTGACGCTGACCTCACCTACGAAATTACAATGCCAAACTTTGAGTTTGTGGATTTTTTGATCAGCGTCGTGGTCTTAATGAACCAGGACAAAGAGGCCGATTTTGAACAGAGCTTTTATCGTAAGCTGCTGCGAATGGACAGCTAGCGCCAGCAGAGTACGATTTTTAGCAGCTTGGTGACACATCTACCGGAATACTTTTTTAGCTTCAGTCTGAAGAGCTAGCCCGACCCAGGAATGCCTGAGTCGGGCTAGCTCTTTTAATTTTCTCAGGCGGCTCCGTAGTAGACGTGGCAAAATGATTAGATGTCTCAGGTGCTAGGTAGCTTCAGAGATGTGGCCAACGCTATAGTGGAAAGGAGTTAGGGCGTGCCCCAATCATCAAGCCGAATATCTAATCGCTCATCCAAGCATTTGCTCATCGGCTCGGTTGAGTCTCATAGCGGTAAGTCTGCGACTGTGTTGGGGCTGGCTTTACAGTTGCGATCGCAGGGGTTTGACGTGGCCTATGCCAAGCCTATCGGCACCTGTCCCAGCGAAAACGACGACGGAATCGATGAAGATGTCCGCTTTATCAGCAATACGCTAGCGTTGGGAGCAGATCGGGTCAGGCCAACGCTATTTTCACTGGATGATGCCACGATTACGCAGCAGCTTTCTCAAGAAAGGCAGATCTATCAACAAGAGATAGCAAGCCTGTTAGAGAGCAAAGGTGAAGATATTTTGTTAATTGAAGGGCCGAGCAGCTTAGAGGAAGGGACGCTGTTTGGGCTTTCTCTGCCGGACATGGCAAAGATGGGTGAGGCGGCGGTGATTTTGGTGTCGCGCTATCGCTCAGCGCTGGTGGTCGATAAGCTGCTGGCGGCTCAGCAAACGCTCGGTGACCGGCTGTTGGGCGTAGTGATAAATGACGTGCCTGAGGCGATGATGGCGGATGCCATGAATCCGGTGAAGACCTGTCTGGAGCGCCACGGCATTCGGGTGTTGGGCATTTTGCCGAGAACACCAATTATGCGCAGTGTCAGTGTAGAGGCGCTGCTGCATCATCTCAAAGCAGAGCTGCTCAATAGCCCTGGGCGAATTGACCAGATTATGGTGGAAGAAATTTCGATTGGGGCGATGAATGCTAATTCGGCGCTGCGCTACTTCAACCAGGCGCACAATATGGTGGTGGTGACGGGGGGCGATCGCTTCGACATCCAAATGGCCGCGCTCGAAAGCTCTACTCAGTGTCTGGTACTCACGGGCCGGTTGTCACCCCGCCAGGATGTGCTGGAGCGTGCCCGTGATTTGGAAGTACCCATTCTCTCGGTGGATTTGGACACGCTGACCACAGTAGAAATGATTGAACAGGCGTTTGCTCAGGTGCGCTTGCATGAGCCGATTAAAGTGGAGTGCATTGGCCATCTGATGGCGCAGCATTTTGACACCGAGCGAATGATGGATGCCCTGGGTCTGAGTCCGGCGGTCACCGCTTAATTATGTCTGCGCGACATCTTCTGTAATGGTACAAAAACCTGCTCAATCGCCTTTACGACTGGAACTGCCGACTGAGGTAGCTTTGCAAGTGACTCAGGCGCAGTTTGAGGCGATCGCCCTGGCAAATCGAGACTTAAAGCTAGAACGCAGCGCGGCAGGAGATCTCATTGTGAATCCACCCACAGGCGGGGAGACCGGGCACCGCAATATTAAGATTGCCTACTTCCTGGTCAAATGGGTTGAAGAGCAGGGCGGCAGCGGCATTCCGTTTGATTCTTCTACCGGCTTCAGACTTCCAAACGGGGCTGATCGTTCTCCAGACGCCTCCTGGGTTAGCTTAGAACGGTGGGAAGCTCTGACTTTAGATGAGCGCAAAGGGTTTATACCGCTTTGTCCTGACTTTGTAATTGAGCTACGTTCTCAGTCTGATAGTCTTTCAAAGCTACAGACCAAGATGCAGGAATATATGGACAATGGCGCTCGCTTAGGCTGGTTGCTCAATCCACAGAGTAAGCAGGTGGAAGTGTACCCGGCGGGTCAATCGAAAGAGATACTAGGGCGTGTCATCAATTAGAGGGACGCAAAATTTGTCAGTCGTTTTTATCATAAGAGCGAAGATGCCTAGAGAACGATGACGACAAGACGATACGCCCTACGCGATGACCAATGGGAACGGATAGAACATATGCTACCCGGTAAGTCTGGAGATGTAGGCGTGACCGCAAAGGACAACCGTTTATTCGTAGAAGCGGTGCTGTATCGCTACCGGGCTGGTATTCCGTGGCGTGACTTGCCAGAGCGCTTTGGTAACTTTAAGGTTGTTCATACCCGATTCAGCCGGTGGTCGAAGAAAGGCATCTGGCATAGAGTCTTCGCCATACTTTCTCAAGAGAGCGACAACGAATATCAAATGATCGACGCGACGATTGTGAGAGCCCATCAGCATTCTGCTGGGGCAAAAGGGGGGGCGATGAATCCATCGGGCGCTCACGCGGTGGGTTAAGCACTAAGATTCATGCCACTTGTGATGCCTTGGGCAATCCAACTGGCTTCTTTCTGACCGCAGGGCAGGCTCACGACCTGCAAGGGGCGGACGTTTTGATTGCTAAGATCGAAGCCGGAGCGATGCTAGCCGACAAAGCGTATGATGCCGATGAGCGCATGAGAGCGGTGTTAGAGGAGCAGGGCATTGAGCCGGTTATTCCGAGTAAGTCAAGTCGCAACGAGCCGATTGACTACGACAAACATCTCTATAAAGCACGGCATCTGATAGAAAACTTTTTCGCCAAGCTGAAGCAATACCGGGCCATTGCAACGCGCTACGATAAGACGGCTCGCAATTTTCTAAGCGCTGTTCACCTCGCGGCTTCCGTCGTTTGGCTTAATTGATGACACGCCCTACTACATCGCCGCTCAAATAAGGTGTATTTGAGCCAGGCGGGCGAAGCTTTTATCACGTATTGTCGCACTGGCTTGCAGGACATTGAGGCGGGTATTACCTCGGCACTGCGAACCTCAACGGCCCCCATTGAGAAGGTAACACTTGGCATCACTTGCTTCAACACCCAGCGCTGCCTGTCGAGTGTGTTGCAGCCCTACCGTCAGCAGAACCCAAACGTTCACATTCAGATATCGGAGTGTCTTCCCAATGCGCTGGTGCGTGGCCTGGAAAAGCAAGCAATCGATCTGGCTGTTTTTTCGCTGCCTGTGCCGGTTGAAACCCTTCAGCTTGAGATCCTATACGAAGAGCCGCTGATACCAGTCGCGGCCTCAGTTCATCCGCTGGCAGCCCTCAGCAAAGTGGCCTGGTCAGATATTTGCCGGTATCCGCTGATTTTATCCAGGCAAAAGAACGGCTTTGGCATTCGCGCTGTTGTGGAGAATTTGTACCACAGCCATCACAGCGCCATAGATTCAGTTGTAGAAGTGAGTGGAGATCAGCCACTGCGGCAGCTTATCCTATCTGGCTATGGTATTTCCTTTGTGCCACTCTCTCAATTTCAAAAAGACCTGGAAGAAGGACTGCTAATAGCTATTCAGCCGCCGGAACTCTCTTTGACTCATCAAGTTGCGATCGCAACCCACCCTAAGCACGCCCTGAGCCCAGCCGCCGAAGGACTGATAGAAACGATGCTCAAGCGCTGCTCAAGCCCTGATCACCTGATCAGATATACGCCTAAACCGCCCGCTATTTCGCCTTTTTTAACCAGTTAGCTTTGGTTAGAAAAGGCATTAACTTAAGCCAGGAAAACCTGTCTAATGAGCGGGGGATCAAGTCATTTTATTTTCGCGCCTAAGCAAGAAACGCAGAAGTCAGGAGCCAGAAACCAGTGTATGACTCTGTTCTGTCTCTTGATGCCTAAAGTCCTGGCAGTCACCTAGTGGTGTGGCAATAGATAGATAGTAGTCAGGTTAATAGCGATGCTTTATGGAAGGCGATCCCGCAGTGCTCTCCGGTCATTTTTCTCCAGTCATTTTTGTTGTACCTGGGCTGAAAGCGCCTGACAACAGGAGCTATTCACTAACCCAATCAGGCCATTCAGGAAGACAATCTATTAAGTTGCAAAATATGTAACAGGTTTAACAGTTATGTCTAAAGCCTTACCTGTAGCTTATGGATAAGAGGTAGTAAGTAGTTTCGCTGGGTTAGCCCGAAAAAACTGCAAACTCCACAAGCTTAGCTGACCAGACAGGCCAACGAGACAGCTCGGAAGAACAGGTGCTCGCATCGTTTTTATCTGAGATATGCCTCATCTGCATTGGAATGATAACTTCTCACAGGGTTTCGCGATCTAATGATTAAACAGAATCAGTCAGCTCAAAGCCAGCCTAGTTTACTGCTGTTCTATCAGAAAGTTTCTCCTCCGGAGTCCCTTGCGTTCCTTGCCCGAGCGTAGATTTCAAATGTAGAGAGACTCCTTAGGGTAGCGTTTACCTACTGCCAGCAGTCAATACTGCACAGCCGCACGTCCTGCTATTTGTTGCTCATTAGCGCATCGTTAGCAGTGATGGTTGACCTGTGCGCTTTCGTACAGGAGTGCTTTCGGGAGGAGTGCTTTGCCGGTACGCCGTTGAACTACCACATTACTACAAGCTGTTATTAAAAAGGTATTAGAGAATATGCCAGAGACGGACAATAGAGACGAGCTTCTAGTTAAGAAGCGAATGCAGGCTCTTAAGCTCGGTGGCGTTCACCGAACGAAAGAGGGAGATACTATGCCTACAACAGTCCATATCGTAGGACTGGGTAAGACAGGCGCGGACTTTATTGCAGCCGCTATCGAACAAGCGCCAGAGGACTTTTTGGCAGACAGTCGGCAGCGCTTTACGGCCTTAGCACTGGATATTGGAGATCAGAACTTGCAGCAGGTTGAAGCAGCAGCTAAAAAGCTGCCTGACGACCAATCTCAGGTAAGAACTCTAGCGTTAGAAGCGCCAGATAGAGATAAGCTATTCAGCTCTCTGCGACGATACAGAGAGTTTTTAAAGTTGGAATTCCCCCGCTACTATTGGAATCCCAACTATGAGCCATGGTTGCCTGATAGCCTTGACGTTTCTGTCCCTAGCGAGGAGATGCCGAGAGCCTTAACAAAGGCCATCTACGGGATGAGCTACTACGAGGAGCCCAATTTGGTGGAGAAAGAGCTAGAAGCCTTTGCCAAGAGCGTCAACGATACCAAGTGTCAGTCGGTCGTATGCATCGTGTTCGACTTAGGAGACAGCGTTGGCAACGGCATTGTTGTTGACATGGCCAGACATCTGTCGAACGTTAAGTTTGGCCGTAGAGCGCTAGTGCTAGGCGTTGGGATTGTTCCCTGTGAAGGCAGTACGCAACAGCAGGCTGGCTCAATCTTCCCGGTTATGAACGAGCTAGACTGTATGCTCGACCAAGATAAGAATGATGGGGTTGTTCAGGTTTGGGGAGACCTGTATCGAGATCCCTTTACCGCAGGGTTCCTGATGGTGCCGCAAAAGCCCGCATGGGAAGAGACCAAAGATCTGGCTGCTACTCAAAAGCTCACATACGGACAGTTGGCCGCGTTTTTACTAGAAAATCAAAGTATTGACCTATACGAAAGCTTGAGGCTGCTGAACTGGGTTGGCGCTTCTGCTAGTCAGCATTCAGCCGCCCGTAGTCAATACGGCAAGCGCTGGTGTCATATCCTTGGGTTTATGGATCTCGATGGCGAAATGCCTGATGTAGAGAGTTTGCCGGGTAAGCTTGGCCTGGTTGAGGGCAAGTACAGTCCTGACTACTTTGAAATCAGGACATCTGCTGACGCTCAAACAGTTTCGGATGATGCCTTGATAAAATTCTCTGACCAGATGAACAAAGTTTTCTCGCCGTTAGTTGAGCCTGGTATTGTTCGCTCCGAGGCAGGTGGTAAGCCCGCTGTCAGGTTCATCTTGCCGGGTGCTAGCAAAAACGAACTAGAAATCTTCTTCGAGTCGCGAGACGCCTACGATCAGCTGGAGTGGGATGAAAAGTTATTGGTTCATTCGTGGCTGCTAGAGCTAGGTGTTTTGCTCTCAGAGCCTGCCATCCGATTTCAAGGCATGGCAGGTGAATGCCTTTGGGGCTGTGCCTGCTGGGTGGTTGTTCCCTACGACTCGATTCGAGGTGAAGAGCCTTCTGCCGAGCTGAAGCGGCGAATCGATAAAATTGAAATTGTGCCGGTGTAGGAGAAAGCGCCAATGCTACTAAGTTGGGATGTGGTTAAGGAAAAGTACGGCGACGGAGCGGAAGTTCCGACGGTGGCAGGCAACAAAATTCTACAGATAACGGGGGCTGATGATGAAAATATCTACATTCGTTCGCCGCTTTGGAAGGCTAGCCTACAGCGGAAAAACCTTGAGAAAGGAGCACGCTTAATTGAGGAGGGATTGGTTTCAAAAGATCCTGGTTATTTTGTTGAAGACTACAAGATATATGTGGCGGATGAGCGAGCGACCTCTGTTGCACATATTTTCAGGGATATGGGGTTGATTGATGAGGATACTGGCTTTCGTCCAGGCGGCTGTTAACCCACCCCGAAAATCCGACCCATCCATATGGTAGCCCTCCCAGAAAGGGCTAGGGGTGAGTTTTACAAAGTACGACAAGAGCAGTTAACGGTTTTTAGAGCAAGTAACACTAAACGGAGAACGGTTTTATGTCATTAGGTTCAATGTATCATAGCGCCTCAGGTGCTCAGTCCCCCCACTGCCTGCACATTGTAGGCATCGGCAAAGACGGTGCGCGGATGGTAGATTCTATGCTGCGCACGGGTGAACTCGAAGATATGCTAGATGATCCTCGGGCTCGCTTTACAGCCATGATTGTAGATATTGGCGAGCAGGATATGCTGCAAGCCAAAGACTATGCGGACGGTTTTTCGAAGCGTCTGGAAGAGCGGGGTATTCCAAAGGAGCGGTTTCAGTTTCAGCCCATTGCGCTGGCGGTGCCTAGCCGCGATCAGCTGTTTGGTTCTCTCAGACGCTACCGAGAGTTTTTAAAGCTAGAGTATCCTCGCTACTACTGGAACCCAAACTACGAGCCCTGGCTACCGGAAGATATCGAAATTCCTGAGGCCGGTGGACATTTCCCTAGAGCGCTATCTAAAGCCATTTATGGGATGAACTACTATGATGGCGAGAGAATTTTAGAGAAAGAACTCGAAAAGTTTGCCGACAGTATCGATCAGACCAAAGTGCCTTCGATGGTGATGGTTTGCTTTGGAATGGGCGAGAGTATTGGCAGCGGCATGGTGGTCGATTTGGCTCGTCATTTGTCGAGCGTTAAGCTGGGACGCCGGATTCCAGTGATTGGCGTCGGTGTACTGCCTTGTGAAGGGGAGCCTGAAGTTAACGGATCGAGCAGCCTATTTCCTACTTTTAATGAAATTGACTGCATGCTCGATGACGACAAAAATGCAGGCGTAGTTCAAGTATGGGGCGATCTCTATCGAAATCCCTTTACGGGCGGCTTTATGGCGGTTTCGTCTGAGCATTCCTGGCAAAGGCTCAGTCGGTATACCAATACAGGGGAGCCAGCAGTGCGCGATCGCATTCGCCTGAACGTTACCCAAAAGTTCGTCGCCGACTCCTTTATGCGCATGGTACAGCACGACTCCGGTCGCACGTTGTTCAAAGCCCTGCGCCCTTCTGGACAAACCTCTGCGCCCCACGAGTGCATTAGCAGCAAGTCTCGAAGCTGGACGCTGTTCAACGTGGCCAAGCTCACCCACCCGGCTGTGCAGGTTTTGCCGGGAGAGCCCTTGAGCAAATGGCGTCAGGTAATTAGTCAGTGGATGGATCACATTAAAGACTATGACGGTCTTAAGGAAGACTTTGAAACTGACTATGCAGAATGCTTTATTCACGCCCCCCGAGACATCTGGAACGATAGCTTAAACGAGAAGTTTAAGAAAACCATGATGGGATACTTAGGTAACGATCTCGAAGATTCTACGCTGATTTTCACTCAAGATGAATTCTTTGACCGGCTGACGGCGTACATCGACGTTATTCTGCCGGGCGTAGCCAAGACGGACTTTTTAACCTACTTCGCAAGCCGTGACAAATACGATCAGATGAGCTGGGATGAAAAGCTGCTCGATCATTCCTGGCTGCTAGATTTGGGCGTGATGATGTCTGAACCGGCTATCCGGTTTGAGGGCATGGCCGGAGAGTGTCTTTGGGGTTGCGCCTGCTGGGTGGTTGTCCCTTACGACCAAATCCGTGGTGAGGCCAACTTGCCCGACACTCGTAAATCCATTTTGCAGGATGGGATCGCGGCCATGACTAAGACTGTAGTAGAAACCTACTAGAGGGTACAAACCTATCAGAGCCTTCGCCCAGTCCCCCTTTCCCATGATCTTTCTCCAAGTGAAACCTCATGGAGCAGTGCACGAGGAAAGGGGGATTAAAGAAGGTAATGCAAGGCTGTTGTCTAGAAGACCTTTACTCTAGGAGGATAAATTGATACAAGTACAAGATAAGCCCACGCCAAGCAAAGCTGACGAGCGAATTCCGGTCACCGTCGTGACTGGCTTTTTGGGTTCTGGTAAGACAACCCTGATAAACAATATTTTACAGGGGCAAAAGGGCCGAAAAGTTGCTGTTATTGTCAACGAGTTTGGTGAAATTGGCATTGACGGGCAGCTTGTCATTGAAGACGGTGAAGAGCAGTTAGTGGAGTTCAACAACGGTTGCCTTTGCTGTACGGTTAGGGATGATTTGGTGAAAACGCTGATCAAGCTAACTGAGCGGGGCGGGCTAGACTCTATTTTGATAGAAACGACAGGACTAGCCGATCCCGCACCTGTGGCTTCTACCTTCTTTGTATCGGAAGAACTCAGACCCAACCTGAAGCTGGACTCTTTTGTGACGGTTGTAGATGCCTACAACCTCGATCGCAATTTGCTCAGCAGCCATGAAGCGGAAGAACAGGTTGCATTTGCAGATATTATGCTGCTTAATAAGACCGATTTGGTTCCGGCTGAGGAGCTTGAAAGTCTTGAAAACAAGCTTAAAGCCTTGAATCCGCTGGCTAAGATCTATCGTAGTGAACACAGCCAGATAGATCTTTCTAAGATTCTGGGAGTGGGCGCTTTTGAGCTGGAGGCGAAGCTAGAGGTCGATCCTCAGTTTCTTGAAGATCTTGACCATGAGCATGATGATGCAGTGGGATCTTTTGCTTTTACTTCAGAAAAACCGATTGACATGAACAGGTTCATGATGTGGATGAATGATGTCGCCCAAGAAAAGGGCGAGGATCTCTACCGTACAAAAGGATTGTTCTATGCAAGGGGCTTTTCTGAGCGGGTGCTGTTTCAGAGCGTGCGTATGTTAACTTCTATGCGCCGAGACCGGAAGTGGAAGCCAGATGAGGTGAAGCGTAGCGAATTTGTGATCATAGGCCGCAATTTAAACAAAGATGAATTCTCTAAGGGCTTTGCGAAATGTATTGTCTAAGCTCGCAGCTTGAGCAGAATCCGGCTGTGCTTGAGCCTTTCGAGCAGGGCGTTGAAATTACGCTTAAAGGCAACTATTTGGGGGCGGTTGAGGCGTTTGACCGAGCGCTGTTAGTCAGCCCCTATAGCGCGGATATCTATGGGCATCGGTGCGTTGCTCGTCATAAATTGGGAGATAATGAGGGGGCGATCGCAGACTGCCAACGAGCCGCCGACCTTTACCAGCAGCAGGGCAACGCAGAGCGGCACAGATACGCCCAAAAGTCTCTTTCTAGGCTTCAGAAGGTTCAATCACACATAGCAATTTCTGTCTGAGAAAAAGCCTGCAACTGACGCAGCTATTCAACGCAAATATTTAGAGGAAAGTTTTTAATGAGCATTAAAGTTGGAGATAAAATTCCCAATGTTGATTTATCCTACATGAGTGAGAGTGGCCCTGAAACTATTTCAACCGGCGACATCTTTAACGGAAAAAAAGTAGTGCTGGTGGCCGTTCCCGGTGCTTTTACGCCGACTTGTTCCATGAGTCATTTACCTAGCTTTGTCGAGCACGCTGCTGAGATTAAGGCCAAAGACGTTGATACGATTGCCTGCGTTTCGATTAACGATGCCTTTGTGATGTCGTCTTGGGGCAAGGATCAATCGGTTGGAGACGATATCATGATGTTGGCCGATAGCGCTGGCAAATTTACCGAGGCTATCGGTCAAGCAGTTGATTTGGGTCGGTTAGGGTTGGGGGTGCGATCGCAGCGCTACGCTATGATTGTTGAAGATGGCGTTGTCACCTCCTTCGATCTTGATGAGCCGGTAGAAGTCGCCGAACAAACTAAAGCCGACAAAATATTAGCCAAGCTTTAATCCAGTAAGTAGCTGGGCCTGACAGGTCAACTGTTAGGCCCACAATGTCCACTCGCACAAATATCCACCTACCCCAACTTCATTAACAGCCATGACTAGCTATTCTAATCCAGCGCTCCGCAAAACCCGTCAAGCAGTCCTATCTGTTCCTTTTCAGGTGCTTCTGTTTCTTTCCTTGGGTTCCCTAAGCCTTTGGATGGTCTACTTTAGCGCTTATCCAGCTACTCATAACACCATGCATCAAACGCGGCACCATACGCTTGGGGTCGGCTGTCACTAAGGTTGCCATTAAGCAATTGTCACTAAGTAGAGGAAACAATTGGGCTGGCCCACTTAACTGTGCTGGCCCAATGTCAGACCTATCTCTACCCTATCTCTACCCTATCTTTACAGTTACTAACGAGCTGATAAATTATGAAACGATGGTGGTTATTGATTTTAGCAGCCATTGCCAGCGTGACAGTACTGTTAATGGCCGCTGTCCCTGGCTGGAGCGGGCCTCAAATAGCGTTAAGCACTAACCCATCTTTAAATAAGGTTGTACCTTCTAAACAGCCTATATCGGTTTTTCTCAAGTTAGATGATGCAGGTGAGTCGTCAGAAGGCGCGGCGGTGCAGGTAAAACTGCTCACCCCACCTAGAACGCCTTGGTTAACTACTGACTTTCCGATTGTAGAAGGAACGACTTTGCTAGAGGCGACAGTTGTCGCTTCCGATGGCGAAGCTCAGCTTCAGCTCGTACCACCGATTCGGGGACAGTATGAGCTAGCTGCCAAAGTTGTACCCAAGGTGACAGGTGCATTTACTCCTTTCTCTGAGACTCTCAGTTTTCGGGTGCCAGAGAATCCTGAAAAGTATCGTAATCTGCTTGTCTTACTGTTTATTTTAGGCGTTGCTGGCTTTGGCGGTGGCTGGGTGATTGGCGGCAGTCAATCGCTCGA
>JBBQAC010000169.1:0-9849 GCA_038315915.1 Phormidesmidales cyanobacterium
AGGCAGCGCTGGCAGAAAAGTTGGTATAACCCCCCAGAAGTGTTACATTTCCTCATGATTAAGCGGGGCCTTTTATAGCGTTTCTCTACTATGGCGAAGGATCTACGAGATTTTCTCAAGAAAGTTAAGGCGCGAGGGCAACTGCGAACGGTTCAAGCAGAAGTAGATCCCGACCTGGAGATTGCAGAAATTTCTAACCGACTGCTACAGGCGGGCGGGCCAGCAGTGCTGTTTGAAAACGTCAAAGGATCGCCCTACCCGGTAGTGGTGAACCTGCTCGGAACAGTAGAGCGGGTGTGCTGGGCGATGAATATGGAGCACCCTGAGGAACTGGAGACGCTGGGGAAAAAGCTGGGCACTTTGCAGCAGCCCAAGCCGCCTAAAACCGTTTCCCAAGCGATTGACCTGGGCAAAGTCCTGTTCGATGTGGTCAAAGCTAAGCCCTCTCGGGACTGGCTACCCGTGTGCCAGCAGGTGGTCAGGCTCGACGACAGCGTAGACCTAAGCGAAATCCCGATGATTCGCCCCTACCCTAAAGACGGAGGCAAGGTGGTGACGCTGGGCTTAGTCATTACCAAAGACTGTGAAACGGGCGTGCCGAATGTCGGCGTGTACCGCTTGCAGCTTCAGTCGAAAAACACCATGACGGTGCAGTGGCTGTCGGTACGGGGCGGTGCGAGGCATTTGCGTAAGGCGGCAGAGCGGGGCAAGAATTTGGAGATAGCGATCGCCATCGGCGTCGATCCGCTCATCATCCTGGCGGCGGCAACCCCGATCCCGGTAGACCTTTCAGAATGGTTGTTTGCCGGTCTCTACAGTGGCAAAGGCATCTCCCTGGCCAAGTGCAAAACGGTCGATTTGGAAGTGCCCTCGATGTCAGAATTCGTGTTGGAAGGCACGATCACACCGGGAGAAACGGCCACAGATGGCCCCTTTGGAGACCACATGGGCTACTACGGCGGCGAAAATGACGATGCACCCCTGATTCGCTTTCACTGCATGACCCACCGCAAATCGCCGGTGTACCTCACGACCTTTAGCGGTCGCCCGCCCAAGGAAGAAGCGATGATGGCGATCGCTCTCAACCGCATTTACACCCCCATCCTCCGCCAGCAAGTCAGTGAAATTGTAGACTTCTTCCTGCCGATGGAAGCCCTCAGCTACAAAGCCGCCATCATCTCCATCGACAAATCCTATCCAGGACAGGCCCGCCGCGCTGCGATGGCCTTTTGGACGGCGCTGCCCCAGTTCACATATACCAAGTTCGTCATTGTCGTCGATAAAGACATCAACATTCGCGACCCGCGTCAGGTCGTCTGGGCAGTGACTTCCAAAGTTGACCCCATTCGCGACGTATTTATCCTGCCCGATAGCCCCTTCGACTCATTGGACTTTGCCAACGAACGCTTGGGACTGGGCAGCCGAATGGGCATTGATGCAACTACCAAGGTTTCCCCGGAAACCGACCATGAATGGGGCGAGCAGCTAGAGTCTGATCCGCAGATGGCGGATCTTGTCTCTCAGCGCTGGGAGGAATATGGCCTGGGAGACATTAAGCTGGGCGATGCTGATGCCAATGTGTTTGGCTATGACATTCACTAGAACCGGCTAGCGCTAAAGTGCGATCTGTTCTTTAGGGCATATGACAGGGGGAGTCGGCTTCCCGCACTATCGAGCAGGTCAGCTCTTTTACCTGTTTGATGGATCCTAAGATAATTTTTTACATCTCCTTTGGTCTGGCGCTACTGGGTCTCACCTGGCTACCGCATATCAAGGGATCTCGCTTTATCAATGTGCCGATGCTGTATTTTTTTCTGGCAGTGCTGCTATTCAGCCGCTCGGTAGGGCTACCCGCGCTCAACCCGATTGACAATCAGACCCATACTGTTATTGCTGAGTACCTGACGGAGATTATTGTTATCGTCTCTCTAGCAGGCGCGGGGCTGGCGATCGACCGTACCTTTCGGCTGCGTGGGTGGCAGCTCACCTGGCGGCTTTTAGGGATTGCTATGCCGCTTTCAATCGCAACAGCGGCCCTGTTGGGTCGCTGGCTGTTTGGCCTGCCGCTGGCAGATGCCATTTTGCTGGGGGCTTGTCTGGCTCCGACCGATCCGGTAATGGCCAGCAGCGTACAGGTCGGCCCCCCGAATGAAGGCGGCGAAGATCCGGTGCGCTTTGGTCTGACGACCGAAGCCGGACTGAATGATGGACTGGCTTTTCCGTTTGTTTACTTAGCGTTGGGCGTTGCTAATCATGGCGGTCAGCTAGGCTCCTGGCTATGGGAGTGGACGGCCTATGACCTCATCTACCGGGTGGTGATGGGCGTGACCATTGGCATTGCGGTGGGCTGGTTGCTGGGGCACTATGCGTTTCGTATCTCCGATGAGACAGTACGGGAAGAGACTCGGGAAGGGCTATTTGTAACGGCGGCTATTTTCCTCTCTTATGGGCTGGCGGAAGCGCTGCATGGCTATGGCTTTTTGGCGGTCTTTGCGGCAGCGGTAGCCAGTCGGCAAAACTTTTCAAAAAACCACGCATATCACCGTAAGCCTTATCAGTTTGCAACTCAGATGGAGCGCATCTTTGCAGGGCTATTGCTACTGGCATTGGGCGGCTTTGTGGCAACGGCTAATGTAGCGCTACTGACCTGGCCTAATTTTTTGTTTGCGGTGCTGTTTATTGTTGTGGCCAGGCCACTATCAGGGCTAGTGGCGCTGCTCGGGCAAAAACTAGGCGGGTTGGAGCGGGGAGCGATTGCCTTTCTGGGCATTCGAGGTTTTGGGTCGTTTTACTACCTGGCCTACGCTCAGAACCATACCGCTGCCGGTAGCAGCTTTGACGATATTGGGCTGCTTTGGAGCATTGTCACCCTGACGGTGCTGATGTCGCTATTTATGCATGGCAACACCGCCACCTTATCCCTGAAATGGATAGACCGACGCTACTACCAGCGCCGGAAAAAGCCGCCGAATGCTGACCGGTCAGTCTCTCAATCAGGTGAGTGACTAAAGCTGTGGACTTTGAAAAAGGGTAGGCGGTACCAGAGCTTGGTTTTGCTCCAAAGTAAGCTGCAAGTCTGAAAGCTGGCTGAGCTGGGCGCGAATCGTTTTAGCTTCTTTTTGGGCGGCAACTTTACGGTATAGGGCGGCGCGGGCAAGGTCTTCGCGGCCTTTGGCAAGCGCCTTTTGGGCGACTCTGTGCCAGGTGAGAGTGGCATTGGTAGCCTGTTCGTATTGGGGTAGGAGGGTGTTAGTGGCGATCGCCACATTCCCCAACGCCTCTTGAAATAGCCGTATTGTTTTGGCTGGCGACTCGTCTTGGCCAGCATTCACACTTGCTTGCTTAGACAGTTCGCCAATTTCAGGCAGCTTGATCTGATCGAAACGGAGGCCGAAATCGTTGATTTGGGGGCATTCGCTGCGACCAATTTTGCACCAGTTGGCAAAGTGCTCGCAGTTGTTGAAAAATAAATCATACTGCTGCTCGCCCAGTCGGCTTTCGGCCCGCGCTATCACTATCGTGGGAATGAAAGCAGTGGGCTGCGCCTTGACATAGACTGCCCCGCTACGAGCAAAGGCTGCTTGAGCGGTGCGAGTAATCGTCGCCTCGCCGGTTTTGCTGTAGTGAATAACGCTGCCATCGCCGCAGTCTATGCCGTGGTGCTCGTAGGGAATTCCCACCACTTCACGCATTGTATAGATCTGGTCGCCTCTGGCCATAGATTTTGGGTGAGCTGACTCATGCTTTGTCTTTCCGCTCAAAATTTAGCATGGGGCAGGTAACTCCCAGTGTCAATATTCAGTGTCAATATTCGGTATCAATATTAACGGGCCGACTGCTTTTGCTTGGCCATGAGCGCATGAATAGAGGACATGCCTCGGGTCTGACGAGCGATATTGATTTGGAGATTGGGGCCGGAGCGAGCCAGCCGAATCACCAACCCGTCTTGTGCGGGTTTGCATTCAATTCGCTGACCGGCGAGGTAAGTCCCGTTAGCGCCAATGTTGTGAATTTCCCAACCGTCGTCGTTTTGGCGAAGCTCCACATGGTGACGCGATACCACCGCGCTATACAGAATGACATCGTTCTTAACAGATCGACCAATGCGAACGACCGGCTCTTCCTCAAAAGTCCAGCTCTGTACCGGCGTTTTGTCGATGGGATGCAGTAGAGAAAGCGTGATGACAGTATTTAAGGCAGACACGGCGCAACACCAAATGGAAAGGACACAACGCACAAGACAGGTCAAAACCAGCATCGAGTCAGCCAGACGAGGTGGTGAGGGTGCCGCCTATCTAAGCTGTTTCAAAAATAAAGCTAACCTTGTCGCCTTTGCCAAAGGCGATGCGATCGCCCGGACGCAGCCGATGACGATTGCCCACCGGCAGCGGCAGCCCATTGATGTAAGTTCCGTTTGAGCTACCCACATCCTCTAAGTAGTAGACATCGCCTTCTACCCGCAGATTGGCATGAACTCTGGAGACCACTTCTGAGTTGGGAAACCCAGCGACATCAATGTCAGGCGGCGTTTGATCATTAGGTTTCCCAATCCGTACGACAGATAGCTCTCGGGGAATTTCTATCAGGGTGCCTGTCTGTACCTGTCGGAGGCGGGCCGTCAGTGTTTGTAACTGAGTAGCATTGATAGGAGCCGGGGAAGCGGGAGCAGGCGGTTCAGGAATTTCCGTTGGTTCTGCTGGTGTCGCTTGACTAGCTGCTGGCTCTACTGGCTCTACTGGCTCTACTGGCTCTACTGGCTCTACTGGCTCACTGGCAGATTCGATCCCAACCGGCTCCGGCACCACGAGCGGATCGGGCTCGATCAGGTCGGGCAGCTCAAAGTCGGGCGTATTCTCAGCGTTGTCCGCGCCTGCTTCAGCGGCCATAAAGTTCTGCGTAGGCATCGCTGAATCCGGCATCGCTGAAGCGGGTACTGCCGCTGCGCCGCCGCCAGCCGCGCCTTCCCTGAGATCGTAGCCACACTGTCCGCAAAAGCTTGCATCTGCCTGAATTGGGGTATTGCAGCTAGGGCAGGCGATAATGACAGGCAAAGGGGTGTAGCAGGCTTCGCACTGGAGTGCACCATCGGGGTTTTGATGATTGCAGTTAGGGCAGGTGATCATAAGGCGCGATAAACGATAGGACAGTTCGTAATGACAGCTTGTGACTATAGCTCGTTGGGATTGAAAGGGCGGGGAAGCCCTTTGCCAGCAGCGGCATCGAGCAGCCAGTGACAGCCGTCTGCAGATTCGACCAGCTTGCTGGGGTAGGCAGTGCCGTCTGAGTCGGGTGAAAATACTTTAGCAAGGGCGGTTTGTTTGTTTTCTCCGGCGACCAGGAAAACGACTTTGCGGCCTGCGCTGATCAAGGGCACCGTGAAAGTGATGCGAGGCTCGCCGTCGTGGTTACCGACGGTAACCAGGCGATCGCGCACTGACAACGCCTCGGTATGGGGAAACAGCGAAGCCGTATGCCCATCGTCTCCCATGCCTTGCAACACAAAGTCTAAAGCGGGAAACTCACCCGGCTGAGATTGAAAGAATTTTTTTAGAGTGTCTTCATATTTTGCAGCGTCAGCCGCCGGGTTACCGGCACCAGTCGGCATGGGGAAAACGTTCTCAGGAGGGATAGGCACCTGATTTAACCAGGTCTCTCGGGCCATGCGAGCGTTGCTTTTTTCATGGTCATGGGGTACGTAGCGCTCGTCTCCCCAAAAGATGTAAACCTTCTCCCAGGGCAGATCGGCATCGACCATCGCCTCAAACAGGGGTTTTGGGGTGCTGCCGCCAGAAAGGGCAACGGTGGCGCGATCGCGCTGGGCGATCGCCGTCTGAAGCGTGGCTACCATCACTTGATAGGCCCGTTCGATCAGGGCCTCCTTATCGGGTAAAACTTCAACAATTGTGTCAATCATAGAAGGCATTAGGGGGGTCTCCTTGGAACGTCAGCACCAAAATAATGCGGTTTGCCGGTCATAACTCAAGCACAGCTTAGCGTGGTGCCTACCCTCTATTCTCTATGTCTGCGGGCTAAAGCAGCGGGCTAAGCTAAAATCATCGGTGGCGTGCGTATACCCTGGCTCATGTTCTCCGTTGTTTTGCCTTGCTTTAACGAATCTCGCCACGGATACTTACCCCAAATTTTGGAAAATCTGTCGCAGCAGGCAGGTGATAATCAGCTCATCGCTGTGGTGAGCCCTAGCACAGATGGCACTTTAGAGATTATTGAGCAATTTCCTGAAGTCAAGACGATCAAAACGGCTGCTACCAACCGCGCCCAGCGCCTGAACGCAGGCATTGCAGCCAGCGTCGGAGAATTTGTCCTATTACATCATCCGGCCACGCTACTACCGCCAGGAGAGGCCCTGCTCCAGGCGGAATTGGCGCTGACGGCCTCAGCATCGGGCAATACCGAGACTGTCTGGGGCGGATTTGCCCACAGCTTTGATATGGATCACTGGCTGCTGCGGTTCACCTCCTGGTATTCGACCACGCAGCGATCGCAGCGCCAGCGCATTCTCTATTTAGATCACTGCATTTTCGTGCGGCGGCAGGTGCTCATTAGCATTGGCGGCGTCCCTGACATGGATATTTTTGAAGATACGGCGCTGAGTGTGGCCCTGGGGCAGTGGGGTTCTCCAGCGATCGCTCCCGGCAAAGTCATCACCTCTGCGCGGCGATTTCGAGATCGCGGCATTTACCGGCAGGCCCTGCTCAACCAGCTACTGAAGCTGATGTACCACACCCGGCTCGATCCGAAAAAGCTCAACCGGCTCTACGAAAGCAAAAGCCAGATCAACGTAGGCTACGACTCTCCGCATCCGGGCAGGGAGAAAAATTAGGCCCTCCATCAAGACCGACCGGCACAAAGCCGGTTCGCTATTTCATCGACTTTGATTTATTCTGTTGAGAACGTACTGATTTTGACCACACTCGCGGGCAAAATGGTGTATCAAGTTTTGTTGCTGAATTCCTATGACAACCTCTCCGCCCAAAGCAACCCTGCCCTCGCCGCTGGCAGCAACTTCTCTGAAGCTAGTTGGAGCCATTACTATTCTGGCTGCCCTGATTGACTTTATCACGCTGCTATTTCCGCCCGAGTTTGGCAACCGTGCCTGGCAGCTAGCGACGACTACTCAGCTTGTTGACCGGGGCATTGTCCCCCTGGTCGGGATCGCACTACTGCTGACGGGCTACTGGATTGACAGCAGCTTAGGCAAAGAGCCTCGGCGGATGAGCTTGTTGGCGGATGCCCGGTTTTGGACTTGCCTGCTCTCCTGCCTGTTGGGATTAATTTTTCTATTAACTGCGGTACTCCATCCTAATAATGTCCGCATTCAAAGCCGGGAAGCCCTCTCGCAAGTCGAATCGGAAGCGCAGCAGGCAAACTCTGAATTGGAAGGACGGCTGAACGCCGATTTATCTCAGCGCAGAGCCCAAATCGACGCCCTGCTAAGTAACGAAGATCAGCTTCAAGCGGCCATTGCGAGCGGCAACTTGGACGAGGCCCAAAGGGCGCAGATCGAAAAGTTCCGCAATGATCCCGAAGCGCTCAATGAGTTTTTAAACTCGCAGGTTGGCCAAGCCCAAAGTCAGTTACAAACTCAAATTGGAGAGCAAAAGAAAACGGCAACCGAGCGACTCAAGGCAGAAGCAGTCAAGGCCACGATCCGGATTACGCTCAGCAGCCTGCTGCTAGCTTTTGGCTATACCTTTATTGGCTGGGCAGGGCTTCGGCGATTGCTGGCAATGGTGGGCTAAATAGGTCATATAAAAACTACAAAAATATGGCTGCTTCGTCGGGGAAGCAGCCATATTGCTGTTATGTACCATAGTATATTGGGACTAAGGCCCTCTTGATCAAGGGCTGAGTAGCTTATACAGCCTGTTGATTTTCGAGTTTGGCTGCCAGGATGTTGTCAGGATCGACATAGTGGCACACGGCATCGTCGACACAAATTAAGGCCCAGCCAGACTTGTCAATCTCGACGAAAGTAAAGTCTGCCTGTTGGACAAAAAAGCCTTTGTGATTTCTTGTTTCTGGTTTGATGCCAACTGTTTGAAGGTTCATAATAGGTGACTCCCGAAGTGAATAAGTGATAGTAAATGCGGCGTTGATGAAGCCGGTACTTGAGTAAGTACTTAAGCTCAGCTTATCAACCGCTTCACTTAATCTTATCAGTAGCTTCGGGGATCGCTCATTAAGTTATCTTTGCAAACCCTGGGGCATTATTTTGGGTTAGGAAAAGAGCGAATCAAGGCCATTCAAACGCTCTACAAAGGCCATTTTTCAAGCCTTTAACAAAAGCGGCGGGGATCGCTATCAGTGCTGATCCCCGCCGCTTTTCTATTATTTTCGTTTCAATACTTCATTAAGTTACGCTACGCTTGCGAGCTGAGCTAATTGCCTTTGCTTCGCTTCAACGCTTTGTATACCAACGATATTAGGCTTCAAAAAGCCAGTTTTGAACGCGCTTCAAACTTTTCCAATCTGGCTTTCTTCTTAACCCTTCTTCAAGATTTTCCTTGATTTCAGCTTTAAGTTCATCGACGGCGTAGATCACTTGCCCAACCAGTTCTACCTGATCGCGCACGCCGCTTTTGCCCGTTTCGAGCATAGCAATGGACAAGTTTACCCGGGCCTGGGGGTCTTTAGGCGCGAGCTTAACCGCTCGCTGTGCCGCTTTGTAGGCGGCGTTGGGCTTATCTGCTAGGAGGTATAGCCATGACAGACAGGTTTGGGCAGCGCTGTTTTTGGGGGCTTGTGAACAGATGCTCTTAAACACGGGCAGTAGGGATTCAGCAGACTCGCCCTCTTTGTAGCGAGCAATGCCCTCGTCAAATGTAGTTTCTAAAGTTTGCATATTCGGTGGATGGAAGGGGCGTTAATAATCAGGTGCCAAACGATTTGCCGCAGCCGCAGGTTTGGTTAGCATTGGGGTTGGTAAATTGGAATCCACCGCCGATGAGCGCATCGCTGTAGTCGAGCATGAGACCGTACAGATATAGCAGGCTTTTGCGATCGCAAATCACCTTGAAGCCGTCATAATCGTACACTTCATCGTGCTCGCCAATATTGCCGACCTCTTCAAAGTCCATCATGTATGACATGCCAGAACAGCCACCCTGGCGAACGCCCACTCGCAGACACAAATCGCTACCCTGCTTTTCGCGCAGCGCGTTGACGTGGGTAAGCGCCGCTTCGGACATTAGGATGCCTCTTTCTGACTGGCCGGGGGCTTGCAGTTGAGGAGTGCCAGTCTGGGGCATTTCAGTTAATGGTGTGGCTTGAGTCATAAAGATTAGAGTAGGTTGATGTTGGTAGCTTTAGTTTAACGTACTTAGCTTTGGATTCATGTAAGCGCAGCGTTCGCCTGCAAGTCGCATAATCTCTGACTAGATGACGGCAACTCGATAGAATAAGTCTTGAGATCGAAAGGTCACTTGTGAGAAGCTATAGAGTCTGAAATCGGCTCTGTATGGCTTTAGTTTCTGCCATAAGTCTGTTTTAGAATTGTTGACAGATCGCTTTAATGCCTGCGTTTTCTCCAACCATCGCCCCCTCATTTTTTTCAATGCATCAACTGAGTCCATTTACCTGTCGCCGTCTGAGTCAGCTGCCTCGGCTGACCAGCGTTTGGGAGTGCGATCGCCGCCCTCTGACAGCGGCTGACTATGCGTTGGCAGATAGCGCAGAAGCCTCAAAAGGGGACTGTATTCTCTGGGTCGATAGCCTGCAAGGAGTGGTCAGGGGGCTGAGTATTGTGCCTTCAGAAACCGGCAACGAGGCGATTGTTAGAACGCTTCTACAGGCGATTGAATCGCCGCAAGGGGGAGTAGAGCCTGCTCG
>JBBQAC010000361.1:0-3346 GCA_038315915.1 Phormidesmidales cyanobacterium
TTTCGATGCGCTGGCGGCGGTAGAGCAGGAGCGCGAGGGCGAAGTGCCCAACGCCATGCGCGATGCCACTCGGGACAAAAAAGGATTTGGTCACGGGGCGGGCTATCTGTATCCTCACGCTTACCGCGATCACTGGGTGGCCCAGCAGTACTTGCCGGGGAGCTTGCAGGGGCAGGTGTTTTACCAGCCGTCTGACCAGGGCTACGAGGCGGGCATTCAGTCGCAGGTGGCTCGTCGGCGGGAAGCTCAGCTGGCGGCGCTGGTAGAGTCTGATGTAGAAACGCTTACCTATGGCCCGACTGATCGACAGCAGGATCGGTGGTTGCAGCGAGCGACGGGCGTATTGGGAGAACAGCTTGGAGAAGTGCGCGATCGCCTCTTCAACACCCTCAACCCCCAACGCCACCACGTATTGTTAGATCTTAACGCCAGTACTGGCCTGCTCACCTGGGAAGCCATCCGCCGGGTGCCCGAAGGCGGCGTCACGGCCTGTACGCACAGCAAGAAAGATTACGGCGCACTGATAGAACAGTCGGCTTTGCTAAATGAGCTATCTCGCCCTGAGGTTGTGAAAGTACAAGAGAACAACTGGCTAGCAGTTCAGCAAGCAGCGAATGAACCCATTGTTTTTGACGGCATTGTTGGTCGCAATGCGCTGATGGCGGTAGCGGACAAACCGGCAGCGATTCAACAGCTTAGCCAGCTACTGAGTGCCGGGGGGAAGATTGCGATCGCCGAATCCATCCCCTCACGCGGCCAGCGACTGTCTCATTTGCTCGACGCTGCAAAAATAGTGCCCGACCTTTACCGGCAGCTCAGCGAGGCCGAAGCACATCTGTACAACAATCCTGAAGATGCGATGGTGAACTGGGACGCGCCTGATTTGCAGCGCGATTTTGAAACAGCGGGGTTGAACTGCGAAATTGAGGTGGTGGCTTTCCAGAATCAAGTGGTGATTACTTCAGAGCTATTAACGCGGTGGTTAGAAGGAAAGTATGGCGACCATCTTAGCGTCTACGGCATCTCAGATGTAGATGTTGAACGACTGCTAACGCACTTCAACCAGCAATTGCATAACCAAACCGTCACCTGGAGCCGCAGCATTGCCTTTGTCAGCGCAGTTCAATCTTAGAACCTAACCTTTTTCTTTTGGGCAAGGTATAGACTAATCTCAAGGATGCCTATTACCCAAAAAATATGACTATAGACGATTTCAGCTCTCTTGCCTCTCAGCCACCGACAGCACCTCAGCGGCCCAAAACGCTGGTTGCCCATGGCGACGAGCGCATAGATCCCTACTATTGGCTGAGCGATCGCACCAATCCAGAAGTGGTGACGTATTTAGAAGCAGAGAATGCCTACACAAAGACTCAGATGGAACATACTGAAGCTTTTCAGCAGACTCTCTTTAATGAGATGCTCGGTCGCATTCAGGAGACAGATTTGTCGGTGCCCTACCGCTACGGAAACTATGAGTACTACTCGCGAACGGAAGCAGGTAAGCCCTACCGCATTCACTGTCGTAAGCCAGGTAGTCGGGGCAGCGTAGAAAAAGTTTTACTCGATGAAAACATTCTAGCTACAGAGCATGAATTTTTCTCTCTGGGCGGGTATGAAGTTAGCCCTGACCAACAGCTCTTGGCCTATGCAACAGATGCGCAGGGCGATGAACGCTACACCCTGGCAGTAAAGGAAGTAGAAACCGATAAACATTTCCCTGAACGCATTGCCAACACGGGCGGTATGGCCTGGGCTAACGATAACAAAACACTGTTTTACCTATCGCTAGACCAGGCTAATCGTCCCTACCAGGTCTGGCGGCACCATCTCGGCACCTCGCCTGACGGTGACAAGCTGATCTATGAAGAAACTGACGAAGCTTTTTACCTGAGTCTTAGCGTTACCCGCAGCGAGGCGTACATTCTGCTCAGCGCCAATAGCAAAATTACCTCTGAAGTGCGTATTCTTGAGGCTAGTGCCCCAGAGAGCATATTTCATCCGGTTCATCCGCGTCAGAAAGGGATTGAATACCGGGTCGATCATCATTCAGGGACAGAAGAAGATCCAGAAGGTAAGTTCTACATTGTTACCAATGACGAGGCGATTAACTTCAAACTAATGACAGCGCCCGTGAGCAATCCGGGAAAGCGTCAGTGGCAGACGGTGATTCCCCACCGGGATGATGTGATGCTGGTCGGCATTGATGTTTTCAAAGATTATCTTGTTCTATACGAAAGAGAGAATGGGCTCCCCACGATTCGGGTGCAGACCCTCTCGACTGGCGCTATCAAAAAAATAGACTTTCCAGAGCCAACCTATTTTGTCAGCGGTGGTCTGATGCGAGAGTTTGACACGCATACTCTGCGCTTTCACTATGGGTCGATGATTACGCCTTCGTCGGTGTTCGACTATGACATGGCGCGTCATGAGCGGGTACTCAGAAAGCAACAGCCCGTACTCGGCGGCTATGATCCTGGGCAGTATGTCAGTGAGCGACTCATTGCGATCGCCCCAGATGGTACCAAAATCCCAATTTCCCTGGTATACAAGCAAGGCATATCCACCGACCGCAGCCACCCGCTCCATCTGACTGGCTATGGCTCCTATGGCTATCCCTATCCAGTGACGTTTTCGTCGCATCGGCTGTCGCTTTTGGATCGGGGGGTGGTTTGTGCGATCGCCCATATTCGCGGCGGCGGTGAAATGGGCCGCTCCTGGTACGAAGATGGCAATTTTCTCAACAAGACCAATACCTTCACCGATTTTATTGCCTGCGCTGAGCATTTGATTGAGCAGGGCTGGACAAGTTCAGAGCAGCTTGCCATCGCCGGAGGTAGCGCGGGTGGGCTGTTGATAGGGGCGGTGATCAACCGGCGACCTGGTTTGTTCAAGGTGGCGATCGCTCAAGTTCCTTTTGTCGACGTAGTCACCACCATTCTCGACCCTGATCTGCCGCTGTCAGTAATGGAGTGGGACGAGTGGGGCAACCCCAACGAACCGGCGTTCTATCACTATATGAAAGCCTATTCTCCTTATGACAACGTTACTGCTCAGGCTTATCCCAACCTTTTGATTACGGCTGGGCTCAACGACCCTCGGGTATCTTACTGGGAGCCTGCTAAGTGGGCCGCTAAACTGCGTACCAGCAAAACTGATGACAACCGACTGCTGCTTAAGACCAATATGGGTGCGGGACATGGGGGCGCTTCAGGTCGCTATGGACGGATTAAAGAAATGGCTTTTGCAGATGCTTTTTTATTGGACTGCTTAGGCATAGCCAAATGAAATAGTGGCTATGAGTCCCAAGTCGTCTCATCTCTATCCTTGATATTTGCTCCTCGTAAAG
>JBBQAC010000071.1:0-17114 GCA_038315915.1 Phormidesmidales cyanobacterium
GGGAATCTCTTTGATCAGCAGCTATCGCGGGGCGCAGATATTTGAAGCAGTTGGCATTGATAAAGATTTGCTCAATCTCTCCTTTAAGGGCAGCGTGTCTCGACTGGGCGGGTTGAAAGTTGAAGAACTTGCGCAAGAGACTATGTCGTTCCATGAAAAAGCCTTCCCTGAGCTGACGCGAAAACGCTTGGAGAACATGGGTTTTGTACAGTCGCGGCCCTCCGGTGAGTACCACATGAACAACCCGGCGATGACTAAGCTGCTGCACAAGGCTGTCGAGACCAAACAGTACGACCACTACGAAGTGTACCGAGAGCAGCTCAGCGGTCGTCCGGTAGCGGCGTTAAGAGATCTGTTGGACTTTGAGGGCGATCGCGCCTCTATTGATCTCTCTGAAGTCGAATCAGTTGAATCGATCATGCAGCGCTTTTGTACAGGGGGCATGTCTCTAGGATCGCTCTCTCGTGAGGCGCATGAGACTTTGGGCATTGCCATGAACCGCATCAACGGCAAGTCCAACTCAGGTGAGGGCGGTGAAGACGGCGTGCGCTTCAAGGTGCTTGACGACGTGGATGAAGAGGGGCTGTCGCCGACGCTGCCCCACCTGAAGGGCTTGCAAAATGGCGATACGGCCTCTTCTGCGATTAAGCAGGTGGCATCGGGACGCTTTGGGGTGACGCCTGAGTACCTGATGAGCGCCAAGCAAATTGAAATTAAGATGGCGCAAGGGGCGAAGCCCGGTGAAGGCGGTCAGCTACCGGGCAAAAAGGTGAGCGAATACATTGCGGCGCTGCGGCGCTCAAAGCCGGGGGTGACTTTGATTTCACCGCCACCTCACCACGATATTTACTCGATTGAAGATCTCTCTCAGCTCATTTTCGACCTGCATCAGATCAATCCTAAAGCCGGTGTTTCGGTCAAGCTGGTAGCTGAAATCGGCATCGGTACCATTGCCGCTGGTGTCGCCAAGGCCAACGCCGACGTGGTTCAAATTTCAGGGCACGACGGCGGTACGGGCGCGTCGCCACTAAGCTCGATTAAGCACGCTGGAATGCCCTGGGAGCTGGGGCTGACAGAAGTGCATCGGTCGCTGATGGAAAACCAGTTGCGCGATCGCGTCACCCTCCGAGTAGACGGCGGCCTCAAAACCGGTTGGGATGTGATCATGGGGGCGCTGATGGGCGCTGAAGAATACGGCTTCGGGTCAATCGCCATGATCGCAGAAGGCTGCATTATGGCCCGCGTTTGCCATACAAACCAGTGCCCGGTGGGCGTCGCGACTCAGCAGGAGGCTTTACGGAAGCGCTTCTCAGGCACACCTGGCAAGGTAGTGAATTTCTTTTACTTCATTGCTGAAGAGGTACGCTCCTTGCTGGCAAAGCTGGGCTATCGCTCGCTGAACGAAATTATTGGCCGTGCTGATTTGCTGAAGCCTCGTAGCGATGTGTCGTTAGCGAAAACTAAAAAGCTGGATCTTTCCGCTCTGCTGCAACTGCCGGACGTGAAAAGCGATCGCGCCTGGCTTGACCACGGCGATGTCAACAGCAATGGGCCGGTGCTCGACGATGAGATGCTAGCGGATGCTGAGATTTCTGCGGCGATCGCACAGCACGGTAAAGCGACTAAGACCTGGGAAGTCCGCAATACTGATCGAACCGTGGGCGCGAGGGTAGCGGGAGTAATTGCCAAAAAGTACGACAACGAAGGTTTCGGCGGTCAGCTCAACTTCACCTTTAAAGGCAGCGTTGGGCAGAGCTTCGGAGCCTTTAACCTGAAGGGCATGAACCTGACGCTGATCGGGGAAGCCAATGACTACGTGGGCAAGGGCATGAACGGCGGCGAAATCGTGATCAAACCGTTTGAAAAAGCAACCTACGCAGCCGCCGATAACGTGATTGCCGGTAATACCTGCCTCTACGGTGCGACGGGCGGCATTCTATATGCCAGTGGGATTGCAGGCGAGCGGTTCGCCGTGCGCAACTCCAAAGGGCAGGCGGTCATTGAAGGAGCGGGCGACCACTGCTGTGAGTACATGACCGGCGGTGTCGTCGTGGTGCTCGGTGGCGTCGGTCGTAACGTCGGCGCTGGCATGACCGGCGGTCTAGGGTATTTCCTGGATGAAGCCGGTGACTTTCAGACGCGAGTGAATCCTGAAATTGTCCAGGTGCAGCGAGTGCCAGGTGAAGCAGGCGCACAGCAGCTCAAGTCGCTAATCGAAGCGCATGCCGAACGCACCGGTAGCGCTAAAGCCAAAGAGATTTTGGCTGACTGGAAAACCTTCCTCACCAAGTTCTGGCAGGTGGTTCCCCCTTCTGAAGCAGACAGCCTGGAAGCGGCGGTCAAGCAAAACAAGATCACCAGCACCGTCAGCTAGCTTGCCCCTTCCATGTCAAAGAGCTTCTCTGACATAAAGCCTTGGCCCTTCATGAGCTGGGGCTTTTATGTGAAGGGCCAAGGCAAAGTGATACAGCTCAATCTACAGCGGCAACCCGCTGGGTTAGGCTAAGGGGACATTAAGATCAGCCTCGTCCTAGTACGCTATGCACTCAATCTTAAAAGACATTTCTGCTGCTTTCGATAATGTCTACAGCGGCTGGATTCTGTGGAACTTATTTTTGGCCTTTTTGCCTTTGTTTCTTAGCTTTTTGCTGTTTCGGCGCAAAGATCTCTCGCCTGGGAAGATAGGGCTGGCCTTTGCTGCCATTAGCGCTGTTGGCATCGTGGGACTATGGCCCCGGTTGCCTCGGGTGATGAGAGCCCAAATGCAGGTCATGGAGGCGCTATCGGCAGGCGATCGTACTGCTCAAATCAAAGTGATTTGGTGGGTGGCGCTATGTCTGATTTCTCTGGCGATGAGCCTGTTTTTGTTTGAGCGAAGAAAAAGCAGACGCACTGTTTTGTGGTGGCTGGGGCTCATCGCTTTTATTGCCTTTTTACCCAATGCGCCCTACCTGCTGACCGATATCATCCACCTGATTCGCGCGACCAGTTCGGGTGAGCTGCGCGTGTGGGTAGTGGCGTTAGTGTTTGTCCCGCTACATGCTTTGGCTATTTTGGCAGGCTTTGAAGCTTACGTGCTCTCACTGCTCAACCAGGCATATTATCTCAAGCAGAAAGGCAAAGGGCGCTATATTTTGCCTGCTGAGCTGCTGTTTCACGCGCTGAGTGCAATTGGCATCTATCTAGGGCGATTTGTGCGGCTCAATAGCTGGGACTTGGCCACTGATCCTACTAGCGTTTTTGGCATTGCTCTCAACACGCTGACGACCAAGCGACCAGCGGCAGTGGTGTTTGTCACCTTTATTATTTTGAGCGGGCTTTACTGGGTGATGAAGCAAATCACACTTGGCCTTAAGCTGCGCGTTTATTACAGCCGAAAAGGTGTTGACGCGCTTGACCTATAGGCTTTCTTTGCTAGCGCATACTCACCGCCAGATTAGACGAGCGATCCCTGGCTTGTAGATTAACCATTTATAATCTCTGAGCCAGATCGGGAATGCTGACAATCATTAGCCTCGAATATGACGGAGCTTCGACGAGACAATGACGGATTCTAATGAGCTAGCAGCGCATTATCAATGCCTCAATTTACCGGTGACTGCGACTTCAACAGAAGTTGACCAGGCATACTTCAGCCTGCGAGCAGAGAAAATACAGGCGGGAGATCGCAAGAGCATCGCAGCTTTGAAAACAGCTCGCGAAACCCTTAAAACCCATCTAAAGACAGCCGCAAACCAGACGAATAATACATTATCCTTGTCCTCCTCTGAGTCTGCCAGCGGTGACTTATCACCGACAGAAACTTTGGTTGCAGCGCTTACCTATCGTGAAGTGAATGCCAAAGTCAGCCTGCGTGAGCAAGTTCTTTATATCGGTATTCTGATGGAGTCAATGACGCCCTCTCAGGTTGCTGCAAAGGTGCGCCAGGTGCTCGGAGAAGCGGCTTCAGAAGATTACGGCATCAGTGAGGTCGAGACCGTCGCTATTTACGGCCTTGACAACCAAGGCAAAGCCCTGTGGAAAAAGACCTTTCCCCTAGCGGAAATCACCTCAAAACGCGGCGCAATTTTACGGCGTTTCAGCTAGCACAGCGCTGTTACTAGCCTCCCGACCACCCCTATTTCCACCTGCCCACGCCCGAGCTTGCCATCTGAAAAAGACACTCACTACTCATAGCCCAAAGCGCATCCATCCTTACGCGGATCAGACCCCCCGATCAAGCGGCCATCTTCGCCTATCCAGATAGCTTGTCCGCCCCCATGAGGCGATACCACAGGCACAACCTGATGACCCATGGCCCTCAGCTCGGCTTTCACCAAGTCAGGGACACCCCGCTCTACCTGACAGGTTTTGCCGTCGTGAAACACGCGGGGGAAATCGAGCGCTGCCTGAACGTCCATGCGGTAGTCGAGCAGGTTGGTGAGGAAGTGGGCATGGCCAGTGGGCTGATAGCTGCCGCCCATGACGCCAAAGGGCATGACGGTGCGGCCTGCTTTTCTCAACAGGCCGGGAATGATGGTGTGCAGCGGACGTTTGTGAGGGGCGATCGCGTTTCGATGCCCTTCCTGCAAGGTGAAGCCTGCCCCCCGGTTTTGCAACACCACGCCAGTGTTTGGGCTGACCAGGCCGCTGCCAAAGCCGTGAAACACAGAGTTGATAAAGCTGATGGCGTTACCTTCAGAATCGACCACACAGAGATAAATAGTGTCAGGATGAGCCGGAAAATCTGACTCAGAGAGGGGCGGCATGGGCTTATCCAGGCTAATTTTCGCTCTGAGCTTTGCGGCGTAGCCTTCGGAGAGCAGGATTTCTAGAGGGATATCAGCCTGGTTAGGGTCGGCGATGTAGCGATCGCGCACCCAATAAGCCAGCCTTGCCGCCTCACATTCCAAATGCAGCCGCTGCGCGCTCATCGGCGCAAAGTCGGTCAGTGAAAAGCCCGAGAGAATATTCAGCATGATCAGCGCTGTCAGCCCCTGACCATTCGGCGGGCACTCGACCACTTCATAGCCCCGGTACTGCGTAGAAATCGGCGTGACGTATTCCGCTTGAGGGGCGGCAAAGTCTTCCAGGGTATGAAGCCCGCCGAGCGACTGTAAATAGTCGACCATATCTTCGGCAACAGAGCCAGTATAAAAGCCTGCTCTACCCTGGTCGGCGATGGTTTGGAGGGTGCGACCCAGTTCTGGCTGCTGGTGGCGATCGCCCGCTTTCGGCGCTTGCCCTTCGACTAGCAGCATCCGAGCTGCATTGCCTGTTACCTTCAGCTTTTTGGCAAGCTGTGCCCAGTCATGAGCTACTCGTGGATGCACTGTGTAGCCCTCACTCGCTAAGCGAATGGCAGGCTGTAGCAGGTCAGAAAATGCGGTTTGCCCATAATCATTGTGGAGCTGACACCAGGCATCGACTGCGCCCGGCACCGTCACTGAGTGGGGGCTCTGCAAGGAAATTTGCTTCATGCCCTGATCCACATACCAGCTCAGATGGGCTGCTCCGGGCGCTTTTCCCGAGCCATTGAGAGCAATCACATCGCTGCTGTCTACTGGGGCATAAAGCACAAAACAATCACCGCCAATGCCAGTGGCCTGGGGCTCTACCACGCAGAGGACGGCAGAAGCTGCGATCGCCGCGTCCACCGCATTTCCTCCGGCCCGCAAAACGTCTACAGCCGTCAGCGTTGCCAGCGAATGAGAGGTTGCCGCCATCCCACTAGCACCGTAGGCAGGGGAGCGACCAGGCAGATGAAAATCTCGCATAGATGAGCGTCTCAGCGTTGGGTTAGCAGTAGACTATCAACTCCTGCGAGTCTAGTACAGCGCTTCGTCATTTTGGACAGGGGACAGACGACTATTCGGAACTTAATCCAGAGAAGGTTAAGAGGGAAAAAGTTTTAGCGTGGCATCAACACTCGACCAAGGGACAGAATTCTCTATAACCCCGCCAATATTAGCTGCGCTAAAACCTGCTCCTTAGCAGAAAGCTGAAACGTGTCATAGTCGCCTTAGGTCAGAGACTCAAAAGATCTTTCATAGCCACCAACTTCAAAGCAAAACCGTTGACATTATTGACTAGAAGTTGGCAAAGTTGCTATATTAATGATATGTCATTAAATGACATATCATTTTATTTAGGTATTCCAGTGAATTCTTCAACCATAGTGACTGTGCCTTGCTTCTCCGGTAGCCCCTGGTCTCTGGAGCAACTAACACCCCTGTCGAACTGGCCTTTGCGAACAATGCGATTGCCAGAAGCCCTCGATGAGATAGAAGCCTATGCTGACTTTGTAGCTGAACAAGCTGCAGATCTCGATCACTACATTCTCGTCGGTGATTCCTTTGGGGCGAATATTGCGATCGCCCTAGCGACTCGGCAACCCAGTGGTCTTAAAGCGCTTGTGTTGTCAGGTGGGTTTGCTGCCGATCCCATCACTAACCCGCTCACAAAGCTAAAACTGTCCGCTGCCTCTTTCCTGCCAGGAGGCTTATATCAACAGATCACATTGCGCTTTCACGCTCAAAGTCTTGCTTCTCCATTTGATCTGGATGGTCAAGTTCCGATGTCACCAGCAGCCGTTCGGAAGCTGTTTGTGCAAAATACACCTCGTCGTAGCTACCTGAGCCGCATGAAAGCTGCATTTTCAGCTAACTATCTGGATAAGCTTGACCGCATTCAGGTACCCACGTTGATTCTTACACCCGCTTATGAACGACTAATTGGCGAAAACGCAGCACGACTGTTGGTCGAGGGAATTCCGGATGCGACTGAGGTGATTTTGCCCAACACAGGGCATATGTTCCGTTTCACTCATCCAGTAACGTATGCTAATGCCATTCGAGCATTTTTACAGGTGCGTTTGGTTAGGTGAGCTGATTGCAAGATGAATTCTATTGAGGAGTTGCGTTATCTGATTTTGGCAGCGCAACGGGAGGGCGATCGCTTACTTTCTGCGGCACTCGAACCGATTGGCTTAACCACTTCGCAAGCTGAGGTATTGCGAGTTCTTTACGGCCATGCTCCTCTATCGTTGATCGAACTAGGGAAGCGGCTTGTTTGTGAAACGGGTAGCCCCAGTCGATTAGTAAATACCTTAGTTGAGAAAAACCTGGTAGAGCGAGCACCTGCTGAACATGATCGTAGGATGATAACACTTGCACTCTCGGCGACTGGGAGGCAGCTCACTAAGCAAGTCATAGCGATCGAGCAAGCTTTTTATGCTGCGATCGCTGCTGCATTGGGGGATGCTCCCTTTGAGAAGGTCAATGAAACACTATGGAAGTTTGTGGCCGGGCGACCCACAGGTGAGGCGTTAACCCGTCGGAAGACAAAGCTATAAAGAATGGAAGTGAACCCCAAAGACTAAACAACGATCACTCTCGTCTGACTAACGAACCCTTCAGCGTCTGACTGCACACTCACTTTCCGCTCAAGCTGCCTCTCAAACCCCGGCAAGCTCGCGCTGCTATCAATTTGCAGCTCTACAAAAATATCCTTCAGCAGCGGCTCAAAAATCCCATCCCGCTGCGCCATCCCCTCACCCCGAAAAGACTCACAATCCGACGCTTGGCACCGCAGATACCGCCCCTCAAGCCCAGTGGCAGATGCAATCACGCCTTCTGTAATCTCATCAATTCGCTTCCCAGCATGTCCCACCCGTCGCTGAGTAGCCACATGAAATGGCTTCAGCATAGCCGCCCCGCAGGACAGACCCAGTCCGATTGCCGCTGAAGCGATCGCCTGTCCCACATCGTCTTTCACCAGCAACGCCCAAAACACCCCAACGCCACCAGCTGTCACCCCGCCCGGCACAATTGCCTCGCGCACAAACTCTGCAACCTTGTCTGCGACTGGCGGCTGTCCATTCGGGGGCTGAGTCATAGCGATTGACGACTACAAGAACTCTTTAACCTTCTCATAAAGGGATGCGATCGCACAGCTAAATGCAACACCTGCAACCTTATCAAAGACCGCTCAGTAGCCATTTCAGCTTGATTCTTTCAGAAATCGCCCAACAACCTTCAGTCGGCATCAAGGAGAAGCGTTATCTGCCGCTTCTCGGGGCGATATAATACGCCACGTTTGGCATCGCTCCGGTCTCGTACTTCAGGAATATCATCTGTCTGAATCTGATTATCTGGCAAACTTGCCAAAGCATCGATCTCTGCTTGCAACTTATAGGCTACAGGGTTAGAGCATTTCTTCTTCATAAACTATCTTGGCGTAGCAACGGCTTCAATGCTCAGCTTCAAACCAAGTGCATCAATGACTTTTAGAACCGTATCGAAGGTAAGACTACATTCTTCCGAAAGCACTTCACCCTTGCCTTCGTTAGTCAGTCCCAACTCTTTCGTCACCTGCGACAGACCTTTTGCCCGCGCGATATCACACAAAGCCTTGGCAATAAAAGCTGTGTCTCCATCTGCCTCTTCGATACTAGCTTCTAAATAAGCAGCCATTTCTTCAGGCGTACGAAGATGCTCGGCGACATCATAGGGGGCTGTAACTGTTTTTGTTTGAGTCATCTCGTCTCCTATAGGTTTTCAGCTAGCTGTATGGCTGTTTTAATATCCTTTGCTTGCGTACTTTTGTCTCCACCCGCTAACAAGATGATGACCGTATCTGCCTGCTTTTTATAGTACACCCGATATCCAGGGCCGTAGTTGATACGTAGCTCAGAAATGCCTTTCCCTACAGACTTAGCATCTCCCGCATTTCCAGACGCCAATCGTTCCACTCGCACCAAAATGCGGGCACGGGCACGCACATCACGTAGGCCATCGAGCCATTGAACGTAAACTTCCGTTCTGCGAATTTCAAACATTACAAGGCATCCGCCGTTTCAGATGATGCGCCTACATCTATTGAACCCTTCACACTAATACCGGCTTCGGCGATAGTGCGATCGCACCACTAAATTCATACTTGCACCTTATCGAACGACCACTCAGTAGCCATCTCAGCTTGATTCTTTTAGAAATCGCCCAACCTTCTCGTACAAAGCCTCTATCGGGCAAGAAAATCCGATACTCACAAGCTCTACCTTCGTCCCAGCTTGATAGGTCTCAGCCAACCAAAGCCCACTCGTCCGACGCCAAAAGCGCTCCACCAACATCTGATTTTGATGAATCAGCACATATTCTTCCAGCTCTGGAATCGTCTTATAGTCCGCAAATTTATCGCCTCTATCGAAAGCTTCAGTCGAATCAGAAAGAACTTCTACAATCAGCTTAGGATGCTGAATAAAAACATCGTTAGAAGATTGATCCCTCTCGTCACAGGTAACGACCACATCGGGATAGTAAAATGCATCACCTTCTAAGAACTGTACCTTCATGTCATTTGAATAGTAAGCACAATCTTCGACGTTCCTAAAATGATTGAATAGGAGCCCAGACAAGTTACCGACAATAGCAATATGCGCCTTCTTCGCGCCAGCCATCGCAAATACAAGCCCTTGCCTGTATTCGTGCTTGATAGGACTCTCCTTTTCAAGCTGCAAATACTCTTCTGGTGTAAAGTATGGTCCTCTACTTTTGCTCGCAATCATTTTTTAACTCCAAGCGTTAAGCGAATCTTGACCTACGTAAAAGCCTTGAGCAGCCATTGTGCGATCACTCCATCATTTTCGGTTTGCGATCGCCTCAAAGCCTCCTCGATTACATCCATCTCTAACCCAGACAGAACAGCAGAGCTCCGAATTTGTCCGCTCCGCTCATCCTCACCCATTGCAAAAGCAATCACTTCTCGCGCCTCGACATCCACCACCCAATATTCTTGTACCCCAACACGCTCATACAGTATTCGCTTACGGCCCAAATCGTCATCAATAGAAGAGGCACCCACTTCAACAATTAACGTAGGTGGCCCAAATAAATCTACATTCACAGGAGAGTTATTTTGCGGGGGCAAGTACTTCGCACCTTCGCCAATATAAAAAGCTGCATCTGGCTGAAACTCCCGTTCACCTGCCTTTTGAAAGCTAGCATTTATGTAGTTGGTAATATCAATCCCTTTAGCCGCGATGAATAAGGTGATAACATTCCAAACCACCCCATTTTGCCGACTGTGACCAACTCCTAACGATGCCATCTCAATCCTCATTTCTCCCGCGTCGAAATAGGCTCTACCCTCCCGGTAAGCAGGGTCGTCGTAAGCAGTTTCCAAAAAATCATCCCAAGTTGCCTTAACCCAGGTATCCGTCACAATCCGTTTTAATGAAGAACCAGTCATAACTTGAGACGAATAAAGAACACCTAGTTGTACGGCAAACTATGTCCATTTCCTTTTCAATCGTCCGGTTACCTTATGCACCAAACGTCTTACGTAAGGAAGTTAATCTGTCCGTGTCGTGGATTTCGCAGAGAGTCGGTCGATAATGTTCTGTAGCTCTACTTGCCTGTTCTCTTTCAAAAGCCTTGAACCACTCTATGCCAGCAACCCAATCGGTAAAGTTCAGGTTATTCGGCTCGTTATTAACTGTACTCGTAACTAAGTCTCTCTTCGGTAGCGGCGTGCTATTGGTTCTGTGGTGAACTTATGGATAGGAACGGCTGCTCTCAACACTTTGCCACCACCAACGTAACCAAATCCGGTTATATAGGCATAAACCGTGTCACCTGGCTTTAGCCTCTGCAAGGCTTGTGCATAATCAGGGCCACCTCCCGCACTGATGCAACCGTAACGTACGCAGTCCTCCCAATATAGGTGCCCCCTATGTTCACCTACGTTGACAAACCAGTTTTGTGACTGCGGTAGTTGTACTGGTGGTTTTGATTTTGATTTTGATGGGCCATTGCCAGAGCCAAAAAACCTCTTGATTATCCCCTGTACGAACGTAGATAGACTGCCTAAATAAGGCGTCAAGGCAGCCAGCAAACCAATGATAGCTGTCGCTAAACCTGTCAATGCTATTAGCAGTTCAATGCTCATCAATTGGTAGTAGATAACTCATCTCAATAGTCCGCAGCGTACTTCATAACTCATACGCCATGTTCCCTACATTCTGCCACGAAAGCCAAAACAAAGCCCCCCAGCAGCGCTGAGGGGCTCTATTCTATTCACCTAATGGCTCAACCCAGCTAGCCGAATCGACTAGAGGTTGAAGCAATCAGGAAGGCTGCGTAAGTCAGTACATACCCCACCGTAAAGTGAGCCAGACCGATCAAGCGACCTTGAACGATGGACATTGCCACCGGCTTATCCTTCCAACGAACCAGGTTGGCCAAAGGCGTGCGCTCATGAGCCCAAACAATGGTCTCGATGAGTTCTTGCCAGTAACCGCGCCAGGAGATGAGGAACATGAATCCAGTTGCCCAGACCAGGTGTCCAAAGAGGAACATCCAAGCCCAAACTGCCAGATTATTCATCCCGTAGGGGTTGTAGCCGTTGATTAGCTGCGAAGAGTTCAGCCAGAGATAGTCGCGCAGCCAGCCCATGAGATAGTTTGAGTTCTCATTGAACTGAGCGACGTTACCGCTCCAGATGGACAGGTGCTTCCAATGCCAGTAGAAGGTCACCCAACCAATGGTATTCAGCATCCAGAACATCGCCAGGTAGAACGAATCCCACGCTGAGATGTCGCAAGTGCCGCCACGACCGGGGCCGTCGCAAGGGAAGCTAAAGCCAAAGTCCTTCTTGTCGGGCATGAGCTTAGAGCCACGGCCATCCAACGCACCCTTGACCAGGATCAAAGTGGTGGTGTGGAGACCGAGGGCGATCGCATGATGCACCAAGAAGTCACCAGGGCCAATGGCCAGGAACAGGGAGTTGGTACCACTGTTAATCGCGTCAAACCAACCCGGCAGCCAGACAGCGCCGTGATTCGGCCAAGCCGTCGTAGCAATGCTATCGGGGTTAGAAAGCAGCGTATCAAAGCCGTAAAGCGCCTTACCCGAAGCGGCCTGCACAAACTGTGCAAACACCGGTTCAACCAGGATCTGCTTCTCAGGCGTACCAAAGGCGACGACCACATCGTTGTGAACGTAAATGCCCAGGGTATGGAAACCGAGGAACAGAGAAACCCAGCTCAGGTGAGAGATGATCGCTTCTTTGTGGTCAAGCACGCGGGCTAGCACGTTGTTCTCATTCGCTGCTGGATCGTAGTCGCGAATCAAGAAGATCGCGCCGTGAGCAAACGCCCCCACCATGATGAACCCAGCAATGTACTGGTGGTGGGTGTACAGCGCCGCCGTCGTCGTGAAGTCCTTAGCGATGAAGGCATAGGGCGGTAGCGCGTACATGTGCTGAGCAACCAGAGAGGTCACGACCCCTAGAGCCGCCAGCGCCAAAGCGAGCTGGAAGTGCAGGGAATTGTTCAGCGTGTCGTAGAGACCTTTGTGACCGGCTCCTAACGCACCACCGAAGGGCGTACCCTCGGGCGGGCGGTGAGTTGCCAGGATCTCTTTGATGCTGTGACCAATACCGAAGTTCGTCCGGTACATGTGGCCAGCGATGATGAAAATGACAGCGATCGCCAAATGGTGATGCGCCATATCCGTCAGCCAGAGTGACTCTGTCTGCGGGTGAAAGCCACCCAGGAAAGTCAAAATCGCCGTTCCTGATCCCTGGGAAGTACCAAAGATATGGTTGGCCGTATCTGGGCTTTGAGCGTAGACGCCCCAGTTACCAGTGAAAAACGGCTTGAGACCCGCAGGGTGAGGCAATGTCGTCAGGAAGTTATCCCAGCCGACATGCTGACCGCGAGACTCAGGAATCGCCACATGCACCAGGTGACCCGTCCAGGCCAGAGAGCTGACGCCAAACAAACCAGCCAGGTGGTGGTTCAGGCGAGATTCAGCGTTCTTAAACCAGGACAAGCTCGGGCGGAACTTGGGCTGCAAGTGCAGCCAGCCAGCGAACAGCATCACCGCCGCCAGACCCAGAAGGCCCACCGCGCCAATGTACAGATCGCCGTTTGTACGCATCCCGATGGTGTACCACCAGTGATACACACCTGAATAAGCAATGTTTACCGGGCTGCTTGCGCCAGCTTGGGTGAACGCTTCCACCGCAGGCTGACCAAAGTGAGGATCCCAAATCGCATGTGCGATCGGTTTCACATTGAGCGGATCTTGAGTCCACTGTGGAAAGTTGCCTTGCCAAGCGACGTGGAACAGGTTGCCTGAAGTCCAGAGGAAAATGATCGCCAGGTGACCGAAGTGAGAAGCAAAAATCTTTTGGTAAAGATTCTCCTCTGTCATCCCGTCATGGGTCTCAAAGTCGTGAGCTGTGGCAATTCCGTACCAGATCCGACGAGTGGTCGGATCTTGCGCTAACGCTTGGCTAAATTTTGGGAATTTAGTTGCCATAAGTTATGTGAGTCCTCCGCGCTCCTTAACCTACTGTTATCATTCGAGCCAGGAAGAATGCCCATGTCGTAGCAATCCCTCCCAAGAGGTAGTGAGCCACGCCCACAGCCCGACCCTGAGTAATGCTCAGTGCGCGAGGCTGAATAGCAGGAGCCACTTTCAACTTGTTGTGAGCCCACACAATAGACTCAATTAGCTCCTGCCAGTAGCCGCGACCGCTGAACAAGAACATGAGGCTGAAGGCCCAGATGAAGTGAGCGCCCAAGAACATCAAACCGTAAGCCGACAGTGCCGAGCCATAGGTGTTGATGACCTGAGAAGCTTGCGCCCACAGATAGTCGCGCAGCCAACCGTTGATGGTGATTGCACCTGCGGCAAAGTTACCGCCGGTAATATGCGAGACCGTACCGTTGTCGGACACCGTGCCCCACACATCTGACTGCATCTTCCAACTGAAGTGGAAAATCACAATCGAAATCGAGTTGTACATCCAGAACAGACCCAAGAACACATGATCCCAAGCCGAAACCTGGCAAGTGCCACCACGACCGGGGCCGTCGCAAGGGAATCGGAAACCAAGCTCGCTCTTATCAGGAACAAGGCGAGAGTTCCGGGCGTACAGCACACCCTTCAGCAGGATGAGCACAGTCACGTGAATCGTGAACGCATGGATATGGTGAACCATGAAGTCAGCGGTGCCTAACTGAATAGGCATCATGGCGACTTTGCCGCCTACTGCTACCACGCCGCCGCCAAAGGCATAGCTGACAGGTGCGAGCGCATTAGGAGCAGTGCCGTTGATTGCAGGTGCTGCGGTATGCAGGCTCTGAATCCACTGGGCGAAAATAGGCTGAAGCTGAATCGCCGTATCCGAGAACATATCTTGGGGGCGACCCAATGCCTGCATGGTGTCGTTGTGAATGTAAAGACCAAAGCTGTGGAAGCCCAGGAAAATACAGACCCAGTTGAGGTGAGAGATGATGGCATCGCGAACTCTGAGCGTCCGGTCGAGCACGTTGTTGACATGCTTAGCCGGGTCGTAGTCGCGAATCAGGGCAATAGCCCCGTGCGCCCCAGCACCGACGATGATGAATCCACCAATCCACATGTGGTGAGTAAACAGCGACACTTGCGTCGCATAGTCAGTCGCCAGGTAGGGATAGGGCGGCATCGCATACATATGCTGAGCCACGATGATGGTGAGCGAACCGAGCAGCGCCAGGTTAATGGCGAGCTGAGCGTGCCAGGAGGTCGTCAAAAAGTCGTACAGACCGACGTGACCTTCACCGCCAAACAAAAGCGGATCGCCTTTGTGGCTGTCCAGAATTTGCTTGATGTTGTGACCGATGCCCCAATTGGTGCGGTACATGTGACCAGCAACCAGAAATAGGACGGCGATCGCCAAATGGTGGTGCGCCGAATCAGTCAGCCAAAGACCGCCCGTTACCGGATTCAAGCCACCTTTGAAGGTGAGAAAATCCGAATAAACGCCCCAGTTCAGGGTGAAGAAGGGCTTGAGACCTTCAGCAAAGCCGGGATACAGCTCAGCCATGAACGCCTTGTCAAACAAGAACTCATGCGGCAGTGGAATGTCTTTAGGGGACACGCCTGCATCCAGCAGTTTATTAATGGGTGCGGCTACGTGGATCTGGTGACCCGCCCAGGACAGCGAACCCAGACCTAGCAGACCTGCCAGGTGGTGGTTCAGCATGGACTCGACGTTTTGGAACCACTCCAGCTTAGGAGCCCGCTTGTGGTAGTGAAACCAGCCAGCGAACAGCATCAGCCCAGCCATCACCAGACCACCGATAGCAGTCGCGTATAGCTGAGTGGTGTTCGTGATACCGGAAGCACGCCACAGTTGGAACAGACCCGATGTGATCTGAATACCGTGGAAGCCACCGCCGACATCAGCGTTCAAGATTTCCTGACCCACAATGGGCCAAACAACCTGAGCACTGGGCTTAACAGCCAAGGGGTTGGCCATCCAACCTTCGTAGTTTGAAAAACGAGCGCCATGGAAATACATGCCGCTCAGCCAGATGAAAACCACAGCCAGGTGGCCGAAGTGAGCGCTAAAGATTTTTCTCGAAATATCTTCTAGGTCACTGGTGTGACTGTCGAAGTCGTGAGCGTCAGCGTGAAGGTTCCAAATCCAGGTGGTAGTTTTGGGTCCCCGAGCCAGTGTCCGGTCAAAGTGACCTGGCTTAGCCCACTTCTCGAATGAAGTGGGGGTCGGGTTCGTATCAACCACTACCTTGGCTTTTTTCGCCTCCCGCTCGCGCGGGGTAGTTGTCATGGAGACTCTCCTCTCTAGACAGAGAAAGAACGGTGCCTTTAGTCAAGCGATGGGCGATCCAGCCCGAAGGCGAGCGATAGATCGATAAAACTCAAGGGCAAGAGTATTACTCGCTAGAGCACTTAGCTAGACCGGATCTTTACTTAAAGACCATACTGCTTTGCAACCTGGACAGTTGCTACAGAGCGATAGATAAACCATCGCTTTATCGGCCCAAACCCAAGCAAGCTAAAGGAATGTTCTCACGTATTATAGTCACGCCCTCGGACACGGATGGCATTAAGTTAACAATAGTTCAACCAGCGGAAATGCTGACCCCAAAAGGTTTGCACGGTTCGCCGTATACATGCCGTTGGGATCAGGCAACAAGTCTTTTAACAAAAAGACATACTTTGCCCCGTTGATCGCCTTTGCATTTCCGTTTTGAGTGACAATAACCTTCAAAATAGGTGAATCTACAGGTTCCCTATAGGAAATGCTGAAAGATATATAAAGTTTTATAAAGGCGGCATAACTTTTGTTACATAAGTGGCAAATCAAGAAGTCATTGTTTTTGAAGAATGGCTTGTGCTCTTATTCCAGGGGATCGCTTCTGAGCGCATCTGTCCCATATGATCGAATGAGATTCTTAAAATTTTGGCGTAAGGCGTGATGGCTGTAGCACAGAAAGGAAAACGGTGGCTGAAACATTTGAGGCGATCGCTGCTGACTGGTTTACTGAGTTTGATGCTGTTGGGCTGCGCCAATTCCCGCTCTGTGCGGGTTGTCACACTGCCTGATGTGCCAGTAGTCAAAGTAGGACGGTTAAGTGGCCCTATCAGTGAAGTAGCACCACCCGCCGTCTTTTTAGATCTCGCGGATCTGATGGGCGCGGCGCGGCCTGAAGTGGCGATCGCCTACCCCGAACCCGATCAGGTGATTGAAGCAACTCAGCTCACCGCAAAACTTACCCTGCGCGATCTCTCTATATATAAGGACGAAACGACAGCACTCGGCCCTCATTTGCAGGTCATCCTCGATAACCAACCTGCCCAGTCCATTTACAGCCTGGATGATCCCCTTGAGTTTTCGGATCTGTCACCCGGCAGTCATACCCTCAGAGTGTTTGCCGTGCGGCCCTGGGGCGAAAGCTTTAAAAATGAAGCAGCCTTCGCCCAAACAACTTTTCACGTGTTTGCCAAAACGGGAGCAAACGTCCCTGATCTGACCCAGCCGCTGCTGACTTACAGCGAACCTCAGGGAACTTATGGTGCTGAACCAATCTTGCTCGATTTTTATCTCACCAATGCGCCGCTGCATCTGCTCGCCCAAGAAAGCCCAAAAGATGACATCTCAGACTGGCGGGTGCGCTGTACGGTCAACGGCCAAAGCTTTGTGTTTGAGCAGTGGCAGCCGGTCTATCTCAAAGGATTCAAACCAGGGCAAAATTGGGTGCAGCTAGCGCTGATTGATGAGCAGGGCCGTCCGATTGACAATGCCTTTAACAGTACCGTGCGGCTTGTCAACTACGA
>JBBQAC010000380.1:0-2754 GCA_038315915.1 Phormidesmidales cyanobacterium
CGCGCTGGGTGGCTACAGCACCAGCGGCCATCTCAAAGATATCGTTCTGCCGCTCAGCCCAGACTATACCGGCTACGGCGGTGTAACGCTCTACCCTGAAGCCGTCAAAGCCTACCGTCCGTTTGTTGAGCTTGGCAGCGACCCGCATTCGTTTAAATACCGCCCTGATTTCGACCAGCTAGAAATTGATGAAAATACGGGCTTTGTGCTCTTTTCGCGGCCCTGCAATCCTACGGGCAACGTCATCACTGGCGCAGAAGTGCAGGGCATTGTCGATTTGGCTGCGCCCCACAATGTCCCGGTCTTTATCGATTCGGCCTACGCCCCGCCTTTCCCCGCGCTCAACTTCACTGAGATGACGCCAGTCTTTGGGCCAAATATTGTCCACTGCATCAGCCTTTCTAAGGCAGGACTGCCCGGTGAGCGGGTGGGCATTGCCATCGGCGACGAGAAAATTATCCAGATTCTCGAAGCGTTTCAGACGAACTTGTGTATTCACTCCAGCCGTTATGGTCAGGCGATCGCCGCCCGCGCCATTCGCACCGGAGCCCTTGCCGATATTTCTCTCAACGTCATTCGCCCCTACTATCAGGGCAAATTTGCGGTACTTGAAGAAGCCCTCACCCAGGCCATGCCAAACGAAGTCCCCTGGCGGCTGCACCGGGGCGAAGGGGCCATTTTTGCATGGCTGTGGTTTGAAGATTTGCCGATGACTGACTGGGAATTTTACAACGAGCTGAAAAACTACGGCGTGATTATTGTGCCTGGTAGCCCCTTCTTCCCCGGTCTCAGGGGCGGCGACTGGCCTCACATGCGCCAGTGCTTCCGCCTTAGCCTGACAGCGAGCGATGAGCAAATTGTCATAGCGATTAAGCATCTGGCGACGCTGACTAACAAGGTTTACTCGGCGCAGCCCGCGATGGCGACAGCGTAAGGCATATGGCAGAATCGCAAGGCTGGCTGATAATAGGGCGAATCGTTGGGGCTCATGGGCTCAACGGGCATGTGAAAGTGTACGCCGAGAGTGATTTTCCTGAGCGGTTTGTCGTGCCGGGCGATCGCTGGCTCAAAAAGCCAACCGACGCGCAGCCCGTCCCGATCAAGCTCACTAGCGGTCGCTACTTGGAAGGCAAGAACCAATATTTGGTAAAGCTGGCGGGCGTGGACTATCGCGATCAGGCGGAGGATTTGCGGCAGGCTGAGCTGATGGTGCCTGAGAGCGATCGCCTCTCGCTAGAACCTGGAGAATTTCACGTCTCCGACCTGATCGGTCTGACGGTCGTCCTGAAGGCGGATCAAACAACTATCGGCACGGTGACAGATGTCTTCACCACCGGTCACGACATGCTGGAGGTGACCGTCAGCGAAACGCCAGAAGATTCAGAAACAGGCGATAATTCAGAGCTGGCGCTAGCGACAGAAAAAGCAATTCCTCACGATTCTATGCGGGCAAAAGCCGCCCAAAAGCTTAAGCGCCAGGTAAAGCGGAAAGCGAAGAAAAAGGCTCCTAAAACGCTGCTGATTCCCTTTGTAGAAGAAATTGTGCCAACAGTAGATATTGCCGCAGGTCAGATAGAAATTACGCCGCCGCCCGGATTAATCGATCTCTAACTTTTTACGCCACACCGTAGTCCGTATAGGGCCGTTTGTAAGGTGGCTGCAATCCCAGCACAATATCTTCTCGGGCAACACCCATTTCTACTAAGTCCTCAGCGAGATCTTGGTCGGTCATATTTCGCTGAAGCCAAATTTTGCCCTCGCGAATATCAAAATGAACAAAGCAGCGATACACTCGCAGGTGACCTTCCCAGCCTAGCTCTATCCATTGGTAGTGCCCTCTCTCCTCATCAAAGACAAGCTGCACTTCTATCTCGCCGTTTGATGTTTTCCCTTCAGTACAGCGGGATAGCAACTGCCGAACAGCCTGCCGATAGTCTGCTAACTTGTCCATTGCACGATTTCATTTCTGCTAGCGTCATACACTATTAGTTTTACCTGATATTGCTTGACTGCGGCCTGCGAAAAAGCGAGTTGGAAAAAGTTTCGATACGCATCTACAGGTACCGCTAGATACAGCAGTCGATCTGGTTCAGTTTCCGTCAGTGCTAGTCGGTAGCTAAGAAACTGTCCCAGAGCGGCATAGAAATCCATAATCGCAGATGACCCTAAGAAACTCTTAATTTCGACGGCGATTTTTTCATCTCCTCTGTCGGCAGCCAAGAGCCACTCTGCGGCTAAGTCCACCTCAAACTCAACGTCACCAAAGTTAATCCGTAGCGGATCTGCTGTGATTGTCCATTGCTGCTTTTCCAAAGCGTTTTTAACAGCGTTGTGAAAGGTATCCCTGGCCATAGTTCCGTGCCTCATTGCTCAATAGCTTTAGCAATTTTTCCGCTTCTGCTTAGATGATCACATTCCTATTGTCTCAGTAGATTTCAAGTAACCAAAATATCCGAAAAGTTTGACTTAACTCACAACTTTGCCGTCAAGAAGCTTCAAAATCGATCTACCTTAGTAGTTCTATTTGCTGTTTTGTGCAGGCTATCGGTGCCTGCTACTGCCCATGAAGCTTGCCTCCCGCATCCGTCAGGTCACCCCTTCGATGACGCTGGTCATTTCTGCCAAGGCTAAGGCGATGAAAGCTGACGGGCTCGATGTCTGTAGCTTTAGTGCGGGGGAGCCTGATTTTGATACGCCAAAGCATATTTGTGAGGCGGCGAAGACCGCGATTGACCAGGGTAAAACGCGCTACGG
>JBBQAC010000383.1:0-2407 GCA_038315915.1 Phormidesmidales cyanobacterium
GGGCATCAGCACGATGGCGTTCAACCTGAACGGGTTCAACTTCAACCAGTCGATCATCGACTCACAGGGCCGAGTGATTGGTAGCTGGGCTGATGTCTTGAACCGGGCCAACCTGGGAATGGAAGTAATGCACGAGCGCAATGCTCACAACTTCCCCTTGGACTTGGCAGCAGGTGAAGCAGCCCCGGTTGCAATGACTGCACCTGCTATCAACGCGTAGTCGTCATCTGATGTGACTGCTCCTTGATTAAGGAATATGGAAAGCCCCCCGCACACTGTCTTTTGACAGAAAATGCGGGGGGCTTTTTGTTTGTGGATTGCTTATTGCTCAGCAACAACGCCAGAGTCAGCTGCTGTAGGTCGCTTCTGGCAGAATGAGCATAGCGTCGCCAAAGGAATAAAAGCGATACTGGTGAGCGATCGCCTCTTCGTAAAGCGCCATCAGCCGCGTTCTCCCGATGAGCGCGCTGACCATCATTAATAAACTCGACCCTGGCAGGTGAAAGTTCGTGATCAGCCCATCAATCACCTGCCATCGATAGCCTGGATAAATAAATATCTCAGTTTTGCCGCTGTAGGGCTGAAGCTCGCCGCAAATAGCGGCAACGCCTTCTAGAGCCCGAGTAGAGGTTGTCCCAACGGCAATCACCCTCCCTCCGCGAGCCTTGGTTTGCTTGATTTTGGCAACGGTGGCGGCGGTCACTTCAATGCGCTCCTGATGCATCTTATGAGTTTCGATATCGGTGACCTCGACGGGCCGAAAGGTGCCAATGCCCACATGTAAGGTTATTTCGGCGGTCTGGATGCCTTTTTCAGCAAGCTCGGTGAGCAATCGCTCGGTAAAATGTAAGCCTGCTGTAGGGGCGGCAATCGCCCCCTCGCGCTGGGCAAAGACCGTCTGATACTGCTCAGGTAAAGAGTCAGAACCTGTAATGTAAGGGGGCAGCGGCACCTGGCCAAGCTGGTGAATCAGGTCATTCACAGCGTGATCACAATGCGACACCAGACGCAATATTCGACCGCCTGTGGGCTGATCCCGCGATTCGACCGCAGCGGTCATTACTGGGTTTGCGTCAGTGCCAAAGGCGATAGTACTGCCAGGCTGAAGGCGTCGCCCCGGTTTAACCAGTGCTAGCCACCGATCAGCGGAGACAGGCTCTATCAATAAAACCTCGACGGGAGCGCCCAGTTGGCCATTGGTTTGTTTTCTTCCCAACAGTCTGGCTGGAATCACTCGCGTATTGTTAAGAATTAAGAGGTCGTCGGGCAGCAGTAAGTCAACCAGATCCCGGAAACGGCAATGTTGATGTGTTTGCCGGTCGCTGACGACCAGCAGCTTGGCGCTATCTCGGGGAGTGACTGGTTTTTGCGCGATCAGAGCAGCGGGTAAATCGTAGCTGTAAGCCGCGAGCTGATAGTCGCTGCCCACAGCGGGCCACGTATCATTTGAATTTACAGGTGAAGATTTAGAGGAACACTGCGCCATAATACAAGGAGAGATGTTTGACAAATGCCAGCTATCCGCCAGCGCCATATTGGCCAGATGGTGCGACAAAGCTTTCGACTATTAGATTCTTACACTAGCTGCTGCGAAAGTGCTTTCCCCTTCAGAAAAGATCCAGACTGTAGTCCCTACATAGACCCGACAATGGAATACATCTACTATCTGACGAATGCGAGCTTGACTTTGCGTGTGGTTGAACGCCTGCTCTGTGTAACCCAGCTACCGCTCGAATTGATCACTGTCATTCATCAAATTAACGGCTGGATAGTCAAGGTAAAGCTGCACGATAGCGCCAGCAGCCGCGCCCAGCAAAATTTTTTGGCCTTTCTCAACGAAATAGGCACTGCATACGAGCCGGGCATTCGCGTGCGGATGGCCCTATGGGGGTTAGAAATGGGCCAGTCAGCCGTCGATGTGATGCGGCGCTACCAGGTGGCCGTGGTTTCTCATGGCAAGCCTGATCGCCAGGAAATTGAAGAGTTTCGTCAGCAGTTTGTAACTGGGCTGGGCTACTGCCCGGAGACACTGGCCTAACAGCCTAAAAGGCGTCGCGAATGTACGTTTGTAGGCTGAGATATCTTTGTGCGCTCGGAATCGGTAAGGATAGGCGGTTAGCCGGTGGGTAGGGTAAGCAGACCACCAGGGCAACATCAAACCGGCAGGGCAGTTCCGAAAGGTGGGGGTGACGCACCAGGAAGTAACGGGCCGTGATCTGCAACTTCTTTTGCTTGGCTCGGGTAACAGAAAGCAAGCCGTCGGCATCCCAATTTCCCTGGCTGCGTGTTTTGACTTCAATAAAAGCGAGCGTTTTGCTCCTGAGTGCGCCCTGACCGCTCTGACCGGTGGCAATCAGGTCGATTTCACCGAAGCGGCTGTGCCACCGCTGCTGAATTACCTGACAAT
>JBBQAC010000170.1:0-9843 GCA_038315915.1 Phormidesmidales cyanobacterium
CTTCTTCCCGGCTTTGGCCTCAAAGGGCTAGCAACCGGCTCCATTGGCTGGTGGGCCCAAACGGGCATATTGCCCAAGGCCGAAAACCGCATTTATCTCAAGCAAAGCCGAAAGAAGAAAAAGCTACGATACGAATTCACCCCCAACAACCTTGAAGCGCACGACCGCTTGGTGTACCGCTGGATGGGCGTGCTCAAAGAACTTGAGGGCTCAGCGCTCGGTATGCGGCAGAGTACGGTCTATCCCCGAGGCGAGTCGCCCATTGAGGTAGTGGGTTACCAGTGCGGCACCTGTCGCATGGGAGATGATCCGGCCACATCCGTTTTAGATGTCAACTGCCGCACCCACGAGATCGACAATCTCTATGTGGTAGACAGCAGCTTTTTCCCTTCCTGCGCCAGCGTTGGCCCAGCGCTCACGGTAATAGCGAATGCGCTACGGGTGGGGGAGCATCTGATAGAGCGATTGAAAACTTAGCAGGCTATCAACTTCAGGTAGAAGTCCTGAAAGAAAAATGGTCTGTCATCAAGGAGCAAGCCCTTCCCTGGCTTTTTGTAAGACCCGCTTCGGCTAATTTTGTTAACGGATGCAAACAAAGGCGAATCTCTGTAGGCCGTACAGTCGCTCTGTAACATTTCGCTAGAAACTTGGAGACAAAGTGGTATCTAGGCACACAACGTAATTTTGACAATCCATCATGCTGGTAAGGATAGAACTACCGGTAAAGCATCATGCGCCTGCTGTTGGTTGAAGATGATGTCTATCTAGCGGAGTCACTTGCAGAGGCTTTGGTCAGCCAGCGCTATGTCGTTGACGTGGTGAAAGACGGAGAAGCGGGCTGGTGCCAACTGCAAACGCTGGACTACGACCTGACCCTGCTGGATGTGACCCTGCCCCAGCTAGACGGGATCGGCCTTTGCCAGCGGTTGCGCAGCCGGGGGCATCAAACGCCTGTGCTAATGCTCACCGCCCGCGATACCAGCGAAGACAAAGTGAAAGGGCTCGATGCCGGAGCCGATGTCTATATGGTGAAGCCCTTTGACCTCTCTGAGTTGCTAGCTCAGGTAAGAGCGCTGCTGCGGCGTGGTACGTCATCTACTGCGACGGTTCTGATCTGGGCACATTTGCAGCTTAATCCCGAAACCTACGAGGTCAGTTACAATCAACAGTCTCTACGACTGACGCCAAAAGAGTTTTCAATTTTACAACTATTGATGCGAAATGGCAGACGGGTGCTGAGCCGCGCGTTTATTTTAAGCTCTCTTTGGTCACTGCAAAACCCACCCGATGAAGAGACTATCAAAGCGCATATTAAGAGCCTGCGTAATAAGCTCAAGGTAGCTGGTGCCCCTAAAACCCTGATCGAAACGGTGCATGGAGTGGGCTATCGGTTGCAGGCGTGACTGCTTTGATTAATCTACCTGGGGTACTGTGACTTCAAAAGTGGTGCCTTTACCTAGCTCGCTCTGGCAGGTGAGTGTGCCCTGATGAAGCTGCAAGCAGGCAGATACTACCGACAGGCCGAGTCCTGTTCCGCTAATTTCGCCGACGTTGCTGCCGCGATAAAAGGCTTCGTAAAGGTGTTGTTGATCGCTTTCTAAAATGCCAATGCCCTTGTCTCTTACTTGGAAAACAATATTTTGAGAATAAACCACCACTGACAGGACAACTTGTGGCGTTGTATGGCTGTATTTCACCGCGTTAGAGAGTAAGTTAGTCAGGATCGCTCGTAAGAGCTGACAGTCAAGGTAGGCTTTTGGATCGCTCTGATCAGGCATCATTAGGGCAATATCAGGTGAAGGATCGAAGCTGAACCGAATATCTTCAATTAGCTGCTGGCAAAACAACTTCAGATTGAGGGTTTCAGGTGAAAATTCGATGTTGCCAGACTCAGCCCGCGCTAGGGTTAACAGGTCGCTCAGTAGACGGTTCATGCGCTTAGCCGCTGCGCGAATACGGCTATAAATGCGAGTACGATCTGTTGTGAGTGAGTCGGATTCTAGAACTTGAGCGGAGAGTAGGATAGTGCTCAGCGGCGTGCGCAGTTCGTGAGAGGCCATTGAGAAGAGTCGAATTTTGAAATTGCTTAGCTCCTGGGCTCTGATCGCTTTTGCCTGAGCCTGAAAGAGATATCGGGCGACGATACCGGTTAACAACAGTCCGATTACCAGCGTTGAAAGGGCCCGCCAGGGAGTAAGTGTAGTGTAGCTAGCCGCAGGCGTGAAGGCGATCGCCCAAGTTCGCCCACCGGCTTCTAACGAATGAATGCAGTCGGTAGGGACGGCGCAAAGTGAGTTTGTTGGAGGGAGAATGTGCCATTGTGAGGGGACAGTCGGTTGAGAGATTGCCGTAGTCACCCTTTGGCGGCTGGCCTGATACAGCCCCAGAAATTGCTCATCGGGCGCGGCAGTTTTGTCAGTCAGGGTAAAGTCAATATCATCGCTAAAGGTTTTAAGAGAGTCTTCAACCACATCTGAAATGCGAAAAACAACAAGCAAATATCCTTGTAGCTGTTCGCGGCGAGCGGCGATAGATTCAGGCCGCCGCTGCGACTGGTATGGCGGTAAAAAGACTAAAACCCCAAACTGGTTTTTGTTCTCTTGAACCAGACGGATACGGCCAGAAGCCGCTATTTCGCCGGTATCTCGGGCGGTCTCCAGGGCCGTGCGACGAATTGCATCAGAGGTGAGATCGTAGCCAAGGGCAAGCTCGTTACTTTGCCAGGGCTGCAAGTAGGTCACTGGAACGTAGTAAGACCGCGCTTTTGCCTCTACTAGCTCGCCCTGACCTTCTCGTTCGGTAATTTGAAAGGTGGGATAGCCTTTGGCTTGAACAGCGGATTCAAAGGTCGCGCGCTCTGCTGAAGTGACTACAGGTGCCCATTCTAGGGCTTGAATGCCGGGGTAGGCGGTGAGCGATCGCGCCACAAAGCGAGCAAACTCATCTCGGGAAACGCTCTGCTCAGAAACGGCGTAAAAGTCACCTAGTGCCAACAGAATATCGGTATAGCGGTTGATGCTGCGCTGAAGAGCGGTACCAAGGCTGTCAGTCTGCCGCTGAAACTGAAGGCGGTCATTAGCGCGTTCTTGTCGGGCGATCGCTACACTCGCTAACACAGAAAGCCCCGTACCCACTATCAGCGTGAGAATAACGGGCAGCTTAATGGATAGCTTAGGGGAATAGACGGGCATAGCTTTTACCGGGCAAAAGATAGGAGACTGCCAGAACCTGAATTCTGTCTCCTGACTACTAATTTCTCATATCGTTCAGCAGAGATCGCCTGGTTCGGCTTCAGGATGGGCGTCTTCGTAGCTGAAAAAGCGGTCAGGAACGCCGTTGTAAATGATGTAGTCGTTGAAAATGTAGGTGCCCGGTTTGCCGTTGATGTGCGCGATCGCTCCCCTAACCGATTTCAACTGATCCACCGTCATCTGCAAGGGGCATTCATAGGGTTGATAGCTGCTGCGAATCAGGTAGTCGAGCCTGGGATAAATGGACATTTCAATATGACAGCCCAAAAGATGGGTGATGGGGTGAGTCTCGCAAAAGGCAATCATGCGCTCAATACTATTTACAAAAGCATCCCAGTCTTCGATATACAGCCTGCCGGGATAGAAAATATCTCCGGTGAACAGAATGTGGGTGTAGGGATCGTAAATGGAGACTTCGGCGGCTTCGTGGCCGGGTGTGGCGATGATGTGAAGGGTGCGATCGCCCAGGTCGAAAGTGACTTCATCCTGGGGCCAGTTCTGAAAGCCGTAGAAGGCGATGGTGGCTTCTAAGCTTTTGCCGACGACGGTGGTATTGGGCCGGTCGGCAAATTGGCAGTCGGCCTCAAAGTGGTCGCGGTGCAGGTGAGTGTGGGCAACAACGAGGGGATAGTGATCTCTTGGGTGATGGGCTAGCCACTGGGTAATGAGGGTATCTACGGTTTGGCGGAGGGGGAAGAATTGAGGTGATCGCGTGGCTCCGGTATCGAGGAGAATGACGCGCTCATTGCCAAAAAGCAAGAACATGAAAGGCGCTTCGACATGCACCGCCATGTTTTGCCGAAGGATGAAGGTATGCTCGTTGTATGCGTGGACTTGAATATCGGGGTCGGTGTTGTGCTTAGCAGAGACTGATCCATGAATCCAGTTCACCTCTAGGCTGCCGGGTGCCGCCTCTAGAAAATTAGTATCTTTGTACAGAGTGGAAGATGACATTGCCTGTATCCTAATCTCGTAATAGGCTCGACATTTTTGTCGTGTTAATGCGACACTGCTATGATGGACGCAAACTCAAAAGTTGTCAAAAACTATGTTACACCAGAGGGGAGAGTACCTTTTTAGGGTGCATCAACAGAATGCCAACTAAAGAATATAAAGAGTTCCTATTTGAGCAATTGACAGACTCTGAAGTAGCAGCAGAGTACTTAACAGCCGCTATTGAGGACGGTTCAGCGGATGAATTTTTGCTGGCGCTACGGGATGTAGCAGAAGCCTGTGGTGGCGTAGGGATGCTTTCTGATATGACCGATCTCAATCGCCAGAGCATGTACAAAATGCTTTCGGAAAGCGGAAATCTTACGCTGACCATTTTGCTTTCAGTGTAACAGCTACTCGTAATGCGTCCACATTCTAATCACTCTGACTGTATGTTCGGCTTCAAAGACTTCGTACACAAGGCGATGCTGAATATTAATTCGTCTCGAATAAGCTCCCGATAATTCTCCAGACAACCTTTCGTAAGGTGGCGGCATCTGGAATGGATTCAAAGCAATAATTTCAATTAACTTCTGGGCCTTTTTGTTTAGATTGCTCGCAGTAAGCTTTTTCGCATCCTTTTTTGCTTGCCTGGAGTAAACGACTCGCCATTTCACCACTCTATCTTCTCATCGCATTCCTCAAGGGGCGTTGCCATAGCTTCTTTGATGGATTCACCCATACCCGGTACAGAAAGCAGATATAAGGTCTCTTGAATACTAGACCAGTCTTCTTCGTCTATGAGAACCGCGTTGCTGTTTTCCCCGGTGATTATGATTGGCTTATGAGACTCCGCGACCTCATTAATGAGTTCTTGGAGTCTGTGCTGAGCCTCTTCCACAGGATGTATAGACATTGTTAAGCTTATTTTCTACCTAATACAGGATAATTGCTTACTTCGGATTTACAGGCGGTATTTCTGTTTTCCTATTTCCCTATTATAGATACGTCCTCTGACAAGCGGTAGTAGGTATCCAATAATCGAAAACCATTTCGCCATCTTCTCGATTTTTTCCCGAATTGTACCTCAAAAATTTCGCTGGCGGCATGGACAATAATGCAAATCGTACCGACCAGAGTCGTTTGGTAAAGGAGCATTATAATGCGGCGACGAGATTTACTGAAGCAGGGAACTGCCTTCACGACTGGGGTTTCCCTGATAGCGCTGATCAACGCCTGTGGCAATACTTCTAAGCCTGCCGGGGGCGAGGCCGCAACCGGCAGCAGTGAAAGCGCCGAACCCGCTGTCATCACTGTCGTCCAGGGCGGCGGATTTCCCAACGGTCTCGACCTTCATCAGGTGGGCACCAACCGCCCCGCCTATGGTGTCTCCTGGGCCATTTATGATCGCCTCGTCACCTTTGGCAACAAAACGCTGGAAGACGGTACCCTCTCCTACGACTACACCGTAGTCGAGCCTGAACTTGCCGAATCCTGGGAAGTGGCAGACGACGGCCTATCTATCACTTTTAAGCTGCGTAAAGACGCGACCTTTCACGATGGCACCCCTGTTACGACTAAAGATGTGAAATGGTCTTATGACCGCGCTGTGTCCGTTGGTGGCTTTCCCACCTTCCAAATGGAAGCCGGAGCGCTCAAAAATACCGACCAGTTTGTTGCCGTCGATGACAGCACCTTTCAGGTGAATCTCCCGCGTGAAGACAAGCTCTCTCTCATAGACATGGCAGTCCCTATCCCGGCCATCATGAACTCAGCCCTGATAGAACCTCACCTCACTGATGAAGATCCCTGGGGACTGGAGTGGGTAAACGCGAATCCGGCAGGCGGCGGAGCCTACAGCCTCGACACCTATAAACCTGAAGAACGGGTCGTATTGGTACGCAACGAGGACTGGAAATCCGGCCCTGCGCCTGCCATCGAGAAAATTATCTGGCTCAATGTTCCTGAAGCCGGTAACCGCCGCGCCCTGCTCGAAAAAGGCGACATCGATATCAACTACGACGTTTCCGAAAAAGATATCAGCGAACTCAAAGCAGACGACAGCTACACCATCGTTTCTACCCCTATTGAAAACTGTCTGTACACGGTCGATCTCAACTCTCAGCCCGAACTTGCCGGAGCCGCGAACCCCTTCAGCGATGTAAAGGTTCGTCAGGCCGTTGCCTATGCCATGCCTTACGATGACATTGTAGAAACCGCACTTTATGGCGAATGTATCAAAATGTACGGGGCAAAAAGCGCAGAGCCTACCACTGTAGACTGGCCTCAGCCGTATTCCTACAACACCGACCTGGAAAAAGCCAAAACGCTCATGGCCGAATCCGGCTATCCTGACGGATTTGAGACCACGCTGGCCTTTGACCTGGGGACTGAGGAATGGGCCGAACCCATGAGCGTTCTCGTACAAGAATCGCTGGCCAAAATCGGGATTAATATCTCGCTCAATAAAGTTCCTAGCTCTAACTTTCGCGCTGTCCTGGTCGAAAAAAGCCAACCGATGATCGTCAACAACTTTGGCGGCTGGCTAAACTACCCTGATTACTTCTTCTTTTACTCCTATCACGGGCAAAACGCGACCTTTAACGGCAGCGCCTATCAAAACCCAGCGCTGGATAAACAGGTAGATGCTGCGCTGGCTAGTAAGCCGGGTGACCCCACCTACCAAGAAAATGTCAAAGGGTTTCTCAAGATTGCCTTTGAAGATATGCCCCGAATCGTGATCGCACAGCCCTATTTGTCGGTGGCTATGCAGACTAATGTTGAAGGCTATCAGTACTGGTTTCACCGGCAGCTAGACTATCGACAGTTGAAGAAGGTTTAGAGAAGCTGATATGTCTCGCCCTTCCACCCCCACGCTTATTATCCGCCGTATCTTCTCCGCTGTTCCTAGCGTTGTCGGTGTGATTGTCATCACTTTTTGTCTCACCCGCGCGCTCCCCGGTGACCCTGCGGCTTACTTTGCAGGCCCTGCCGCTACTCAGGAGGCCATTGATCAAATTCGAGAAACACTGGGACTCAATCGCAGCCTCCCAGAACAGTTTTTCATCTACGTAGGAGAGCTGCTGAGAGGTGACCTGGGTAAGTCGCTCACCACCGGGCAGACAGTACTCTCCGATTTGCTAACTCGCCTACCTGCTTCTTTAGAACTTACTCTGGCGGGATTGTTTCTTTCACTAACCCTGGCACTCCCTTTAGGTATCCTTGCTGCGACTCGCCCTGGCTCCTGGATTGACCATAGCGTGAGAATCCTAGCGACGGCGGGGGTTTCGCTGCCCACCTTCTTTACGGGGCTGCTGCTGGTGTATGTGTTCTATTTTCAGCTAGGCATCGCCCCTGCGCCGACAGGACGGCTGGCTATTCTCTATTCAAATCCGGAATCTATTACCGGACTGTTTTTAGTCGATAGTTTGCTGGCAGGCGATTTGGAAACCTTTTGGGCGGCGCTTTCTCAGCTTGTGCTGCCTGCTGTTACGCTGGGACTGTTTGCCCTCGCGCCGCTGGCCAGGGTCACCCGCGCTGCTATGCTGGGTGTGCTCTCCAGTGACTTTATCCGCACAGCTAGGGCTAGTGGGCTCTCTCCGAGTACTGTTTTATTTGGCTATGCTTTTCGGAATGCGCTGCTGCCGATAGTGACTACGTTAGGCGTTGTGTTCTCTTTTTTGCTGGGTGCAAATGTACTGGTTGAAAAAGTGTTTGCATGGCCCGGAATCGGCTCCTATGCAATATCGGCGTTAGTAGCTTCGGACTACGCGGCTGTTCAGGGATTTGTACTGACGATGGCGTTGCTATACGTGTTTCTCAATCTGTTGATTGATTTGCTGTATGCGCTGATTGATCCGCGAGCAGGGGTATCGTCATGACGCTTTCTAGAGTAGATTCTGAATCTTTCTCGCAGTCAAAGTTTGCTCAGGCTCGCTATATTATCAGCGAAAATTGGGTGACTTTTGGCGCGTTTATTCTGTTTTTTGTATTTGTGCTGTTTGCGGTGTTCGGGCAGGCGATCGCTCCCTATGCACCCCTCGCCAGTAACGCCGCCCAAGCCCTCTCGCCGCCGACTTTCGCTCACTGGTTTGGCACCGACGACTTAGGCCGCGATGTCCTCAGCCGCGTGATTGTAGCCACCCGGTTAGATCTGGGTATTGCGGTGGTTGCGGTAGCGATTTCTTTTTTCTTGGGCAGCATTTTGGGAACCTGCGCGGGCTATTTTGGGGGATGGAGCGATCGCCTCATCAGCCGCTTGGTCGATACAATCATGGCCTTCCCTCTATTCGTATTAGCGATGGGACTGGTCTCGGCGCTTGGCAACACTGTCGAAAATATCATTTATGCCACCGCTGTAATTAATTTGCCGCTGTATACCCGAGTTGTTCGCTCGGAAGTGCTGGTGCGGCGCGAAGCGGGCTACGTAGAAGCGGCGCGACTAGCGGGGAACAGTCACCTGCAAATTATGCTCCATCATCTCTTTCCGAACGTGTTGCCGGTGATGATGGTGCATATTTCGCTCAATATGGGCTGGGCTATTCTCAATGCGGCGGGACTCTCGTTTATTGGCTTGGGCGTGCGGCCTCCGACAGCAGAGTGGGGGATTATGGTCGCAGAAGGTGCGACCTATATTATCTCTGGAGAATGGTGGATGGCTTTTTTCCCTGGCGGGGTGCTAATGCTGGCGGTCTTTTGTTTTAACTTGCTAGGCGATGGATTGCGAGACCTGATCGACCCGAGAATGAGGACGTAGCTCATGATTGCTTCAGCGCTCACGCCGCCTAAAACAGCGCAGGCGGCTTTACTCTCGGTTCGTAATCTCGCTGTAGAATTTCGCACTCGCAGCGGCACCGTTCAGGCGTTGGAAAATATCAGCTTTCAAATTAATAAAGGTGAAACGGTTGGCATTGTCGGAGAAAGCGGTTCAGGAAAGTCTGTTTTAGCGCTGGCAATTCTAGGAATTTTAGACCGTGCTGGCCATGTGAGCGCTGGAGAGATTTTGTGGGAGTCGGCGGGAGCTTACACCAATCTGTTGAAGCTGCCCGAGCGCAAACTCAGGCAGCTTCGCGGTCAGGATCTGTCGATGATTTTTCAAAATCCTCGGGTGTCGCTGAATCCCATTCGCAAAGTCGGCAAGCAAATTGTCGATGTGCTGCGCTGCCATACCGACTTAACCAAAGCGCAGCTTCAGCCTCGTGCCATAGAACTGCTCACTCAGGTCAAAATCCCTGACCCCCAGCAGCGCTACGATGCCTATCCCTACGAGCTATCGGGCGGGCTCTGTCAGCGCATCATGATCGCGCTGGCGCTGGCCTGTTCGCCTCAGCTTTTAATTGCCGATGAACCCACTACCGGGCTCGATGTCACCACCCAGGCAACAGTGATGAATTTGCTCAAAGATCTGGCGACGGAACAACAGATGGCCACCGTCGTAATTACCCATGACCTAGCGCTGGCGTCACAGTATTGCGATCGCATCCTGGTCATGCACGCCGGTCACCTGATCGAAAGCGCTCCCACCCGCACTCTTTTCCAACATCCCCAGCACCCCTATACCGCTAAACTCATCGCCGCTACTCCCGAACCGCACAAAGGTTTCGACGACCTCATCCCCATCCTCGGTAACCTACCAGACCTGCGCCGCACCGATCTTCCT
>JBBQAC010000221.1:0-7779 GCA_038315915.1 Phormidesmidales cyanobacterium
CAATCTTTTCTGCCTTGCGACCTCGCTCAATTCCTTGTTCAATTCCCTCTTGTAATCCCTCCTGCCTGGAAGTGTCGATGACATTATTCAGGTCGCGGTAGTACTTCAAGCTGCTCTGATAGCTGTCCTGCTCAGTAGGCGAGAAATTCGAGATTTCTGCAATCTCAAACAACTGTAGAAAAACGGCGTCCTGGAAAGGGCGGGGCTGGTCGTCTAATTCTGGCAAGTGTCTGAGTAGGTACAGCCACTTGTCCTGATGACTCTCTAGCTGGTCGAGCGTCTTTGTGAACTTGGGCAGCTCCACATAGATGAACTTCAGCTTGTCGTAGAATACGTCGCAATGCTGATTCTTCAATTCGACGGTGTGGATCAAGGTGTCTTCGTGCTGATGGTCGTCGAAGATAAAGTCAAGAATGCCAATCGAATAGACAGGCGCGAGCTGAAAATTCCATTCACCCCGCAGCGACTGTTCCTGAATCGGGAAACTGGCATAGAAGACGCTTCTGTCCTTGAAGAAGTTCTGTTTCGCCTTTTGGATTTCGACAATGAAGCGCTCCCCGTTCTCACCCTGGCAATAGATGTCGAAGATGGCCTTGCGGTCGATCTGCGTATTGCCGAGGTTCTCAGTGCTTTTGTAGGAGAGCGTCTGAATTCTGTGGCGTTCGGGCAGCAGCGTATTGAGAAAGTCGATCAAGAGCTGCTTGTTGGGCTCCGAGCCGAAGACACGCTTGAAGCCAAAGTCGGTCAGCAAATTGATGTATCGCTCTTGCAGCGGGTATGCCATCAGTTTAGTCAGAGAGCTAACGACGATGTAGCCATTGAACAGGCCCTACCGACATTATAGGCCGAGGCGATTCCCTTGATATTCTATCTGCTTAGTTTTGCCTTGACCTTCAGTTTCATAGAAGCAGGCGGAGCCATCGTCAAGCCTCTGCGGGATGGTAGGACGGGGCGGGAATGCAGCAGTGCAAGCTCAAAGTCATTCAACAAAGTTGCCACGCTGAGCTTGAGTTCCATCATGGCGAGGGCGGAGCCAATGCAGTACCGATGACCGCCGCCGAAGGGCAGGTACTCGTGGGGGGCAAACTGCCGTTCTAAAAAGCGCTCAGGGCGAAATTGTCTGGGCTCAGGATAAATATCTGGGCGCTGGTGAATGATGTAGGTAGTTGGCATCAGGGCGGTTCCCGCTTTGAAGGAGTAGCCCGCCATCGTCATCGGTTCGCGTAGCTGACGGACAAAGGTTGTTGGTGTGATCGGAAAAATCCGCAGCGCTTCCTGACAAACAGCGGTCAGGTAAGGGAGCTGAGAAATCGCCATAGGGTCAGGGTCATCGCCTAGCGTTGCCAGTTCAGCTCGCAATTTCTGCTGCACTTCTGGCAAATGATGAACCCAGTACAGCGCCCAGACGATGCCTGAGGCGGTCGTCTCATGTCCGGCCAACAGAAGGGTGACGATCTCATCATGGAGTTCTTCATCACTCATCGCTTCGCCGTTTTCATCTCTTGCCTGGAGCAGCAGGGTAAGAATATCTGTTTTCCCTTGTAAGCGCTCACCAGACTGACTAAGGGCATGGCGGCGATCGCGAATCTCAGCATAAATCAGCGATCGCACCGCCTCTCGCACGCGGAGAAATTTGCCCCAGGGACTCAAAGGCCCCCAGTCTTTTTGCAGCCCCGGAAAAAACAGAAAGCTAGCACTAATCGGATAGGCAAAGGCATCTAGCAGGGTGCCCATGAGCCGTTGAAGCTGAGACAGCCGTTCCCCTTCTCTCAGCCCAAAAATGGCTTGTAGAATGACGCCCAGGGTCAGGTCTTGCATGGGTGAACGCGCTACAATCGACTGCCCAGGTTGCCAGCTAGCGCTCACCTGCCGGGTGATGTCAACAATAAGTTGGGCGTAGGTACGCAAGCGATCGCCGTGAAAAGGTGGCATTAGCAGCTTGCGCTGTCGGCGGTGCGGGTCGCCATCTAATAGCAGAATAGAGCGCTCACCCACCATCGTCTGAAGAATTTGATTCTGTTGGCCAGTGATGACTTTGCTGTCATCTAGGGTGAAAATCTCTCGCACGACATCAGGATCGCCCACATATACCAGCGGCGCTGGGCTGTCACCGCCGATCTGAAACATAGGCCCATAGCGCCGAACGCTATCATCCATATAGCCCATCGGCTGCAAAATAAGGCGAAAGATCCGCAGCATCCGTCGCAGCCCCTTCGCCTTGGGGCCATCAATTTCCGAGTGCGCTGGCTGGTTAGCTTGAGCCGCTGTCTCTACTACCTTAGTTGTCATCACTTCACATCCGCTTACTGACCTCATTTATGATAATTGATTGGTCTTAGCTGATGGCGACGTCTCAAGTTGTCCTGATGTGCGGCAGGCTAATCACAACAGTATCTACAACCATTTTGGGGGCCACTAATGGCTCCTTTGATAGATTTCCAGAGAGTCTATCTACGATAAAAGAGAAGCGTTCTCAATGAGTCAGCCCCATGTCAGGCACGTTTGATCGATTCACTCGCCGCAGTGCGATCGCCAGCATTAACACCTATCAGCGATATTTCTCACCCCGTAAGGGATTTTCTTGCCCGCACCGGGTGCTTTATGGCGAGTCTTGCTCAGATTATGTCAAGCAGCTCTTGGGCCAGCAAAGCCTACTGGCTACAGTGCAAATGGCTCCGCAACGCTTTCGGGCCTGTCAAGCTGCGGCGTTGACGCTGCAATCAACTGTCAAGCCGCAGAGTAGCTGTATTGTCATTCCCTGCTGTATTCCGCTTTGATGCGCCGACAGCGTCACGAGCTATTTCATAGTTTTGGCAGCGTTGCGTTATCCGTTGATATCAATACCGCAGCGCTACCATTTTTTATAGGGTAAGAACTTGCCGCACATGATGACTTTGACGCGATCACCCTTCGGATCTTCTTCTCTTTCTACGTCAATTGAAAAGTCAATAGCGCTCATAATGCCATCGCCAAACTTTTCATGCACCACCGCTTTCACCGGCATTCCATACACCTGCATAATCTCGTAAAAGCGATAGATCAGCGGGTCGGTGGGCACTAGCGGATCGAGCCCGCCTTTGAGGGGGCATTCGGTTAGGGCTTCGGCAAATTCTGGCCCGAGCCCAAGCATTTCGACCATTTTGCTGGCCTCTTCTTCAGAAGCACTGGCCTGACGATAGAAGACAGAAGCAATCCAAACTTCGTCAAAGCCTAGCTTTTCTTCCAAATCGGCAAAGCTCAAACCTTTTGCCTTCTTAGCGGCCAACAGTTTTGCAGTGATTTCTGGAGTGGTCATAGTAAACATCTGGTAGGTTGAGTAATTACGGTTTAAGACTGTTCTGAACAGAGCGGCAATTAGCGAACGCGAGATTCTTCTACTGCCTGAGTTTCGCGGAACAGGTGGCGCTCCATCTCGGTTTTGAGCGCATGGTAGGCCGGATGCTGGTCGATGGTTTCGCGATCGCGTGGCCTGGGAAACGGCACTTCCAAAATCTCATTCACCTGAGCGGCTGGCCCCCGAGTCATCATCACAATCCGGTCTGACAGTAGCAGCGCTTCTTCAATGCTGTGCGTAATCATAATCACAGTCTTACGCTGCTGCTCCCAAATCCGTTCGACTTCGCTTTGCAAAAAACCTCTCGTCAGCGCATCGAGCGCCCCAAAAGGCTCATCCATCAGCAAAATTTGCGGATCGATGGCCAGTGCGCGGGCGATGCCGACTCTCTGCCGCATCCCGCCTGAGAGTTCGTGAGGATGTTTCCTCTCAGCGCCGGTTAGCCCGACTAGCTGAATATTTTCCTTAATGCGCCGGGTCATCTGCTTAGCAGGCAGCTTTGGATATACGGTTTCCACAGCAAAGCGAATATTTTCTTCAACGCTCATCCAGGGCATAAGCGCGTAGTTTTGAAACACCATGCCTCGATCTGGCCCCGGCCCTTGAATCGGTTGATTGTTGAGCAGTATTTCTCCTTCGCTGATATCGGAGAGGCCCGCGATCATGTTCAGCAGGGTAGATTTACCGCAGCCAGAAGGCCCAATGATAGAGACAAAAGTATTTGGCTCAATATCTAAGCTAATATCTTCAACTGCCGTAAAGTCACGGGTCGTTTTGCGCGACAGCTTGCTAAAAATATCTTGCTTACCAGCAAAAACCTTAGTGACGTTGCGGATAGAAAGCTGCGCTGACGGAATCGTAGTTTCTGAATGCACAGGACGAGTGGGTTGAACGATAGAATCGACAGGTGAAGGACTCATGCTTTACGACCAAATTCAACAAACTTTTCCAAAGCGGCAAAAATACTATCGAGAATCAGCCCAACCAGGCCGATGATAAAGATAGCAACCAAAATGTTAGGAATATAGAGATTGTTCCACTCGTTCCAAATAAAGTAGCCTAGCCCTGTGCCTAATAGCATCTCTGCGGCCACAATCACTAGCCAGGAGATACCCATACTAATGCGCAGTCCAGAGACAATGTTGGGCAGCGCCGCCGGAATAATCACCTTGAAAACAGTTCGCAGTCGGGATGCGCCCAGCGTCCTGGAAACATCCAAATATTCGGGGCTGACATTCGCGACGCCAAAGGCCGTATTGGTCAGGGTGGGCCAGATGCTGGAGATGAGGATAATGAATATTCCGGTTAGCTCAGAGTCTCGAAAGATGTAAAGACCTAGCGGCAACCAGGCCAGCGGCGATACCGGCTTTAAGAGCTGTACATATGGATTGAACGCTTTGTAGGCTACAGAGGAGATCCCTATTAAGATGCCTAAAGGCACGGCAATGATGGAGGCTAGCGTGTAGCCAATCGCCACGCGGCGCAGGCTGATCAGCAGATTCCAGCCAATACCTAAGTCGTTTGGCCCGTTGTCGAAAAAGGGATGCGTTGACCACCACCACAGCTCCTGTAGGGTTACAGAAGCGGGCGGCATCCCCTTCGCAAACCATTTCATGTTTGCCCCAATTTCCCAAAACGCCAGGAACAGCGCCAGTGAGATTAGGAATAGGGCGATCGCTCTAACATTTTCGTTTTGCCAAAGAGATTCACTATCTGGCGATGTCAGCTTACCTGACGCTGATTTGCTAATGGTCATGCGCTTTGACCCTCCTGGGATATGTACAGTTTTAGAACCCTTCAAATTCAGCCCTAAACGCCATACTTGTCGATCTGTTCTTTAACATATTCGTCGGGCGCTTCAGGGTTGAAGGTGTCAAACTCCAGCTTTTCGGCACGGTAAACATCCGACGGTGGATTCAGCCCGACTTCTTGAGCCAGTTCTCTAGCTAGGTCGGTCAAAAACACTTCTTCGCCTACTGCGTCATAGCCCTTCTCAGGAATCTCTTTAGCCGCTAGACCGTCGCCCTGCAAATCCCAGCGAACCAGTTGGGAAGAAATCCAGTTGGCAAAGCTCTGCCAGGGATAAGGGTCAAAATCAATCCGGTCAGGCACATCTAGCGTGTTGCCGAGTCCATCTTCAAATTTACCAGTTAGGACAGCTTCGACGACTTCAACCGGCTGGTTTAGGAAGGCCCGATCCGAGATTGCTTGCGCGATTTCTGTCCGATTGGCCTGGTCGCTGGCATAGCCTGCCGCCTCAATAATGGCCTTGTTCAGCGCTCTGAACGTATTGGGATTGGTGTCTATCCACTGATCGCTGGCGGCAAAGGCACAGCAAGGGTGACCGGGCCAAAGCTCCTTAGTGAGCTTGAAGATAAATCCGGCGTCTTCATACACCGCTCTCTGGTTGAAGGGGTCAGGCATAAGATAGGCATCAATATCTCCCGCAATCAGCTGCGCGATGCTGTCCGGGGGTGGAACCGGGCGAATCTTGACATCGACATCCGGGTCGAGGCCGCCAGTTGCCAGGTAATAGCGCAGCAGCAGATTGTGCATGGAGTAAGGGAACGGCACGCCCATTGTGAAGCCCTTGAAGTCAGCGGGGCCGTTGATTTGTCCCTTGTACTTGTTGGCTACCGTAATCGCCTGACCGTTGATGTTTTCAATGCTGGCGAGCTTCATTCCGAAGGCACCTGAACCGAGACCCAGGGTCATGGCTATCGGCATGGGGGCAAGCATGTGATAGGCGTCGAGTTCTCCAGCGATTGCCGAATCCCTCACTGCTCCCCAGCTTGGCATTTTCACCACTTCAGCGTTAAACCCATACTTTTTATAAAAGCCCAAAGGCTCAGACATGATGATGGGTGTGGCACAGGTAATCGGGATAAATCCAATTTTGAGATCCGTTTTCTCCAGGCTAGAGACATCCACCTCAGCGGACTCATCAACCGCTCCTGCGCCAGGATCTTCGGTCTTAGCGCAGTTAGTCAACGTAACCATCGCCGCCCCAATCGCAATGTTGCGGAGAAATTCGCGGCGGGTGGCACCGCTAGTGCGAACGGTATCGGCAAAAAAGAGTCCGGCTTCGGGGCCAAAAGCGGCAGCAAATGCGTTCTCAATCCCGCCTGCCTGCTTTGCCAATGCCAGCACCAGCTTTTCTCGCTTAGGGTCACCTTTGCCAGCAGCTTTGAGCAAAAGGGCTTTACGCAGCTCATAGGCATTAACTTTATCGGCAACCTGTAGCTGCTGATCTTTGTAAAGGCCCATTTTGACCAGATCGCTCACCATATCTAACGGGTCGGTGGGCATGGTCTGTAAAAATTCCCAGTGGCCCATAGATAAGCTAGTTCCCCCGCAGACTCCACAATCACAGGCGACGGGTGAGCGCTTTAGGAGACTGCTACAGTCGCGATTGAGACTGTGCAAGGTTTGCTTGCTGTACGCGGATGTTGAAACCATATATTTATTCGCCTGAGGCGTGCGAAGAACTGGCCTTTAAGCTGTTGTTATTTAACTTATATCGGTTAAAAGAGATCGTTACATAGGACGATCTTGGGGGTAAATTAGGACTTTTTCTATGATCTCTCCTGATTGTTAAACCTATTTAGTAACAACTGCTACTGGGTTGTTTTTTCCGTAATGGTTGTTACCGATCCAAACTTTTCATTTCAGCAGCTCGCCATGCCTTGGGCGTGACGCCGTGGAGCTTATGAAACTGGCGCGTGAAGTATCCGGCATCGGTGTAGCCGCTCTCTTCAGCAATTTGTCTGACTGACTGAGCCGTGGTCTTGAGCATTTGCCGTGCCTGTGCCATTCGCCGTTCTGTGATCCATCTTTTGACGGTTCGTCCGGTGTGGTTTTGAGAAAGATTGGTCAGGTAGGCCGGAGAATAGCCAGCGGCGCAAGCGACATCGCTCAGGTAAATAGGCTGCTGATAGTGAGTATCAATGAATTGGAAAACAGGCGCTAATTTTGGGCAGTCGGGGAATATGCCAGGTGAGGAGGATGCTTGAATAGGTTGCGCTTGCTTCGCGCGATCGCTGCGGCGAATTTCTTGGTGGCGCTGAAGCCGGGTGGCGATCGCACTCAAAAACTGCTCCACCGTACAGGGTTTGGTCAAATAATCATCAGCGCCCAGCGCCATTCCCCGCCTGAGGTCTGCCATGGTCACCTTGGCAGTCAAAAAGATAAAAGGAACTGGCAGCATTCTCTCCTGCTGTCTCAGCGCCGTCAGCACCCCGTAGCCATCCATATCTGGCATCATAATGTCGCAGACAATCAGGTCAGGCTGATACTGGGCAGCCAATTCGATCCCCGTTTGACCATCTTCTGCACCCATAGCGCTAAACTTCTCAAAGGCTAAACAGCGGAGAAAAATCTCTCTTGTTTCGGCCTCATCTTCGATGACAAGAATCTTAGTAGACATCTTTGTGCTCGCCTATCAA
>JBBQAC010000329.1:0-4006 GCA_038315915.1 Phormidesmidales cyanobacterium
CTTTAAAGATGGAGATATTCGCGTGCTGGTTGCCACCGACATTGCGGCCCGTGGGTTAGATATTGACCTGTTGCCGCATGTGGTGAACTTTGAGCTGCCGAACGTCGCCGAAGACTATGTGCATAGGATCGGGCGCACCGGGCGGGCGGGGAATGAAGGGCAGGCGGTTTCTCTAGTCTGTGTCGATGAGAAAATACTGCTAAGAGATATTGAGCGGCTGCTGAAGCGAGAGATTCCTAAAGAGGTTATTTCAGGGTATGAACCTGACCTTTCAATCCCGCCGGAGCCGATTCCTAACGGGCGCAACAATGCGCGGGGCGGCAGTCGCGGGGGTGACGGTCAACGCGGCAGATCAGAGGGGCGATCTTCTGGTGGCAAGACTTCGTCATCGCGTGGTTCTCGGCCCGGTAGCGCTCGTTCTTCATCGTCTAAACCTGTTCTTAAGGGTCGCCGCTCATCCTAGCTGGTTACAGGGTGCCAGCAAGTTTGCTAGTCTAATACCGAGACCCGTTGTTCAAAAGCAATTAAGTGCGATGACTGTACAAGAGCTATTAAAGGCAGCGCAGCAGCTCAGTGTATCTGAGCAGATCCAATTGGCTGATGAGATCAAAAGATTGGCAGAACAGAGGCTTTATCCTGCTACTGAATCTGATTCGACCCTATCTGAGGCATCGGTGGCAGAAGATCCAATCGTGGGTCTTTTTGCCGGTTCTCCAGACCTAGCGACCCATGCAAAAGATATCCTCGCTCAGGAAGTGACTTCTACTTCTGGTTTCACATGGAAAGCGCTTTAGCGGATAGTGGCTTTGTAGTCGCGCTGATCAATAGTTCAGACCAACGACATTCTGAAGTTCGCTTTGTTTATAGTCGCTATCCGAGAATCTTGCTTCCTCGCTTGGCTCTAGTTGAAGTCACCTATCTCGTGGGTCGTGATGCAGGTGTGCCGACAGCTATCAGTTTTCTAAAAGGGTTGCCAGCTAGTCAATTTGAGCTAGTTGATGCGGTGGATACGGATATAGGACGAGCTGCTGACATCATGCACCAGTATGCAGATAGCAAAATCGATTTTGTCGACGCCTGCATCATGGCAATTTCCGAAAGGCTCAAGATTACAACAATTTTGACCATTGATCAAAGAGATTTTAGTCTTTTCAGACCGCTACACTGTCAAAGCTTTACGTTATTACCTTGAGCAAGATAAGTGAGGCGATCATGCAATTCCTGCTTCATCCTCCGTTCTTTTGCCCCAAACCGGTTTTCCAAAACCACTGCCTCGCTTAAAAGCTGCCAGGAAGCTACCCTGTTTATCTACGGGCACAAGTTTGGACTGATCATTTACTTGAGTGTTGTGCTCTCGCCAGAGAAAAAAGCTTAAATTTACTTTTCCCCCAGTCAAAACTCTTTTCTTGGCATCAAGAAATGTCTCGCTTGCTACATCACTTAAGCGAACACTCCTTTGCATCTATCCAGTAGCCTGAGGTTCACTGATGATCTCATCCTCAAATGGTTTGGTACAAGGATTTGGGCAACCAGCCTCAGTAACTCATGACATCTACCTAGATATGAGGCACAGGTCACGTTCCTTGCAACTACCACGGGTTCTTTGTGGATTGCGCGAAGGCGACGTTTACCAGTTTCGTCAAACCTATACAGTGCAGTGGGTTCTGAAGAAGGCTGATATCAGTCAGCTTCAACCAGACTTACTAGAATTTTAGCTAAAATAGCGGCAGATATTTTTCTTTCATGAGAGCACAACACTCAAGTCATTTAGACAATATTTACAGCGGGGCTTGTCTAAATTTGCCAAAATGAGGTCAGATTTCTGATTGGGCGGTGGGGATGAGTATTGATGGCGATTTGCAGGCGAGGGCTTCGATTACGGAGGGCGATCGCGCCCTTACCCTTTTCACTGACCGCTACAGCTTCACTCGGCTGCTGGCTGAGCGCATCAATGACCCACCGGCTAAAGAGATTTTGTTTTTTCATGGGGCGGGGGGAAATGGCAAGTCGCTGCTGCTGAAGTATTTGCAGCAGACGGTGTGTAAGCGGCTGACGGCGGCGCAGTGGCAGCAGGTGAAGGGGCTGGGCGATGCGGAACTGGCGCAGTGGTTGGAAAGGCTGAGGCCCGATCAGCATTTGCCGGTGCCTGCGGTGCTGTTGGATTTTGGCCTGTCGCCGCTGAATGAGACGCAGCCGAAGGATCGCTTTTATGGATTGTTGCTGTTGCGTAAGGCGTTGGGTGAGGCGGCGGCGGGTAACTGTCGGCTGCGGTTTCCGCGCTATGACTTTGCCTGCATATGGTATTTGCACAGTAAGGGGAAGTCGCTGGATGAGATTCGGGCGCTGTTTCCGCTGGGTGAGGTGGCGGGGTTGGCCGATGCGGTGACGGGGGGTGTGGTGACGGGCAACCCGGTGGGGGCGGTGCTGAAGGCGTTTTTGGATTTTGGGGTGCAGGGGTGGAGTGAGAGGCTGACGCTGCAATTTGCCAAGCAGGGGGTAGATAGGGAGACGCAGGCCCGCATTCGGAGTAAAGACATTGACCGAGAGCTGATTGACGAGCTGCCGGTGCTGTTTGCAGCAGATTTGAATGCGGCGATGGCGGGGCCGAGTGCACCGGAGCGGCTGGCGCTGTTTTTTGATACGCATGAGGCGTTTTGGGGGGCGCGGCGGAATTTGCCGAGGGAGACTTATTTTTTGCAGGATGAGTGGCTGCGGCGGCTGTTGCGCGGGCTGGATTTGGCGGCTGGGATTGTGGTGGTGGTGGCGGGGCGGGATGTGCCCCGGTGGCCGCAGGCGGGGCCGGTGAGGCTAGGGACAGAGATTCCTGAGCGCTATTTGCAGTTGCGGGAAGTGGGGCTTTTGGCGGGGGTGGATGCGGGCGCGTATTTGCAAAAGGTGGGAATTGTGGATGCGGCGCTGCGGGAGCGTTTGATTGCTTATGCCAGTGTGAATCCGTATGATGAGCCGGAGCGGTGGGAGGTGCATCCGCTGCATTTGGGGCTGTGTGCGGATGTGGTGCTGGAGGCGGCGGCGCAGGGGATACCGATAGGGCCGGATGAGTTTGCAGCGGTACCTGAGTTTGAGGCGAAGGGCGATGAGCTGATCGAGCGGTTGCTGCGCTATGCCGACGAGGATATGCGCTATGCGATTCATGCGCTGAGTGCCTGCCGCGCGTTCGATTGGGAGATTTATCGGCTGTTGGGCGAGAAGCTGCGCTTTGTTGCCGATGAGCCGACGTTTCGGCGGGTGGTGAATTTTTCGTTTGTGTGGCAGGCGCAGCAGCGAGGGGAGGATTGGTATCGGATTCATGATTTGATGCGGCGGTTAGATGATGAGCCGGAGGTGAGGAGGGCGCATGAGGCATTAGCGGAGTATTACCAGGCGCAGTCATCTTTGGAAGCGATTTATCACGTTAATCGGTTGGACTGGTCGGAAGGGGTTGACCAGTGGGTGGGAGTGTTTGACCAAGCGCTGGAGCTAAGCCGCTACGAGACATGCGGGACGCTGCTGGATATTCGGCGAGAGCTAAAAATTGAGACGCCTTTTAAGCTGGGGTTAGTCTCTAATTCGGAGGGACAGTACTTTCAGAATTTGGCGAAACATACGGCAGCACAGCGGGAATACCAAGAAGCAATCACTGCCTACAGCGAACATTTAGCAAACGATCCAGAAAGTGTAGCCACTCTGAACAACAAGGGCAATTCGCTGCAAAGGTTGGCCAATTTGCAAGCCGCGCTGTCGCAGCATCAGCAAGCCGAGCAGAGCTACGCAGAGTCGATTGCAGCCTATGACGCGGCCCTGCACCGCGCCCCTGACGACGTAGGAGCCCTGAACAACAAGGGCACTTCGCTGCAAAGGTTGGCCAATTTGCAAGCAGCGCTGTCTCAGCATCAGCAGGCGGAGCAGATCAACGCAGAGTCGATTGCAGCCAATGTAGCGGCCCTGCACCGCGCCCCCGACGAAGTGCTTGCCCTTAACAACAAGGGCGGTTCGCTGCAATGTTTGG
>JBBQAC010000346.1:0-3688 GCA_038315915.1 Phormidesmidales cyanobacterium
GAAGGGCTGGGCGATCGCTACCATTGACAAAGTGTTTACACTTGCGATGCGGATTTGTTGAGTAAGGAGCAAATAAGAACTATGCCAACCTCTGTAGGAACCATCGAAAAACCGATCACTTCAACGGTTCGTGAAATTGCCCCTCGCTACCGGGTCTTACTTCATAACGATGACTTCAACGGCATGGAGTATGTAGTTGAGTGCTTAGTGCAAACGATCCCTTCGCTAACAGCGCCTCAGGCAATCGATATCATGATGCAGGCCCACAATTCGGGAACGGGCCTAGTGATTATTTGCGAACTGGAGCATGCTGAGTTTTACTGTGAGACGCTTTGCAGCAAGGGGCTTACCAGCACCATCGAGCCAGACGAATAGTATCCCGATATATTCCCGTGTCTGCTCTCGCTCCCCCTCGCTATCTGCGCAGCAGATGATTTCCTGTGAGCCCTTTCAAAAGACAACGATTAGAAGGGCTCGTCAGGGAACAGGGGGCTTGGTGGCGGATTTTTATATTCTTAGGGTTGCTGGCGATCCCCTGGATTCCGATCGCCGCACCGCTGTACTGGCTGGGCGCTGTATCAGGCCATTCGGGTGCCGCAGAAATTGCCGCCTTGGTGCTGCTGTACGGGTGCTTTCTGTGGGTATTACCGCGCTGGGGCCAGATAATTCACCATTGGCCCCAGCCGTTACAACGCTGCGGTCTAATCTTTCAAGCTCAGACCGGTCGTGACCTGTGTTTGGCTCTGGCCATTGGAGTTTTAGGTGTCTTTTCACTCTTTGGCATAGAAACACTGCTGGGCTGGGCTACCCCGACTGCGCCAAGTCCGCGATTAGGGCAATTTATCGCCGAAGGACTGCCGATCGCTCTGGCGGTCGCCTTTGCCGAAGAAATGCTATTTCGGGGCTGGGTGCTAGCAGAATTAGAGCAGGACTACAGCGCCAGGGCCGCGCTGATAATGAATGCGCTATTTTTTGCGGGAACGCACTTTATTAAGCCGTGGGCCGAGATTGTGCGCACCTTCCCGCAGTTTTTGGGCCTAGTCATTTTAGGATTGTCGCTGGTCTGGGCGAGGCGATCCTTTACCGGTCAGCCCTCTGTGAGCAAAAAAGGCACTCGTAGCCGCCTGGGCTACCCTATTGGCCTCCATGCTGGCCTGATTTGGGGCTACTACATTGTGAATGTAGGCGGACTGAGCGACTACACTGGCCGCGTTCCAGAATGGGTCACCGGCATTGATGACAATCCGCTAGCGGGGCTTTTGGGACTCATTTTGCTCAGCCTGATTGGCTGGCAGTTTGCCAGGATCGCGCCGCCCAAGACCCAACTGAACCCCGAGCGTTAGGCGCATTCAGACTGCTCCTAAAACTGCCGCTAGCAGCGCCTGCTGTGCGTGCATCCGATTTTCAACCTCGTCCCAAATGCGAGACTGAGCGCCTTCCATCACTTCCTCAGTAATCTCTTCCCCGCGATGCGCTGGTAGGCAGTGCAGCACAATTGCTTTAGGATCTGCCAGGGTCATGGCTGCGGCGTTAATTTGATAGGGGGCAAAAATCGGAATGCGCTTGGCGGCCAAGTCTTCTTGCCCCATGCTTGCCCAAACGTCCGTGTAGAGCGTATGCGCCCCTTCAATGGCGGCTTTGGGGTCATCGGTGACGACAATCTCGCTGCGGCCCTGACTGATGGCCTCTGCTTTTTTGACAATAGCGCTATCGGGTTCGTAGCCCTGTGGCGTAGCGATGCGCACGTTCATCCCCATGAGCGCGCAGCCCAAAATTAGCGAGTGAGCGACGTTGTTACCGTCTCCCAGGTAGGTCATGGTGAGCCCTTGGCAGGTACCAAATTCTTCTTGAACGGTAAGCAGGTCGGCCAAAATCTGGCAGGGATGCTCCAGATCGGTTAGCGCGTTGATAATTGGAATGCTGCCGTAGTGGGCAAAGGCTTCGACTTCGGCTTGCTCAAAGGTGCGAATGGCCAAGACGTCGAGGTAGCGATCTAGGACGCGGGCGGTGTCGGCGGTGGGTTCGCCCCGGCCAATTTGAGTGAGGTTGGCGTTGAGGTCAATCACCTGACCGCCGAGTTTGTACATGGCAGCGGTGAAGCTGACGCGAGTGCGCGTAGAGGCTTTCTTAAAGACGAGTCCCAGTATTTTCTGAGGGCATTGGGGGTTGATTTCCCCCGACTTGATGCGGGCAGCGGTATGGAGCAAATGGGTGATTTCATCAGTATTCAGGTCTGCCAAGCTCAGCAGATGTCGCCCTTCGAGTGCTGCCATAGATCTCTCCTCTTGAAGACGCAAATTAAAACGCTACCAGAAGTTCTGTTAATAAGGAATAGGGGCGGTGTGCCGTCTGTGATGAGATGTTGTGATCGGGGCTGATGCGGATAGGATCTAAGGGATAGGTTCAACTCAGGACAATCGCATGGGCATTTATTCGCGCCTCATTTTTCCTCGGCTGCTGGAGCTGACGATGTCTTCTGAGTCGATGACGGCCTACCGGAGAGAACTGCTCAAGGATGTAGGGGGAGAGGTCTTAGAAATTGGCTTTGGCACGGGGCTGAATTTGCCGCACTATCCCGCAACGGTGACGTCGCTGACGACCCTCGATCCCAATGAGGGGATGGGAAAACTTGCCCAAAAGCGCATCGACGCCAGCCCAATTCCGGTAGAGACCAAACTGCTCGGGGGCGAAAATCTGCCGATGGCCGACGAAAGCTTTGACAATGTGGTGTGCACCTGGACGCTGTGCAGCATTCCGAATGTGCAGCAAGCACTGAGCGAGGCTTACCGGGTACTCAAGCCTGGTGGCCAATTTTTCTTCATTGAGCACGGGCTGAGCAGCGAACCCGAGATTCAGACCTGGCAAAATCGACTGACGCCGATTCAGCGAGTAATCGCCGATGGGTGCCACCTCAATCGTAAAATAGACGAGCTGGTAAGGTCGGTATTTGACGAGCTGACGGTAGAAGAATTTTACGCGCCTGACTTGCCAAAGGTAGGCGGTTATTTTTACCGGGGTGTGGCGACTAAGCGATAAATTCCCGGCGGCATGGCGGTCTATGGCAGGGGCTTGATCGGTTCAGTTGATCCCCGTGTTGCCCTACTATGTCTACAGGTGAATATTCTTGAGTTAGAGTATGGTTCTTTCCTATGCGATTTTGGCCGCGCTGATCAATCAGCCCTGTAGCGGCTATGACTTAGTTAAGCGCTTTAATAAGTCGGTTGAGTGTTTTTGGAGTGCCAGCCATCAGCAAATTTACAAGGCGCTCGCCAGGCTCGAAGAGGACGAGCACGTTTCCGCTGAAAAAATTGAGCAGGAAAACCGGCCTAATAAAAAGCTGTATACCGTCACCGATGCGGGCAGACAGTCTTTGCAACAGTGGATCGGGGAGCCAGAGGCAATTACCCCGCTCAAGTCAAACCTGCTCGTGAGGCTATCGGTCGGCCATACCGTCCCGACTGACACTCTCGTACAAACGCTACAAACTTACTACCAGCAGCATAAAGACAAGCTCAAAAGCTACCAGATTATTTCCAAGCAGTACGCACAGGTGCCTCAGCTCTCGCGTGAAAGCCAGTTTCAGTATCTGGCACTGCGAGCGGGTATTCGGCAACAGCTCGCCTGGGTAGCCTGGTGCGAAGAAGCGATGGGCTTTCTCGGTCAGCCGGTCGCCGTCAGAGAGCCTTCT